>DASYIN010000138.1:0-15997 GCA_035997505.1 Steroidobacteraceae bacterium | reverse complement strand
GGCTTCAAGTAGACATAAGCACAGACATTGGCGAACGCAATTAACGCTATTGCACCAACGAGGACTACACAAATGCGCGATATGAGAACTAGGTAACGTTTGGTCACAGAAAACAGTTCTAACTTATTGCACCGGCGATATTGCGCATGCATATTACCGCCGGTTACACGGGCATACTCATCGAAAGATGAGGACGCAAAGCCACCGATCCTCGAAGGTTCTGCCTAAGGGGACAGCGGGGTTGCCAGACCAAGCTTAACCGATCGCCCATTAGCTTAGGGCGAAGAGGTCTGAACGGGATGAATCGACGCTTACGATCGCGACGGATTGGCCGTAGGTCCCACTTTGCGCAGCCGTTGCTGCCGGGCGGTGATTACCGTGAGTAGCTTCACGTTCTATTTAACAGTTTCTTGCTAAGTTTGCCTGTCATAGCTAATCTCATGCACGCGTTTCGACCTACAAGGTATTGAGCAAAAAGGGAAAAAATTTGTGTGGTCGTTAGGTAAAAGATATCGTCCGCTTTTGGGACTTGACATAACCACTTCGTCGGTGAAGCTCATCGAGCTCACGATGTCGGGTGGCCAGTATCGCGTTGAGTCTTATGCCGCTGAACCGACGCCGCATAACGCCATCAATGAAAAAGCCATCGTCGACGCGGAAGCGGTCGGCGAGGCGATTCGCCGCGCGGTGAAACGCTCGGGCGCAAAGAGCCGGCTGGCGGCCATTGCCATCAGCGGCGACGCGGCCATCACGAAAGTGATTCAGATGCCGAAGACTCTCGGCGACAACGAATTGGAAGGCCAGGTCGAAATGCAGGCCGACCAGTACATCCCGTTCCCAATGGAAGAAGTCAGCTACGACTATCAAGTCGTGGGACCTTCCGAAAAAGATCCCGACATGCTCGATGTGCTGCTCGTCGCGACACGCACCGAGAATGTAGAGCAGCGGCAAGCCGCGGTTCAAGCTTCAGGATTGACAGCGCACCTGGTCGATGTCGAGGCGTTCGCGTTGGAAAACGCCTGCGCTCTGATGCGTCACCAAATGCCCGACGGCGGCGTCGATCGTACCGTCGCAGTCGTCGATTTCGGCGCCAGCAGCACCACCTTCAGCGTGCTGCGCGACCTGCGCGTGATCTACACGCGCGATTTCGCCTTCGGCGGACAGCAGTTGACCGAAGAAATCATGCGCACCTACGGGCTCAGCATGGAAGAAGCGGGCCGCGCCAAGAAAGAAGGCGGCCTGCCCAGCAACTATCAGCCCGAAGTGCTCGACCCCTTCATCGACGACATGACCCAGCAGGTCAGCCGCTCGCTGCAGTTTTATCTGGCCTCCGGCAGCGGCCGCGCCCAGCCGGATCAAATATTGATTTGCGGCGGCTGCGCCAACATACCGGGCGTGGCCGACGTCATCTCGAGCCGTGTCGGTGTCCCGGCGGACAAAGGTGATCCGCTCGGCAACATGAAGGTGTCGTCCAAGGCCAAAGCCCAAGCAGTGGCGCGCGATGCCACCGCATTACTCACAGCCTGCGGCCTAGCGCTGCGCAGCTTCGACTAAAGAGTAGCCATGCCGCGTATTAATCTACTTCCCTGGCGCGAACAAGAACGTAAAGTCCGACGCCGTGAATTCATGGTCGCCCTAGGCGGCGCCGCCTTTGCGGCCGTCATCTTCGTCCTGGGCGGCAAGCTTTTGTATTCCAGCTGGATCGATTCGCAGAACGCGAAGAACAATCTTCTGAAAAAGGAGATCGTCAAGCTCGATGCGCAGATCGCCGACATTCAGGATCTCGAGAATCGCAAGCAGCGCCTGGTCGCGCGCATGGAAATCATCGAGAAGCTGCAGCGCAAGCGGCCCGAGATCGTGCATCTGTTCGACGAACTCGTGAAGACGGTTCCCGAGGGCATCTTCCTTACGCAGATCAAGGAAACCGGCAAGAAGCTCGAGATGAAGGGCGTTGCCCAGTCGAGCACCCGCGTATCGACCTTCATGCGCAACATCGACTCCTCTTCGTGGATGGACAACCCGCAGCTGCAGGTGGTGGAGGTCGCCAAGGACTCGCCCACCGGCGGTTCGAGCTTCACGCTCACCAGCGATGTGGTCGGCGTGGACGTGGACAACGGCGGCGAAACAACGGTTAAAAAGGTTGCGGCGAAATGAACTTTTTCGATCAACTTCGCAGTATCGATCCGCGCGACGTCGGCCGATGGCCGCTCGCGGTGCGCGGATTCTTCATCATCTTAGGCTTTGCCGTGGTCGCGGCCTTCGGCTGGTACATGTTCGTGTGGAACGACGACCGGCCGCTGCTGCAGAAAGCGCAGGCCGACGAGCAGGATCTGCGCGCGCAATTCGAGAGCAAGCAGCAACGCGCGGCGAATCTCGACGCCTATAAGGCGCAGCTCGCGGAAATGGAGCGCAGTTTCGGCGCCATGCTGCGGCAGCTGCCCGGCAAGACCGAAGTGCCGAACCTGCTGGTCGACATCTCACAAACCGGCCTGGCCGCGGGACTGACCGAGAAATTGTTCCAGCCGGGCGGCGAGAAGAGCAACGGCTTCTATGCCGAGCTGCCGATCAAGATCAAATTGGTGGGTAGCTATCATGACTTCGGCCGCTTCGTCAGCGGCATCGCCGCGCTGCCGCGCATCGTGACCTTGAACGACATTCAGATTTCGCCGGTTGATGCAAAAGGCGGCTTCGACAATTTGACCATGGATGTGACCGCCAAGACTTATCGCTACATCGAAGATCAAGGTGGCGCGAAACCGGCGGCGAAGAAAGGAACGACGACGGCGGCGGCGGGAGGCAAGACGTGAGACAGACATCGGGTATTGGCGTCATCGGCGTCGTGCTCGCGGCATTGGTCGCGGGCGGCTGCTCGGGCGGCCAATCGGATTTGCAGAAATGGATCGAGGCCACCAAGAAGAAGCCGGGTGGGCGCATCCAGCCTCTGCCCGAAGTGAAGCCGTATGAAACATACGTGTACGCGGCCGGCAACTTGCGCTCGCCCTTTCAGCCGCAAGGGCCGAATGCGTCCAACGGGCTGGCCAGCGCACGCGTCAATACGCGCCGCAACCGCGAGTTTTTGGAAGGCTTCTCGCTCGACACCTTGAAAATGGTCGGCACCTTCAAGGTGGGCAACAATTTTTACGGGCTGGTGCAATCAAAGGACGGCCTGGTTCACAAGGTTCAGCCCGGAAACTACATGGGGCAGAACGACGGCAAAGTGACGGAAATAACCGGCGGAAGAATTAGCCTGGTCGAAATCATTCCGGATGGTCTCGGCGGCTACATAGAGCGACCGGCTTCATTGGCATTGGCCAACTGAAGCCACCCAGGGAGACGAAAGCATGATTAGAATTCAATTACGAACGGCGATGATGTGCGCGACAGCATTCTTCGCATTGGCTGTGGTCAGTTTCGCGGCGCGAGCCGCTGATCCGGTCCAGCTAACGTCAATCGACGTTCAAACTCTGTCGGGTCAACAGGTGCAGCTCAAACTGCATATGAGCGGTCCGGCGCCGGAGCCGCTGCCGTTTACCATCGATAAGCCCGCGCGTATCGCGTTCGACCTGCCGAACACCACCCTGGCGCTGGCGTCGCGCCGATTCGACGTGCGTTCCGGCGGTGTCGACACCGTGCTGGCGGCCGAGGCCAATGGCCGCGCGCGCCTGGTTGTGAATGTCGACAACCTGATGCCGTACACCACCAAGGTGGACGGCAACGACATCATCGTGACGTTGGGCCAGCTGCCCGGCGCCGACGTCGGCAAAATGGCCGCCGCCAGCGCACGCGCCGCCGCCAACCCGTCGAATCCCGCCGAGCGCGCGATTCGTACCATCGATTTCAGGCGCGGTGCCGACGGCACCGGCCGGGTGATCGTGCAGCTCACCGACCCGCGCACGCCGGTGAACGTGCGCCAGGAAGGCCAGCAAATCGTCGTGGACTTCGCCGGCACCGTGATGCCGAAGAACTTGATGCGCCGTTACGACGTCATGGATTTCGCGACACCGGTGCAAACCGTCGATGCCATCAGAGTCGAGGGCAGCTCGCGCCTGGTGATCAGCTCGCAGGGCGACTTCGAGCAGCTTGCTTATCAATCCGACAATCAGTACACGGTCGAAATTAAGGCTTCCTCGAAGCGCACCGCGGGTGCCGAGGAGAAGAAGGAATACACCGGCGAACGCCTGACCTTGAATTTCCAGGATATTGACGTGCGCTCCGTGCTGCAGCTGCTCGCCGATACCAGCGGTCAGAACATCGTCGTCAGCGACTCGGTGTCGGGCAACCTGACCCTGCGATTGCAGAACGTGCCCTGGGATCAAGCATTGGACATCGTGCTGCGCACCAAGGGTTTGGACAAGCGCCGCCAGGACAATGTCATCATCATCGGGCCGACGGAAGAATTGGCCACGCGTGAAAAGGCGGAACTCGCGGCGCACAAAGAGGTGCAAGAACTCTCGCCGACCCACACGGAATTCATGCAGGTCAATTACGCCAAGGTTTCTGACCTGGCGAAATTGATCAAGACCCAGAATGCGAAGGACTCCATGCTGTCGCAGCGCGGCAGTCTGGCCATCGACGAGCGCACCAACACGCTGTTGGTGCAGGACACCTCGGACAAGCTGGCGGACATTCGCCGCCTGGTGCAAACCTTGGACGTCCCGGTCAAACAGGTATTGATCGAAGCGCGCATCGTGATCGTCAGCGACACCTTTGAGCGCGACCTTGGCGCCCGGTTCGGCGTGTCCACCGCGCAGCAGAACGGACCCGGCGGTCTTTTGTCCGTGAGCGGCAATGGCAACGCCGCGAACTCGATTCTCGGCTCCGGCTTGGGCGGTGCTTCTCTATCGGGCACCACTCTGGACAATCGCTATCAGGTCAATACGCCGGCGGCGAATACCAATGGCAGCATCGGCATTTCGTTGCTGGGCGGCAGCTACCTGGTCGACCTGGAGCTCTCCGCGGCGCAGAACGAAGGCAAGAGCGAGACCATCTCCACGCCGCGCGTCATTACCGCGAACCAGAAGCAAGCCACCATCATGCAGGGTGTCGAAATCCCTTATCAGGAATCGGCATCGAGCGGCGCCACCACCACGCAGTTCAAGGACGCGGTGCTGAAGCTTAAAGTGACGCCGTTGATCACGCCGGACAATCGGGTGATCCTGGATCTTGACGTGTCCGACGATTCGGTCGGTCAGCAAGTCACCAGCGCCACCGGCGGCAGCGTGCCTTCGATCGATACGCGCCAAATCATCACTCAGGTTCTGGTCAATGACGGCCAGACCGTGGTGCTCGGCGGCATTCTCGATACCAAGAAGTCCAGGGACGCCAACAAAGTGCCGTTCTTCGGCGATATTCCCTTCCTCGGAGCTCTTTTCAGGAGCACGACGGACATCAACAACAAGACCGAACTGTTGATCTTCATCACGCCGAAGATCTTGCGTGAAGGATCGAACCTTTACTAACGCCGGTCGCGGACTGGTTGAGACAAGGGGCGCCTCTCGGCGCCCCTTATTTTTTCGCGAGACATCCGGGCCGACGGCGCCGTCCGCTATGATCAGCGCAGATCATGCTGAGCAAGCACAACATCTTTTTGATAGGACCGATGGGATCGGGCAAGACGGCGGTCGGACGGCATCTCGCGCGGCTGTTTCACTACACCTTTCATGACAGCGACGCGGACATCGAGGCAAAAACCGGCGTGGACATCGCATTCATTTTCGAAAAAGAAGGTGAAGCCGGGTTTCGGGTCCGCGAGAGGGAATCGATCGACCGGCTGACCCGCCTGGAGTCCATCGTGCTGGCGACCGGCGGCGGAGCCGTGATCGACCCAGCCAACCGGAACGCGCTCGCGGAACGCGGCGCCGTGGTCTACCTGGCCACCTCCGTCAATCAGCAGATCGAACGCACGCGCCATGGGCGGCACCGGCCCCTTTTGCACGATACCGACCCGGAGCAGCGGCTCCAAGAGTTGATGTCCCGCCGCGCGATGCTATACGCCGAAATTGCCGACCTGACGATCACCACCGACGGGCGGCGGGTCCAGCTCGTCGCGGAAGAAATCCAGCGCGAACTGCGGCGGACGCAGAAGCCCTAAGTGTTCGTATAATCACACCGTGCAAGTCCTGCAAGTAGATTTAGGCGCCTCCAGCTACCCCATCACCATCGGATCGGGGCTGCTGACGGACCGTAATTTGCTGGAGAGCCAAATCCCGGGCCGCGACCTGATGATCGTGACCAATACCACGGTCGCCAAACTATATCTGGCGAAGCTGACCGGCAGCCTTTCGCAGCGTCACATAGCGGATTGCATATTGCCGGATGGCGAACAGCACAAGACCTTGCAGACTGCCGGCTGGGTGCTGGATGCCCTGGTCTCGAGCAAAATGAATCGGGATGCGACGGTCCTGGCGCTGGGCGGCGGCGTGGTCGGGGATATCGCAGGCTTCGCCGCCTCTTGCTATCAGCGCGGCATTGGCTACGTGCAAATGCCCACGACTCTGCTGGCGCAGGTCGACTCCTCCGTCGGCGGCAAGACCGGGGTGAATCATTCGGGCGGCAAGAATCTCATCGGCGCCTTCTATCAGCCGCAGGCCGTCATCGCCGACACCGATGTGCTCGCGACGCTGCCCGACCGCGAGTTGAAATCAGGTCTCGCCGAGGTGATCAAGCACGGCGTCGTCTGGGATCCGCTGCTGTTCGCGTGGCTCGAGCGCAAAATTCCGCAGTTGCTGGCACGGGATGCCGCAGCGTTGAGTTATGCCATCAGTCGATCCTGCGAGATCAAGGCCACGGTGGTCGCGCGGGATGAGCGCGAACGCAACCTGCGCGCCATCCTGAATTTCGGCCACACCTTTGGGCATGCCATCGAGGCCGCAACCTCGTATGAGAAGTACCTGCACGGCGAGGCGGTGGCCCTGGGGATGATCATCGCCATGGATCTGTCCTGCCGCTTGGGGATGATCGACGCGAGCCTCAAGGATCGCCTGCGCGATCTTCTGGCGCGCGCTGGATTGCCCATCGAAGCGCCGCCCATCGGCGCGGCGAAGGCCTACGAACTGATGCAAATGGACAAGAAGGTCCTGGGCGGCGCCGTACGCTTGGTGTTGCTCGAGAAGCTGGGAAGGGCCATTGTCACCGACCAATACCCCAAGGCGGCGCTGGAGGCCACGCTTGTCGAGCACTTCAAATGAAGGCGCAAAATGAAACGGCGCGCGCCATGAACGGCCTCGCGGCCTATGCCGCCCATGCGGAGCACTCGCGCGGGCGCCGCCATCCGGAACCCTCGCCCGCATACCGGTCGGAATATCAGCGCGACCGCGATCGAATCGTTCATTCCACGGCCTTTCGCCGCCTGGTCTACAAGACCCAGGTCTTCGTCAATCACGAAGGCGACTTGTACCGAACCCGGCTGACGCATTCCCTGGAAGTGGCCCAAATCGCGCGCACCGCCGCGCGTGCCCTGAAGCTGAACGAAGAGCTTTCCGAAGCCATTTGTCTCGCGCATGATCTCGGACATACGCCGTTCGGACATGCAGGGCAGGATGCCTTGAACGACTGCATGACCGATTTCGGCGGCTTCGAGCATAACCTGCAATCCTTGCGGGTCGTCGATGAACTCGAAGAACACTACGCCGAATTCGACGGCTTGAACCTGACCTTCGAGTGCCGCGAAGGCATTCTCAAGCATTGCTCCTATAACAACGCGGTGCTGCTCGGGGATGTGGGTGAACGGTTCATCAATCGGCAACAGCCCGGCCTGGAGGCGCAGCTCGCGAATTTCGCGGATGAGATCGCGTACAACAATCATGACGTGGAGGACGGCATTCGCGCCGGCTTGATCAGCGTCGAGCAGCTGCTCGGCGTGCCGCTGTTCCGCGGTTATCACGACGAAGTGCTGGCGAAATATCCGGAGCTCGCGGGCCGCCGGCTCATTTACGAGATTTTGCGGCGCATGATCAATCACTTGGTGAGCGACCTGATCGATTCCTCCGCCGCGCGCCTGGGCGCCTCGGGCGTGCGGTCGATCGCCGAGGTCAGATCGCATGCGAAGCCGCTCATCGGCTTCAGCGACAGCACGCGCGAGCTCAATCACGCGTTGAAGACATTTTTGCGCGAGCAGCTGTACAAGCACTACAAGGTGCAACGCATGACCTCCAAGGCGCGCCGCGTGGTGCGGGAACTATTCGATGCATTCTTCAACGATCCCGGCTTGATGCCCGATGAACATGAGGCGCGCACGCGCCTGGAATTGGTGAAGGGGCCCGCAGGAAGGGCACGTGCGGTGGCCGATTACATCGCCGGCATGACCGATCGCTACGCCATACTCGAGCACAGTCGGCTGTTCGAACCCAGCGAACGAACATGAGCGCGGCGCTGAAAAACGATCTGCTGCTGCGTGCCCTGCTGCGCGAGCCCACGCCGCGGCGGCCGATTTGGCTGATGCGTCAGGCCGGCAGATATCTGCCGGAATACCGGGCGACCCGCACGCGGGCCGGCGGCTTCTTGGAGATGTGCACCAATCCCGAGATTGCCTGCGAGATCACACTGCAACCCGTCGATCGATACCCGCTCGATGCCGCGATCCTATTTTCGGACATTCTGACGATTCCCCATGCCATGAATCTGGGATTGGAATTCGAAGCCGGCGAGGGCCCCACGTTCGAGCGGCCGGTGCGAACGCCCGCCGATATCGACCGGCTCGGCGTGCCCGATCCCGGTCAGGAATTGAAGTACGTGACCGATGCCGTCGCGCGCGTGCGCCGCGAGCTGAATGGCCGCGTCCCCCTCATCGGCTTTGCCGGCAGCCCGTGGACCGTGGCGACCTACATGGTGGAAGGCGGCAGCAGCAAGACCTTTGGGCTGATCAAACGCATGATGTACGAATCGCCGCGCGAGCTGCATCGGCTGCTGGAGGTTCTGGCAAAGGCCACGATCCTTTATTTGAACGCGCAAATCGCCGCGGGCGCGCAGGCCGTCATGCTGTTCGATACCTGGGGCGGCGTGCTGACACCGGCGCAGTACGAGGAGTTTTCCCTGCGTCACATGGCGCAGGTGATCGATGCGTTGACGCGCAAGTCCGAAGGCCGCCGCGTTCCCAACATAGTCTTTACCAAGGGCGGCGGTGCGTGGCTGGCGAAAATTGCCGCGATCGGCTGCGATGCCGCGGGCGTCGATTGGACTACGGACTTGAGCGAGGCGCGCAAAGCCGTGGACGGACGCGTTGCGCTGCAGGGCAATCTCGATCCGTCCGCGTTGTTCGCGCCGCCGGAAACCTTGCGCGCCGAAACCCTACGCGTCCTGGACAGCTACGGCACCGGCCCGGGGCACGTGTTCAATTTAGGGCACGGCATCACACCGGATGTCGATCCAGAACGCGTCGCACTGCTCGTTGAGACGGTCCAGAACTACGAGGTTACTTAGCGGCCCTGTGCCGGAGTGCGCTTCGACCATCGTTGCCGCCTAGATTGAATACCGAAGCCGGAACAGGGCCGGTGATCTCTATAAGGCGCCTCGCTGGGCATCGCGGTCAATCGCCCAATCCGGTGCGTTCGTGCAGATTGAGACGGCGAGCTTATCTCGCAGGCTTGGGCTTGGGCTTGGGCGCGGGCGTTGCAGCGGTGCCAGCAGGGGCAGCGGCGCCAACAGCAGCAGCGGTGCCCGCCGGGGCCGCGCGAAGCTCGTCGCGCAGAGCGCGGCGCAAAATCTTGCCCACATTGGTCTTGGGCAACTCGGCGCGGAAATAGATGTGTTTCGGAACCTTGTAGCCCGTGAGCTCTTTGCGGCAAAAGGCGATCAATGCTTCGGCGGTGAGATTCGGATCCTTCTTCACGACGAACAGCGCGACGACCTCGCCGGAGTTTTCGTCTGCCTGCGCGACCGCGGCGACTTCGAGCACCCCCGGGTGTGCCGCCACGACGCTCTCGATCTCGTTCGGATAGACGTTGAATCCCGAAACCAAAATCATGTCCTTCTTGCGGTCCTCGATATAGACGAAGCCCTGTTCGTCCATGCGGCCGATGTCGCCGGTGCGCAGCCAATCGCCGAACATCACGTTCTCGGTCTCGTCAGGACGGTTCCAATAGCCGCGCATCACCTGCGGTCCGAACACGCAGATTTCGCCGACTCCGTTCACGGGCAGTTCCGACCCGGCATCATCGCGAATGGAAACATCGGTCGAAGACACCGGCAGCCCGACCGATCCGTTGAAAGGCAATCCGATGGGATTGGCGGTCACCATCGGCGAGGTTTCGGTGAGTCCCCAGCCTTGGGCGATGCTGTTGCCGGTCACTTCCTTCCAACGCGCCGCCACCACGGGTTGCAGCGCCATGCCGCCGGCGAACGTGGCGCGCAAGGCGCTGAAGTCAACCGATGCGAATCCCGGCGTGTGCAGCAGGGCGTTGAACAGCGTGTTCACGCCGCTGATGAAATTGAATTTATACTTCTTCAGCTCCGCCACGAAACCCGGGAAATCCCGCGGATTCGTGATCAGCACATTGCGGGCTCCCAACGGCAGGAAGGCCAGGCAATTACTGGTCAGCGCAAAAATATGATACAGCGGCAATGCGGTGATCACGACGCGGCCGCCCCCCGCTTGCAGCGCCGGTCTGATCCACGCCAGCGATTGCAGCAGGTTCGCGACCATGTTGCGGTGGGTGAGCACAGCGGCCTTGGCGACCCCTGTGGTGCCGCCGGTATATTGCAAGAACGCGATATCTTCGCCGCTCAAGCTCACGGGCTCCATTTTCAAGCCGAGACCGCTGCCGAGGATGGTTTTGAACGACACCGAACCGGGGATGCTCCAAGCCGGTACTTGTTTGCGCACATGCCGCAAGACGAAGTTCACGATGAAGCCTTTGGGCACGGCCAGCAAATCCCCGACGCCGGTGACCAGCACATTCTTCAAATCCGTGCGTGCCAACACGTGTTGCAGCACATGCGCAAAGTTCTCCACGATCACGATGGCCTTGGCGCCGGAGTCTTTCAGCTGATGCTCGAGTTCGCGGGGCGTGTACAAGGGATTGGTGTTGACCACAACCATGCCGGCACGCAGCACTCCGAACAAGGCGATGGGGTATTGCAAAACATTTGGCATCATCAAGGCCACGCGATCGCCCCGAACCAGCCCCGATTTGCGCTGCAGCCATGCCGCGAAGGCGCGGCTGAGCTCATCGAGCTGGGCGTAGGTCAGGGTGGCGCCCATGTTGGTGAATGCGGGCTGTTGACGATAGGTCGAGAAAGCCTCTTCGATCGCCTCCTTGAGGGAAGGATAGGCGTCAGGATCGATATCGGCGGGCACGCCGGGCGGGTAGTTGTTCAGCCAATTTCGATCCAAGCGGGCATGCCTCTTAAATTTGTACCGCGTGTATAGCATCCGCTCGGGGTGCCAGCAACGTTCGCGCGCCTTGGCAGTACACTAGTCACATGAATTCCCCCGATTCGCGCGAACAGGAAATTATTCTATCCTGGCACTCCAATGCCGCACCCTGGAGCGAGGCGATCCGCACGGCGAGCATCGCCAGCCGCAAGCTCGTCACAAATCAAGCCATCATCGACGCCGTCGCAAGCGTTGCGCCGTCGCGGGTTCTGGACATTGGCTGCGGCGAGGGCTGGCTCGCGCGGGCCTTGAGTGCGCTCGGTATGAGCGTCACCGGCGTCGACGTCGTGCCCGAACTGGTTGCGCAGGCCGTGGCATCGAGAGATACGCCGACGGGCCATGCGACCTCCTCGGGTACGATGCCGGGCACTACGACTTTTCTCGTGCAGGATTACGCGTCCATCGCGAGTCGGCGGTGGCGCGGCGGTCCCTTCGATGCCGCGGTGTGCAATTTTTCCCTGCTGGGTCTGGAATCGGTCGACTCGCTGATTGCCGCAGTGCCCTACTACCTTGAGCAGTCCGGGTATCTGCTCATTCAAACGCTGCACCCGGTCGCGGCCTGCGGTGCGCAGCCTTACCAGGACGGCTGGCGGGAGGGGAGCTGGCAGGGGTTCAGCGGCAAATTCCGCGATCCGGGTCCCTGGTACTTTCGAACGCTCGAGAGTTGGAGTGCGCTGCTCGAGCGCTGTGGTTTCGACATTCTGGAATGCCGCGAACCCAGAGCGGCCGGGACGGTCACACCGGCATCGGTGATTTGGATAGGCAAGCGACGGGCGGCGGCGCAGACTTGAGCGATGGCTTGCGCGATGGAGCGAGAACGATGAGAAACATGCGCCTCGTGGTGAGCGTCGGGCTGTACATGCTGCTGTCCGGCTGCGTCATCGGAAGCGGTCCGTGCTTGTGGCTGCAAGTCAGGCATGACTTTACCGGGCGTGTTCACTTCCGCGAATTTCCGCGCAGCGACGGGGTCGACACGGTCCCGATTCTGATTCTGGACAAGACCCAGTACATGTATGCGCCGCCGCAGAGCTTTCACTGCCTGGCCGCGAACGATGTGCAGTTGGCCGGCATGACGGAATTTCCTGACAGCATCGGCGAGAATACGCATGTCATTGTCGACGGCAAAATGATCGAGGGCGTGACTGCCGGCCAGTACACTCGTTTTGTCATCAATGTCATCAGCATCTTACCGCTCGGGCCGAAGCATTGATGCCGATCGCATTCGAGAGGAATCGGTTTACAATCGGCGCTGCGGACACTAACTAAACAAGGGAGTGACATACATGAGAAATATAGTTGTAACCGGCTTCGTTGCGGCGCCTCTGCTGGCATTCGCGATGGCGATGCCCAGTTTTGCGGCGGATCCCGCGCCGACAACCTGTAAAGATGGAACGACCACGACATCGACCGGCAAGGGCACTTGCAGCGGTCATGGCGGAGTGCAAAAGGCGGCCAAGGCAACCAAGGCGGCGCCGGCGGCTGCAACACCTGCGGCTCCCGCAGCAGCACCCGCCGCTCCTGCGGCCGGCGCTACGACGACCTGCGCCGACGGCACGACTTCAACCTCGACTGGCAAGGGTACCTGCAGCGGTCATGGCGGGGTGCAAAAGGCGGCAAAGGCCAAACCGGCCACTGCGGCTGCGACGGCCACGCCAGCCACACCGGCGGCTGCCGCTCCGGCGCCGGCCACTGCGCCTGCAGCGTCCACGACCGCCGCCAAGTCCTCGACAGCGACCAAGTCAGCGCCGACC
This sequence comes from Steroidobacteraceae bacterium, assembly GCA_035997505.1. Taxonomy (GTDB): domain Bacteria; phylum Pseudomonadota; class Gammaproteobacteria; order Steroidobacterales; family Steroidobacteraceae; genus Bog-1198. The sequence continues at coordinate 2,875 of DASYIN010000138.1, read as the reverse complement.
ACGGCCGCCAGCAACACCGATCCGACCGGGGCGACGGCGAAGTGCAAGGACGGCACCTATTCCAAGTCCACGCACCACAGCGGCACTTGCTCCAGTCACGGCGGCGTTGCCGAGTGGCTGACCGCGGCCAAGTAAAGGAAGGGATTGGATTAACGTGATGCCGTAACGAGGGCGGGCGGCGATGCGCCGCCGCCCGGTGCGTGTGATTATTTGTGAAGCGCGGCCTTCAGATCGGTGTGAAGCAAGGGCTTGAGTTGGGGCCATACATTGTCGAGCAAGACAGGTTGACCCTGCGCGTTAGGGTGAATGTCGTCGCCCTGTAGGAGAGTCGAAGAGAGGGCGATATCGGTCAGCAAGAACGGCACAAGAGATATCTTCTTCTCGCGTGCCAGATCGCTGAAAACCATGGCAAATTGCTCCGTGTACTGCGGGCCATAGTTGGGCGGCATGCGCATTCCCAGCAACAGCACCTTCGCGCCGGCGGCACCGGCCAGCGTCGCCATCTGGGTCAGATTGGCTCGCATTTGCGCGATGGGCAGCGCGCGCAGACCATCATTTCCTCCCAATTCCAGGATCACAATGACCGGATGGTGCAGTTCGAGGGCGCGCGGCAGCCGTGCGAGACCGCCTGCGGTGGTTTCGCCGCTGACGCTGGCATTGACGACTTGGTAACCGTAACCTTGTTCCTTGAGCCTCGTCTTGAGCAATTCCACCCAGCCTTGTTCTACGCGCGCGAGCCCGTAGCCGGCGCTGATGCTATCGCCGAATACGAGAATCACGGGTGCTTCGGCGTGAGCCGCGGCGGATGCAACGATCAAGACGAATAGGGCCAAAAGCCGTTTCACGGGCGCTCCTGATGCAAGATCAAATCGTACTCGAAGCCAAGAATGTCTCGAAGACTGTCGCCAGCCCCGATGGTCCGTTGACCATTCTCGCCGATGTCAGCCTGACTGTGCGAACCGGTGAGACCTTGGCGATCGTTGGTGCTTCCGGCGCGGGCAAATCCACCTTGCTGGCGCTGCTCGCGGGACTCGATGAGCCGAGCACCGGCCGCGTGCTGATTGCCGGCACGGATCTCACTGAACTCGATGAGGACGGCCGGGCGGCGATTCGCGGCAAGCATGTCGGGTTCGTATTCCAATCCTTTCATCTCATACCTTCGCTCACCGCCATCGAAAACGTCATGCTGCCGCTCGAACTCGGCGGTCGGCGCGATGCCCGCCAAGCGGCGGCGGCCGCGCTCGCTCAAGTGGGGCTCACGCCGCGCCTGACGCACTATCCCAAGCAATTATCGGGCGGCGAACAGCAGCGCGTCGCGATCGCGCGCGCTTTCGTTACGCATCCGGCGGTGCTGTTTGCCGATGAGCCCACGGGAAATCTGGATACCGCCACAGGACAGCGCGTTACCGATCTGTTGTTCGAATTGAACCGCAGCGCCCGCAGCACGCTGGTGCTGGTCACGCACGACCGCAGCCTCGCGAAGCGCTGCAATCGGGTACTGGAACTCGATGCCGGCCATACGGTGAACTGATGCAGGCACTGCGCTTCGCATTGCGAAATCTCTGGCGCGACGTCAAGTCGGGCGAGCTGTCCGTGCTCCTGCTGGCGCTGCTGGTGGCGGTGCTGTCGCTGACCGCGGTGGGGTTCTTCACCAGCCGCATTTCGCAGGGCGTGCGCGCACAAGCGGCGGAGGTGTTGGCGGCGGATTTGCGGCTCGAGGCGCCCACCCCGATTCCGCAGCGCTACTTCGACGCAGCGCGCCAGCGCGGATTGCGCAGTGCGCAGGTGGTGTCCTTCCCCACCGCCATTTTCAGCGGCGATTTGAGTCAGCTGGCGGCGCTCAACGCGGTGACGGCCACCTATCCGTTGCGCGGGCATTTGCGAATTGCGGACGCACCTTTTGGCACGCCGCGCACCACCGACCAGATTCCCGGCCGCGGCGAAGTCTGGATCGACGCGCGCATCATCGCGCAGCTGAAGCTCGAGCTTGGCGCCACCCTGCGCATCGGCGAGGGGTCTTTTCGGGTGACCGAGGTGCTCGATTACCGGCCGGATCAAGGCACCGGCTTCGTCAACCTCGCGCCGGCGGCGCTGCTCAACCTCGAGGACCTCGCCTCGACGCAGCTCATTCAGCCGGGCAGCCGCGCCACGTACGCCGCCCTGTTTGCGGGGGCCCCGGCCGCCGTGGCGGATTTCCGTGAATATTTGAGCCAGGCCAAACCTTCGGGCGAGCGCTTGCGGGATGTCGAAGAATCCAGCCGTCAATTGAATTCTGCCATCGATCGCGCCAGCCGATTTCTCAATCTGGCCAGCCTTGCCTCGGTGTTGCTTGCGGCGGTGGCGGTGGCGATGGGCGCCCGGCGCTATGCGACGCGGCACATCGATACCGTGGCATTGATGAAGTGCATGGGCGCGTCGCAGGGCTTCGTACTGAACATCTCCATCATAGAATTGAGTCTTTTGGCGGTCTTTGCGGTCGCGATCGGGGCGCTGCTGGGCTACCTCGCCCAAGTAGGCTTGGCGTGGGTATTGCGGGATCTCATTCGCACCGAACTGCCCGCCGCGTCGCTGGCGCCGCTGCCCATCGCACTCGTCACCGTGTTGGCCATGCTCATCGGCTTCGCGCTGCCGCCCCTGCTGCAATTGAAAAGCACGCCGCCGGCGCGGGTGCTGCGCAAGAGCGTGAGCGCGCCGCCGCTGCGCTACGGCTTGAGCTATGTGCTGGCGCTGGCGGCGCTTTTCGCCATTTTGTGGAGCCTGGTGCGCGATACCGAGCTGGTGCTCTCCGTTCTAGCCGGTGTGCTCGGTGTCGGTCTCGTGTTGACGCTGGCCGGTTTTGGACTGGTGCGGCTCACCGGCCGGCTGCGCGGCGGAG
>DASYIN010000137.1:0-10533 GCA_035997505.1 Steroidobacteraceae bacterium | reverse complement strand
GAACAGTTGGGCGTGAAAGAAGAAGAAGTCACCAATGATGCCTCGTTCGTCGACGATTTAGGGGCCGACTCGCTGGACACGGTGGAACTGGTGATGGCGCTCGAGGAAGAATTCGAGACAGAAATTCCGGATGAAGACGCGGAAAAGATCACCACGGTGCAGCAGGCAATCGACTACATCAACTCGCACAAGGGCAAGGCCTAGGCCCTGTCGATCCCAAGCACTTCGTCCTTTGTTCATAACCTAGCTAGGGGTTGTAGTTGAGCAAACGACGCGTCGTCATTACGGGTCTTGGAATCGTCTCGCCGGTCGGCAATGACGTCGCGACCGCCTGGGCCAGCATCCTGGCCGGGCGCAGCGGCATCGCGCCGATCGAGCGGTTCGACACGAGCAATTTTCCCACGCACTTCGGCGGCGAGATCAGAAAGCTGGATCTGGAAACCTACATGTCGCCGAAAGACGCGCGGCGCATGGACGCGTTTATGCAGTATGGAGTCATTGCCGGAATACAGGCGATGCGTGACTCCGGCCTGCAAGTAACCGAGGCGAATACCCAACGCATCGGGATCTTGATGGGTTCGGGCATGGGGGGCCTCGAGTCCATTGAAGTGGCACACGATAAATATATGGAGACGCACTCTCCGAAAAAAGTGTCGCCGTTCTTTATCCCAGCCAGCATCATCAATCTGGTGGGCGGACACTTGTCCATTCTTTTCAAGATCACCGGCCCCAATCTCGCGGTCGCCACCGCCTGCACCACCTCGACGCATGCGCTCGGACTGGCGATGCGCCTGATCCAGTGGGGCGAGGTGGATGCGATGTTGGCCGGTGGTTCGGAGATGGCGACTTGTCCCACCGGCATGAGCGGCTTTGCCCAGGCGAAAGCGCTGTCGCAGCGGAACGATGATCCGCAGGCCGCCAGCCGCCCATGGGACAAGGATCGCGATGGCTTTGTGATGGGCGACGGTGCGGGCGCCATGATGCTCGAGGAGTACGAGCACGCCAAGGCGCGCGGCGCCAAGATATATGCCGAAATTGTCGGGTTTGGCATGAGCGGAGATGCCTATCATGTGACCGCGCCGCCGGAAGACGGCGAGGGCGCGCGCAAGGCGATGGCGAATGCGCTCACCGACGCGAAGCTGAACCCCGATCAAGTACAGTATGTGAACGCGCATGCAACATCGACGGAACTCGGCGATCGGGCGGAAACACTGGCCATCAGACGCGCGTTTGGCGCTGCCGCGGACAAACTCGCGGTCAGCTCGACCAAGTCCATGACCGGACACTTACTCGGCGCCGCCGGGGCGGTCGAGGCGATATTTTCCGTCCTGGCGCTGCGCGACCAGGTGGCGCCGCCCACCATCAATCTCCACCAGCCGGGCGAGGGCTGCGACCTTGATTACGTGCCGAATACGGCGCGCCCGATGTCGCTTCAATACACCCTCTCCAATTCATTCGGCTTCGGTGGCACCAACGGTTCACTCATTTTTCGCCGGATTTGAGCCGCTAGATCTCGTCGATCAGTTTCCGGAACAGTATCCGGGGCTGCTCGAGAGTGGTGCGGCCGCATCGTCGGGCGCCGGCGCCCGCTACGACATCCTGCCCATCGTCACCGGCGAGCACCTGCGGCTCGATGCCCACGGCGTCACGGGCCCCCATGCCGGGCAGAGTGGCTTTCTCAACGCGCTCGAATCCTGGTGGCGGACTTTGCGCCCGAGCGCATCGGCGGGCGCGGCGCCCGGGGCGGCGCTTCCATTTCCCTTCACGGGCGGATGGCTTCTGTATCTGGGTTACGAGCTGGCATCTGAAATCGAACCTTGTTTAGGCTTGCCGCGGAGCTCCGATCCGATGGTGGCGCTGGCGCTGCGCGCACCGGCAGCCTGGTTGCGGGATCGCCAATCTGGCGAGGCTTGGCTGTACGCGGAAGCCGGCTACGAAGGGTTGCTGGATGAGTTCAGGCGCCGCGTCGCGACGCTGCGTCATTCGGCTCCTCTTGCGGACTCCGTGTTTCAAATCGAGGAGGAGGATCCGGAAAGGTTTCTCGCAGCGGTGCGTCGTGCGCTCGAGTACACGGGGGCAGGGGATGTGTATCAAACCAATTTGTCGCGCCAATGGCGGGCGCAGGCCTCGCACCCCGTGAGCCCGGTTGCCGTTTACAAGCGATTGCGCGCCGCGAATCCCAGCCCCTTTGCGGCCCTCCTGCGGCACGGGGATTTTGCAGTGCTCTGCTCCTCGCCCGAGCGTCTGGTGCAGGTGCAAGGCAACCGCGTGTCGACCCGGCCGATCGCGGGCACCAGACCCCGCGGCGCATCGGCCGCGGAGGATGAACGCTTGGTTCGTTCACTCCTCGACAATGAAAAGGAGCGCGCCGAGCACGTCATGCTCATCGATTTGGAGCGCAACGACTTGGGCCGCGTCTGTGCCGGCGGATCCGTTGAAGTCGATGAGTACATGAGCGTGGAGAGCTATGCGCATGTTCATCACATCGTATCGAACGTCAGCGGCCGGCTGCGCAGCGGTGCATCGCCCATCGACGTGATCAGAGCCTTGTTTCCCGGCGGCACGATCACGGGATGCCCTAAAATTCGCACCATGCAAGTGATTGCCGAATTGGAAGGCTGCGCACGGGGTGCGTATACCGGGTCGATCGGCTATTTGAATCGCGACGGCAGTTGCGACTTGAATATTCTGATACGCACGCTCACCGCACAAGGCAACACCGTCAACTTTCGTGCCGGCGCCGGCATTGTCGCCGATTCCATTCCGGAGCAGGAACTGGCCGAAACCCGCGCCAAGGCCGAAGGGTTGCTGCGGGCATTGGCGGTGCGCCGGTGAGCGCATGGGTAAATGGCCGGCGACGCTCGACGCTGGACCATCGCGATCGAGGCCTGCAGTACGGTGATGGTCTATTCGAAACCATGCGGGTGCGGCAGCGGCGTGTCCGACTGTTGGATTATCATCTTGAGCGACTGTCTGAGGGTTGCCGGCGATTAGCAATAGCTGCGCCCGAACGCGCTCATTTACGCCGTGAACTCGAACGGATGGCGTCCGGCCGAAGCGATGGGATACTCAAACTGATTGTGACGCGCGGCAGCGGTCCGCGAGGCTATCAAGCGTCCGGGCGCGAACACGCCACGCGCATTGCGACGCTGCACGCCTCACCCAAAGGGATCGCCGCAGAGGTGGTGCGTGTACGGCTGTGCAGGACGCCGCTGAGCGTTAACGCGCACCTTGCGGGGCTCAAGACGCTGAACCGGCTCGACTCGGTCCTGGCACGCGCCGAATGGCGCAATGCGCGGGTCTGGGAGGGATTGATGAGCGACCCGGATGGGAATTGGGTCTGCGGTACCATGTCGAACCTGTTCGTGAGGCGCGGCGCTCTGTTGGCGACGCCGCTACTGGATCGATGCGGCGTGGCGGGTGTCATGCGCCGTTGGGTCTTGGAGAATGCAGCAGGCGTTGGCTTGCGGGTTGAGCAGCGCCGGATCCGCAGCGACGACTTGATGTCGGCCGAGGAAATTTTCATGAGCAATGCAGTGGTGGGCATACGCTCCGTCAGTGCGCTTGAACGCACTCCTGCGGGAACAACGCGGATCGCTTGCATGGATGCCGCCGTCCAGTTGCGAGCGCGGCTGGCTTTACCGTGAGCCGCACCGTGCGCATCGCTGTTTCCGTGGTGTTCTTGCTGCTCGCCGGCGGCGCCGCAACGGTTGTGTGGACCGGAATGCGCAGCCTGGACGCGCCCCTGCGGTTGTCGATGCCGCTGCGTTTCAAAGTGCCGGCGGGGGCGAGTTTTGCGCATGTCGCAACGGAGCTGGCGGCGCAAGGCGTCGTTGCGCAGCCCAAGGCCTGGATTTTTTATGCACGCTGGAAGGGCTTGGCGCCGGCCGTCAAGGCGGGAGAATACGAAATCCAACCCGGTGCGACACCGCGCGAACTTCTGATGAAAATGGTGAACGGCCAGGTATTGCTGCACTCGTTTACCATTGTCGACGGCTGGCGGGTCCAGGATATGCTCGAGGCATTGCGGCGCAATCCGGAAATCGTATCCACCTTGCCGGCACCGGCGAGTCCGGCGGCGCGGGGCGTCGATGTCATGGCAAAACTGGGCAGCGCCGGCACGGACCCCGAAGGCCAATTTCTGCCCGAGACATACCGCTTTATCGGAGGCACGACCGATGTCGAATTGCTGCGTCAGGCGCATACCGCATTGCTGCGTGAATTGGATGCCGCCTGGCGCGATCGCGACCCGGATCTGCCGCTCCACACGGCCAATGAGCTGCTGATAATGGCATCCATCGTCCAAAAGGAGAGCGGTTTGCCGCAGGAGTTGCCGAAGATCGCGGGGCTGTATCTGCATCGCCTCGGCATCGGCATGCGATTGCAGGCCGATCCGACCGTGATTTACGGCCTTGGGCAACATTACGACGGCGATATTCACACCGTGGATTTGCGCAATGACGGTCCGTACAACACCTATACGCGCGCCGGACTGCCGCCGACGCCGATTGCCCTGGCCGGCGCCGCGGCGATTCGAGCGACGGCGCGTCCCGAAAAGACAGACGCCGTCTACTTCGTGGCCTCGACAAAAGGCGATGGCAGCCACGTTTTCTCGTCCACGCTCGAGCAGCACAATGCGGCGGTGGCCGCCTATGTCGCGCACCAACGCAAGGCGGCACAGGAGTCGCCGCGATGAATACGGAGTCGCCGCAATGAACACAACAGCGCACTTCGTGACCCTGGAAGGAATCGAAGGTGTCGGCAAGACTACGCAGGTGGCACGCCTGTCGGCGGCCTTGAATTCGCGCGGCATCGCGCATGTGGTGACGCGCGAGCCGGGCGGCACGCCGCTCGCCGAAAGCATCCGCCAAGTGGTGTTGACCGCGCGCGAGGAGCCGCTCCCCCCCACAGCCGAACTGCTGCTGATGTTCGCCGCGCGCGCAGTGCACCTGGCCAATCACATTGAACCCAATCTGCAAGCGGGCCGCTGGGTGATTTGCGATCGGTTCACCGATGCGAGCTACGCTTATCAGGGAGGCGGACGGCAGTTGAGCGCCGATCCCATCCGCGAATTGGAGCACATGGTCCAAGGAGCCCGGCGACCTCATCTGACGATCTTGCTCGATGCGCCCGTGCAACGCGCCCTGGCGCGCGCCGCTGCACGAAATTCAGGGGCCGTTCAGGATCGTTTTGAAAACGAACGAAGCGAGTTTTTCGAGCGTGTTCGCGGCGTGTATCGCGCGCGCGCGGCGGCTGAGCCGAACCGCATCGTCACGGTGGATGCCACCCAATCGGTCGAGGAAGTTGGTGCCCGCATTCTTGAACATCTCAAGGCGCTGTCATGGATTTCTTGAGCGCCAACTCACTGCCATGGCTGAAGGCCGCACAGCAAAAGATGCGCATCGCCTTCGATGCGGGCCGCCTGCCGCATTCGCTGCTGGTATTGAGCGTCCCCGGGCTGGGCGCGGAGCAACTGGCGGATTGGATCACCGCGTTGGCATTGTGCGAGTCGCTAGGGCGTAGGCCCTGCGACGCCTGTGCTTCCTGCAGACTGCTGCGCGCGGACAGCCATCCCGATGCTCATGCCGTGCGCCTCGAAGAGGACGCTCAGCAAATCAAAGTCGACCAGGTGCGCGAGCTCATCGAGTCCTTGACGACGAAGAGCTACCGCGGGGGTTATAAAGTCGGCGTGATCGAGAGCGCGGAGGCACTGAACGTCAACGGCGCCAACGCATTCCTGAAAACCTTGGAGGAGCCCTCCGCCGACACCGTACTCATCATGCTCGCGCGGCCCAACCACCGCCTGCCGGCGACCATTGCCAGCCGTTGCCTGCGCTTGAGCCTGCGGCCGCCGCCGTCCGACGAGGCGATCGAATGGCTGCGCGCACATTCCTCCGCCCAAGAGTGGAGGGCGGCGCTCTCGCTCGCCGGCGGAGCACCACTCCTGGCTTTGCGGCTGGACGCCGACGGCTTGGCGGCGATCGACGCCGACATGCGCCAATGCATGGCGGAGCTTGCGGAGGGATCCGTGGATATTACGCTGCTTGCGGATCGGTGGATCCGGTCCCATCCGGGCGTGCGTGTGGTTTGGCTTGAGAACTGGATCACACAGCGAGTAGAAGCGTCCATGGGAGCAGGCACTTCGCATCAAACTGCGGAACCGGTCCGCTTGCCTGCCGCTTTACTTAAGCCCAAGATAAGGGCCTTATTCGAGCTTCTGGATGCAGCCCGAGACGTCAGGCGTCTTGCCACGACGGGCATGAATCAGCAATTGGCGCTCGAGGCGTTGCTGGTTGGCGGTCGATCGGCGCTGGGGAAGTGAGAGTCAATGCGGGAATCATAGGAATTGAGAAGTCCAAGCAATAAACCGGGTCTACTGACGCTTACCATCAAGGACAAGAGCGCGCTGTATCTCGCCTACATGCCGTTCGTCAAGAACGGTGGCCTGTTCATTCCGACCAACAGCAACTATCGGTTGGGCGATGAAGTCTTCATGCTGCTGAATCTCATGGGCGAGGAAGAAAAGCTGCCCGTGGCCGGACGCGTGATATGGATGACTCCGAAAGGCGCCCAGGGTAAACGTACGGCGGGGATTGGAGTGCAGTTCAGCGATCAGGACCGCGGCAACACCCAGAAGAAAATCGAGAACTATCTGGCCGGTGCGCTCGGCGGCGACAAGCCCACCCACACGATGTGAGCTACCGCGCGCTCGATGGCGGCGGTTCCGGAATCGATCGCGGACTGGTAATCGGCTCCACGTACACCGGCTCGGAAGAGGGCGCGGGCGCTTCAACCTCGGGCGTCTTGTGCGGCGCTCGAAAAATATAAATCGAACCAGCGATGATCGCGATCACAAAAAAAATCGCGAGATAGCGGTATTCCCAAAGCAGCGACGGCGCCTTGTATTCGAACTTCGGCTTTGGGGTGAAGAGGCTGAGTCCCTTGCCGTTCTCCGGTCCGGGCGCGGGATCAGGCACTGCGGGAGCGGGCGGCTTCGCTTGCGGCCAGTCCGCCTTTCAACACATACGCTTCGAAGCCGCGCTCGCTCAAGATATAAGCGGCCGCGGAACTGCGCCGACCGGTGTCGCAGCACACGACGTATTGGGTGTTCTTGTCCAAGGCATTGATCTTCAGCCGGATGAAATACAGCGGAATATTCACCGCATCGTCGATTCGGAAATTTTGAAATTCGCTCGGTAGCCGCACATCGAGCCATTTGCCGCCGCTCGCGACGATCTCGCGCGCCTTCTGCTGATCGACCCATTGCAGCAGGGGCTCATTGAGCAGCGTCTGAAAATCACTCTTCCCGAGGCGCATCAGCGTGCCATCGGTGAACATGGTGACGGTGGCGTTGCGCTTGGCCTCCGCGATCAGCGCCTCTTCGCCAAAGCTGTCGCCGGGTCCCAATTCCGCGAGTTTGATGCCTTCCTTGTTCAGGGGGGTCTCGCGCGTCACGATACATTTGCCGGCGACCACCACATAGAAGAAGTCGCCTTCGGTGCCTTGTTTGATGACGACATCGCCCGCGCGATAGTTGAGGCGCTGCATGCGCATGAAGATGGCCTGAATGTTGGCGGGCGGAATGCGGTGAAACGCTTTGGTCTGCAGCAGCGTCGTCATCCAATCGCCGGTGACATCCAAGCCGTCGCCTCGAAGCTCGGCGACCTCGTACTGACCGGTCTGGTCCCATGTCAACAGCACATCCAGCAGGTCGCTGTCGATCATGATGTATTCAATATCCATCGCGGCGCGCGCGGTGAACTTTCGCGGCAATCCTGGCGCGAGGGCCGAACGAGCTTCCGGCGTACCCGATCTGATCACGCCCATGACGCGCTCTTCGGCTCGCAGTTCCACCTGGCCGCTCACGAGGTAGTAGGTGCGCTTATCGGTATCGCCTTCTTTGAACAGCACACGCCCCGCACCCAATTCGCGCACCACCGTTTTACGGGCAAGCGCGTGCAGATTCTCGGCCTTCAGGCCGTCAAGCGGCGAGAAAGTCTTCAATATAGCAAGGTCAACTGGTCGCTCGTCCATCGAAAAATTCTTCTGCCTCTAGGCTTTCAACCCTATGATTTTGCCTGCGAATCCTACCATACGCGGCCTTGGCGCAGGCCTGCAGTGGTTCACATCGGATGGCTGTTAGGCGGAAATATCGCCCCATCCGGCGTCCGGACGGAAGCGTTCTCCGTAGCGATCTGCAAGCTCGTTCAGACGTTGTACAACATTTTGGACGCCTCGGTCCCTAGCATACTGCAGCGGGCCGCCCCGGAAAGGCGCAAAACCAGTCGCAAATACCGCACCGGCGTCCAGTAAATCGGCATCCTCAACGACACCTTCGCGAAGGCAGGCGACCGCTTCGTTGAGCATGGGCAGTATCAGGCGGTCCTCCAAATCTGCCGGCACGGCGGCGTTCACGGTTTTGTTCTTTTGCGCCTTGCCGTCCTGCCAGCGATAAAAACCTTCGCCGCTCTTGCGCCCAAGCTTTTTCTGCTCCACCAGCTTGATCAAACTCTGCGGAATTTCTCGATGGAAAGCCGCGCTCAGCACCTGACCGACGTGCAGGGATATATCCAGGCCGACGACATCCGTCAGCTCGATCGGACCCATCGGCATGCCGAAGCGTACCGCGGCGCAATCGATGACCTCCGCCGGTATCCCGGATTCGAGCGCGAACAATGCCTCGTTCACGTAGGGCGTCAGAATGCGATTCACCGCGAAACCCGGAGCGCTTTTGCAGGGCAAGGGCAGCTTGTCGAGTTTGCGGGTGAACTTCAGCGCATCGTTTCGAACCTGCAGCCGGGTATTCGCCCCCTGCACGACCTCTACGAGCTGCAACTGCGCCACGGGGTTGAAGAAGTGAATACCGACCAGCCGGCTGGGATCAGCCAGTTTTTCGCCCAAGGTCTCGATTTTAATGCTCGAGGTATTGGTGGCGAGGATCGCGGACGCCTTGAGCTTCGGTTCGAGAGTCGCGTACAGCGACTGCTTTGCCTCGATGTTCTCGAAAATGGCTTCGATGACGACGTCGGCACCGGCAGCACCCTCGCCCTTGACGTCCATTTTCAGCCGGGACAGAGCGGCGGCGGCCGCTGAAGCATCCTTGAGGCGCTTCTCGAAAAAGGACTTGGCGCGGTCCAACGCCGGTTGAATCAATTCTTCGCTACGGTCCTGCAGCGTGACCGTCATGCCTCGAAACGCCGACCAAGCCGCAATGTCGCCGCCCATGATGCCGGCGCCGACGACGTGCACATGCTTGAAATCGGCGCTCGACGCCGCGCCCAGACTCTTCAGCCGATCTTGCAGCAGAAATACGCGCACCAGATTGCGCGAGGAGGGCGAGCACATCAATTCGCTGATGGAGCGCGCCTCGGCTTCGTACGCGCCCGCGCCCGCCGCGCCATGGCGCCGCCAGAGATCGACGATGGCATAAGGCGCTGGATAATGCTCGCGGCGCACCGTGCCCCTCAAGGTCGCCTCGGTCCGTTTGGCAACAAAAGGCCGCAAGGCGCCCAGGTTCATGAGTGTGTCGAGCAGCGGCGGCCGACTTGGGGATGGACGGCGCAGCAGCAGGGATTTGGCTGAGGCCGCAAGCTCAGCAGGCGGCACGAGCGCGTCCAAGAGCCCCGTGCTTAAGGCCCGTGCGCCGCGAAAAGGCCTGCCCTTGAGCATCAGCTCGAGCGCCGCACGTACGCCGATGCGCTGAACGCTTCTCACCGTGCCGCCGAACCCCGGGTGAATGCCGAGCAGCACCTCCGGCAGTCCCAACGAAAGCGCGGCGTCATCGGCGCCGATCCGATAGGTGCAGGCGAGCGCCAGTTCCAGGCCCCCGCCCAAGGCGAAGCCGCGGATGGCCGCCACGCTCGGACAGGGCAGATCCTCCAGCTGCTGCATGACGGACTGGCCGGCACGGATCAGTTCGTAGCCTTCCGCGGGGCTGCTGATCTTTACGAACTCCTTGATGTCGGCGCCGGCGATAAATCCGCTCGCTTTGCCCGACTGCACGATCAGGCCGTGCGGGCGCAGTGCAGCGATTTCCGTAAGCTTTGCCGCAAGCTCACGCACCATGTCCGCCGACAGCACATTCGCCGAGCCTCCCGCCATATCGCAGGTGAGCCAGGCGATTCGGTCGGCATCGACTTGCAGGGACCAGTTGCTCATGCGGCTCGTTGGACGGAGGTGAGAATGGTGAAATCGCAGACCAAGGGCAGGTGATCGGAGAATTGAACGTCCGGAATTTCGAATCGGTTCACCTGGATTTGCGCACTATGCAGGATGAAATCCAGCTCCTTGCGAGGGCTGCGGCTTGGGTAAGAAAATAACCCCTCGGTGTTGGCGCTGCTCAAACCGGCGGCTTGCGTGAACAGGTAGATTTCATGATCGCCCCAGTAGGTATTGAAATCTCCGGCGACGATGACAGGCTTGGCGGTCTTGCGGACCAGGTCATAAAGATAGCGCAACTGATATTGCCGATGCCTGAATTTCAGCGACAAATGCACCAAAAAAATTGCGATGTCATCGAGCTCCAGTTCAATG
>DASYIN010000136.1:0-5072 GCA_035997505.1 Steroidobacteraceae bacterium | reverse complement strand
CGTGCTAAAAATATGAACCGAATGTCCGATGCGGGCCAAGGCGCGGGCGATGCTGATGGAACGAACCTGACCGCCGGTCGCGGCCGGAGCGATCCGATTGCCGCTGACTAAAACTATGTTTTTCATGATCCTGTAGGCATCGCCCAAGCACGTATTTTAGCAGGTAAGACACGAAGCAAGCTCGACTCTTATCACACTTCAACCAGACCGATCATACGAACTTGCAACCGACTCCCACGCTCCTTGAATTGACTTCGGTGTGTGCGATTCGCGACATTTTCGGTACGAGCTCATCGCACCTTATCATCCTGTTTTCCTGGAATTTCAAAGCAACCACGCTTTGCGGAGTATGTGAGATGTTCGAACGGCACCAGCACTTAATTACCCTACGCGGCAGCATGCTAGCAGTCTGTCTGGCACTGCTTGCCGGCTGTGGATCGACCGGCAAGAGCGCAGATTCCTCGTCACCCGCGTCAACTCCCGTGTCGCCCACATCTCCTACGGCTCCGACGAATCTTGCGGCAACTCCTGGAAATGCGCTGGCGAGCCTCACCTGGACGGCGAGCAGCGGCGCGACCAGCTACCACGTGAAGCGCGCCACGACTACCGGCGGCCCGTACACGCAAGTCGCCACCCCCACCTCAGCCTCTTATACCGATGCCTCGCTCACCAACGGCACAAAGTATTACTACGTGGTCTCGGCGCTCAACTCAGCCGGTGAAAGCGCGGATTCGGCGCAAGCCAGCGCGCTTCCCGTGGCCGGCACCGCGACGAGCGCTCCGGCGGTACCCGCGGGTTTTACAGCGAAAGCCGGAAATGCGCAGGCGAGCTTGAGTTGGACGGCGAGCAGCGGCGCGACGAGCTACCACGTGAAGCGCGCCACGACTAGCGGCGGCCCATACACGCAAGTCGCCGCCCCCACCTCGGCCTCTTATACCGATGCCTCGCTCACCAACGGCACAACGTATTACTACGTGGTCTCGGCGCTCAACTCGGCCGGTGAAAGCGCGAATTCGGCGCAGGCCAGCGCGCTTCCCGTTGCCGGCACCGCGACGAGCGCTCCGGCGGTACCAGCCGCTCTCACCGCGAGTGCCGGAAACGCGCAAGTGGGCCTCGGGTGGACGGCGAGCAGCGGTGCGACGAGCTACCACGTGAAGCGCTCCACCACCAGCGGCGGCCCGTACACGCAAGTGGCTTCCCCCACCTCCGCCTCTTACACCGACACGTCAGTCACCAACGGCACGACCTATTTCTACGTGGTATCGGCGCTGAACGCGGCCGGCGAAAGCGCGAATTCAGCGCAAATCAGCACGGTTCCGGTTGCCCCGACTACCAGCGCATCCTGCGGAATGCAGCTGGGCAATACGCCCGTCATATTCTGCGACCCCTTCAGCACCCCGGCCGGCATCCCCGGCACCCGTACAGGAGATTTGGACCCCAATGTCTGGGGCGTCTCGCGCGCGACCGGCTACGTGAATTTCGGCGGGGCGCAGTACAATTCGGCAGCGCAGACTCCGCTGATTACATGCGCTGGCACAAGTACGGTCCGTCCGCCGAGTGATGTGATGATCTGCAATGGCCACGTGCATGAGGCCACCAACGACAACCCATCAGGTACTTTTGAGAACGGCGACGTGGCCTCGCTCGCCATGTACCCGAAACAACCGTTCGATTTTGCGGGCCGGACGGGCACGGTTTCCTTCGATGTGAGCAACGATTCTCACGGCAACCATGCGGCATGGCCGGAGTTTTGGATGTCGAACCTGCCGATCCCGGACCCCTTCAATCACTTCGATTCATGGATCTCGCTGCCCGAGCATGGTTTCGGCATCCGCTTCGCCGCCAATGCCCCTCCCGGAACAGCCGGACTGTGCCCGAACTTGAATAACCTGACCAAGGCTCGCTGGACGGTTGACTCGGCGGTGGTTGTGCGCAACTACGTCATGGAGGACGTCAACTACCAGGGCGTGGATTTCGGCACTGCCTCGAATCCGGCGCTGAAGCTGAACATACTCGATTGCGTCCTCGCACCGGCGGACAACTCCTTGGTAACGAACCATGTGGAGATCCGGGTGAATCAGGCCGAAATCGACATCTATGCGACCGATGCGGGTGTCGCTGCCACTCCGCAGAACATGCACAAGATCGCCTCGATCACCAATGCCAACCTCACATTAACGCGGGGCCTGATCTGGCTCGAAGATGCTCACTACAACGCCGATAAAGGCGCTCCGCCCTCGCAGAGCGCACACACGTGGGCCTGGGGCAACGTCGCGTTCGACGGACCGTTCACGTATCGGGACTTCAGCTACGATGCACCGGACGCCAATACGTGCTGCGGGCCTTATGGGGATTTGAACTTAGGGCAATTCTCTCTGGCCAATGCTCAAGCAAGCTGGAATGTCGCGAACATGCCCGCGAACCCGCAAGCCTCAGCGGTGCGCGTGCTGTTCAATTTCCACAATGAAACCGCCCCGATTCCAACGGTGATCAATGTGACGGTGAACGGGCATGCGCATCCGACGCCGTGGCCCTATCCCGACAGGACGCAGAACACCTGGCGCACTTTTGCCGTGACGATCCCCATCACGGATTTAGTCGCCGGGACCAACGTGGTTCAGCTCGGATCGGATCAGCCCATGGTCTCGTCCAACGTCGACATTGTGCTGGTCGATGTGCCCGGAGGTGTGCCGGTTCTTCCTGGTTCAAACAACAAATATCCCGGTACTTGAGTCCGGGGCAGACCTGCAAAAACCACCCCGCACGGGGTGGTTTTTGCGGCTGGGGATCGGTGCACTCGATATCCGGTGGCTCACCCGCGGTACAATAAGTTAAATTCAATTCACGGGACCATGGGGACGGGTTGGCCCAGATGCCGACCTCGAATCCGCGTCCGATGTGCGCGCTTCGCGACACTTGCAGTAGCCGATGTCTCTGTTGCACCTTAAGATGGGGAATTCGTTGAAATTTCCAAGTAATGCCTGGGATGAGGAGTCTGAGATGTTCGAGCACCACCCCAAATTAGTTACCCTCCGCGGCTTCACGTTAGTGGTGTGTTTGGCACTCCTTGCCGGCTGCTTACCCAAAACCACCCCCCCAGCTGCTGCCCCCGACAGTCTCGTGGCCACCGCAGGCGACGCTTCGGTAAGCCTCACCTGGACCGCCAGCAGCGGGGCAACGAGTTACAACGTCAAGCGATCCATAACCAGCGGCGGACCCTTCACACAGGTCTCGGCACCCACCCTGGCCTCGTATACCGATTCTTCGCTGACCAACGGGACGACCTATTATTACGTCGTATCGGCGGTCAGCGCCGCCGGCGAGAGTGCGAACTCCGCGCAGGCCTCCGCGACTCCCGCGGCCGCGCCTCCGCCCGTACCGATCAATCTCGCGGCAACCCCCGGCAATGCCACGGTAAGCCTCACCTGGACCGCCAGCAGCGGTGCAACGACCTACAATGTAAAGCGCGCCACAACCAGCGGCGGACCTTATACGCAAATCGCGACGCCTACCTCGGCCTCCTTTACAGATTCCGCGCTCGCCAATGGGACGACTTATTACTACGTCGTATCGGCGGTCAACGCCGCCGGCGAGAGCAGTGCGAATTCCACGCAAGTCTCCGCAAAACCCGTGGCACCGAGCGCGCCTCCGCCTGTACCGGCGAATCTCGTGGCGACCGCCGGCGATTCCTCGGTAAGCCTTGCTTGGACAGCCAGTAGTGGTGCAACTAGTTACCATGTGAAACGCGCCACAACCAGCGGCGGACCCTACACACAGATCGCGGCGCCTACCTCGCCTGCCTACAACGATCTCCTGCTCACCAATGGAACCACTTATTACTACGTCGTGTCGGCCGTCAATGCGGCTGGTGAAAGCGCCAACTCCGCTCAAGCCAGCGCGGCTCCCTCGGGCCCTCCGCCCACGAATTTTGGTGTCTGGACGAACGTTTCGCCCTCAGGTGTGGACCTCGTCAGCACGCTGTGTTCGAACTATGGGGCAAAAACCGTCCAGGTGGACCCGATGCATCCCTCCAATCTTTACACTTCGTTCGACTGCCAGGGAGTTTGGAAGTCCACGGATTATGGCTCCACCTGGACAGGGCCGATCAACACAGGAACGAATGGCGCTGCGGTAAGCGCTTGCTCTGGAGGCCTTACGATTGCGCCGAGCAGTACGGCAAATGTTCCCACTGTCTATCAATCATGCATTCGAGGAGGAAACGGACTGGGCTTTTGGAAATCTGTCGATGCTGGTGTGAATTGGACTCAGATTGTCGTCACTCCAACGGGTCGCCAGGACTACTACCCCCCGGTCGCAGATCCTTATGACCAAGATCATCTCTTGATGATTGGTCACGAATTCGATTCCGTGGTCGAGAGCGTTGACGCTGGACAGACCTGGACCAGCGTTCCTCTCGCCGGCGGAATGATGCAAGTCGACCACTCGCCCGCGATCTTCTTTATCGACACCGGCAGTGCCGGCACCACGCGCGGGACCTGGCTGTGGATCGGCGATCAAACCGGCGGAAATTTCGGCACCTGGCGCACAACCAATGGCGGTACCGCCTGGGTTCAAGTGGACAAGAACGAACATGTTGGAGATGCACAGATTTATCAGCCCGATAAAAGCGGTGTTGTTTACATGGCCGGCAACTACTCCGTGCATGGACCCGGCGTCCTAAGGAGCAATGACTACGGACAGACCTGGGCTCACGTGGGCTTGAACGACATTGAGACAGTCGTTGTAGGCACTTCCAAAAATGTCTACGCGATGTTTGGATTTCCAGTCGGCGTCGGCGGTTCGATAAATCCCGCCTTTGCAGTCGCCTCTCAACCGGGCACGGGCACGTGGGTCGAGCCAGGCACTCCCGCCGCCTTGAGCGTCGAAGGTGCGGCGCAAATCGGCGTCACGAATGACGGCACCCATAACATTCTCGTAGGCGCCATGTGGAACAGCGGCGTGTGGCGATACGTCGAGCCCTGATGGAGATATGCCGTAGTCGCCATATAGGCTGCTGGAGCCTCGTTCTCAGAAGCTGAGCGGGGCACCGGGTTCCTCCTCTATCAAGGCCT
>DASYIN010000135.1:0-16311 GCA_035997505.1 Steroidobacteraceae bacterium | reverse complement strand
CGCATCATGTTCTTCAGCATCCCGCCTTTGACCATCTTTTTCATGGTTTTCTGCATTTGGTCAAACTGCTTGAGCAGCCGGTTGACCTCCGGCAGGGGTACCCCCGCCCCGTTGGCAATGCGGCGCTTGCGCGAGTTGTCGATCATGTCCGGCCGACGGCGCTCCCTGGGCGTCATCGAATCGATGATCCCCATTTGACGCTTGAGGGTCTTCGGGTTGACCGCCCCGGCCGCGGCGGCCGCATTGGCCTGCATCTGAGCCGGCAGCTTGTCGAGCAGCGCCGCCATGCCGCCCATGTTCTGCAGTTGACTCAACTGGTCGCGCAGGTCGGTGAGATCGAAGGACTTTCCCTTGGTGATTTTCTTGGCGAGCTTTTCCGCCTTCTCTTGATCAACCTGGCTCTGAACCTGTTCCACCAGCGACAGCACGTCGCCCATGCCGAGAATGCGCGAGGCAATGCGCTCCGGTTGAAACAGCTCCAGCGCCTCGGACTTCTCGCCCGTGCCGACAAACAGAATGGGCTTGCCGGTCACTTGCCGGACCGACAGCGCAGCGCCACCGCGCGCATCGCCATCCGCCTTGGTGAGAATGATGCCGGTGAGGGTTAAGGCATCGTTAAATGCCTTTGCCGCGTTGACGGCGTCCTGGCCCGCCATGCTGTCGACCACGAATAGCCGCTCGTGCGGCTGGATCGCGCGCTCGAGTTCTTGCACCTCGGCCATCATTTCCTGATCGATATGCAGACGGCCGGCCGTGTCCAGCAGCAGGACATCGTAGGCTTGCAGCGTGGCCTCGGTCAGGGCGCGCTTGGCGATCGTAACCGGCGCTTCACTCGCCAGCGCGTTCGCGAAGCCGGCGCCGACCTGCGCCGCCAGGGTCTGTAATTGCAAAATGGCCGCGGGACGGTAAACGTCGGTACTGACCATCAGCACTTTCTTGTTCTGTTTTTCGATCAGCCAGCGCGCGAGTTTGCCTGCGCTGGTGGTCTTGCCGGCGCCTTGCAATCCGGCCAGCATGACGACGACGGGACGCTGAGCGCGCAGATTGAGTCCGGTGCTCGGCTCGCCCATGAGCCGGGTCAATTCCTCGTGCACGACCTTGATGAAGGCCTGGCCCGGCGTGAGGCTCTTCGTCACCTCTACGCCTACCGCGCGCGCCTTGACCGCATCCGTGAAAGTCTTGACCACGGGCAGCGCGACGTCGGCATCGAGCAGCGCGAGACGCACCTCGCGCACCGTTTCGGAGATGTTGTCGTCGGTGAGTCGGCCGCGGCCGGACAAGGAGTTCAGCGCGGCGGATAAGCTGCTCGTTAATCGGTCAAACATGGTGGGGCTATTATACTATTATCGGAACTCTCACATTAGGCCAGCCGTGCTTCTCGCTCTCGCCATTATTTTGCTTCTCCTGTACGGCGCAAGCGCCTGGGCGATGTTGCGCACTGTAAAACAGCCGCGGCTGGAAACTGTTGCGTGGATCTTGATTCTAGTCGCCATCATCGGCCACAGCGACGCCATCTTGCTCATGATGCGCCTCAACGGCCGCTTCTCCATCGGACTGCTCGAGGCGACATCCTTGCTGGGCTGGACCCTGGCGGTGCTCGCCTGTCTGATTTCGATCGACAAACACAATCGCGTGCTCGGCGCCATTCTGATGGCGAGCGCCGCGGTCGGCGCGGCGCTCGGCACCGGCTTGGGGCAGGCTGGGCGCAGCTACACCGAAGCGACGACCGCCGGCTGGGAGCTGACCGCACACATCTTGCTGTCCATGGCTGCCGCCGCGCTGCTGTTTGCCGCGGCCGTAACCGCCATTTTGCTTGTATTCCTCGATCGGCGGCTGCGCGCGCGGCGCGTTGCCGATCTATCCGGTGGATTGCCGCCGCTCGATGCCCTGGAAAAAATCATGTTCCGGCTTGTCGCCGCCGGCTTTGGTTTCTTGACGCTGGCGCTCATCACTGGCTTCGTGTTCGTCACCAATCTGTTCACGCAAAATCTGGTGCAGAAAACCGTGCTGTCGTTGATCGCGTGGCTGATCTTCGGCGTGCTGCTCATCGGGCGGCTGCGTTTCGGCTGGCGAGGCCGATCCGCGGTGCGCTGGACCTTGAGCGGTTTTGCAATTTTGGCCATCGCGTATTTTGGCGTTAAGTTCATCCTCGAATATATGTTCGGGCGGCATTGGGGCTGATCTTCAAGGAATGGAACATCCGTCCCTAGGACTCTTGTTTGCAGCGCTGGCAGGGCTGCTCGTTCTCGCGGCATTTTTCGCGGGCAGCGAAACCGCGCTGATGAGTCTGAACCGTTATCGCTTGCGGCATCGGGCGAGCGAAGGCAGCCGCGGCGCGCGGCTGGCCGAGGCGCTGTTGGCGCGTCCCGATCGACTGATCGGATTGATTCTCTTGCTGAGCACACTGGTGAATGTCGCCGCGCCCATGCTGGTGGGCTTCATCGCGCTGAAATTGGGCGGCGAATTCCTGGTGGCGTTCGGGGCGGCGTTACTGGCATTCGTGCTCCTGATTTTTTGCGAGGTGGCGCCCAAGACTTATGGGGCCCTGCATCCCGAGCGCCTGGCATTGCCGGCGGCATACATTTACACGCCGCTCCTGTTCCTGCTCTATCCGTTTGTGTGGTTCACGAACCTGCTAGCCAACGGCGTATTGCGCATGTTCGGTGTCTCGCGGCAGGTGGCCGCGAATTCCTTGAGCAGCGAGGAGCTGCGCACCGTCGTGGCCGAGGCCGGCGCGATGATTCCGCGGCGCCACCAGCAGATGCTCGTCAGCATCCTGGATTTGGAGCACGCCACGGTGGAGGACATCATGGTGCCGCGCAACGAAATCGTGGGTATCGACGTTGACGATGATTGGGACCGGATACTGGAACAGCTGCGCCAGAGCCAACACACGCGCCTGCCCCTCTATCAAGGCGAGATCGACCGCATCATCGGTCTTTTGCACATGAAGCAGGTAGTGCATGAATTGGCGCGCGGCCACCTGAATGTGGAGACGCTGACCGCGGCGGCCCAGGCTCGCGAACCCTATTTTGTACCGTCCGGAACAACCCTCAATACGCAACTGCTCAATTTTCAGCGCAACAAGCGCCGCATGGCGTTCGTGGTGGATGAGTACGGCGACATCCAGGGCTTGGTGACCATCGAGGACATTCTCGAAGAGATCGTCGGCGAATTCACCACCGACCCGGCCACCATGATGCACAAAGACGTGCACGCGGAATCCGACGGCAGTTTCGTGGCCAATGCATCTGCCACGATCCGCGCGCTGAATCGTTCGATGCGCTGGAACCTGCCCACCGACGGGCCGAAAACCTTGAACGGGTTGATCGTCGAGTTTCTCGAGACCATTCCGGAGCCGGGCACCACCTTGAAGCTCGCCGACTACATGCTCGAGGTCCTGCAAACGGGCGACAACGCGATCAAGACCGTGCGCATCCGTCCGCCGGAGCCGACGCCGCCCTAGGCGCCTGTCTTGAGTATTGCGCGAGTCGCCTAGAACGCGTCCAACGCCTGGTTCAAGCGCGTCACGCCGCGCACCGTCATCCCCTCGGGCGGGCGCTTCGGCACATTGGCTTCCGGAACCACCGCGAGTTTGAAGCCGTGTTTCGCCGCTTCGCGCAGCCGCTCTTCGCCGAACGGCACCGGACGAATTTCGCCGGCGAGCCCCAGCTCGCCGAAGGCAATCAAAGCACTCGGCACGGGGGAATTGTTCAAGCTGGAGCGCGCGGCCATCACGATCGCCAGATCGCCGGCGGTCTCCGCAAGGCGCACTCCACCCACCACATTGGCGAACACATCCTGGCCTTGCAGCAACAGGCCCCCGTGGCGATGCGCGACGGCGAGCAGCATAGTCAATCGATTGCCATCGATGCCGACCGCAACACGGCGTGGATTCGCGCCGAGACTGTCGTCGGCCAACACCTGCACTTCGATCAACAGCGACCGCGTGCCTTCGCGCATCACCGTGATGACGCTGCCGGCAACCGGCTCCGCATGGCGCGACAGGAATATCGCTGAGGGGTTGGTCACCTCACGCAGGCCCTGCTCCAGCATCGCGAATACCCCGATCTCATTGGCGGCGCCGAATCGATTCTTGACCGAGCGCAGCACGCGATAGCGGCTGCCGGTATCGCTCTCGAAATACAGCACCGTGTCGACCATGTGCTCGAGCACGCGCGGGCCGGCGATTTGCCCTTCCTTCGTCACATGGCCCACCAACAGCACCGCGGTGCCGCTGGCCTTGGCAAAACGCACCAGCTCCGCGGTGCACTCGCGCAATTGCGACACCGCGCCCGGCGCTGCCTCCACGCGCTCGGAATACATGGTCTGAATGGAATCGACGATGAGCACCTGCGCCGTGAGTCCCGCCGCCGCGCCGACGATGCTCTCGACACAGGTCTCGGCAACGAGCCGCGCTGTCGCCGCTTCCAACCCTAAGCGCCGCGCGCGCAACGCGACTTGTTTCAGCGACTCCTCTCCCGTGGCGTATAACACCGCCCCGTAGGCATTCAGCGCGGCAGCCGCCTGCAGCATCAGCGTGGATTTGCCGATTCCGGGGTCGCCGCCGATCAAGGTCACCGAGCCCGGCACGAGTCCGCCGCCCAACACGCGGTCGAGCTCCGCGGAGCCTGTGAGCAGCCGCGCAGTTTCAGCCGCTGCCTCAACCGCCAATGAGGCGGAGACGTCGGTTCGCGCAGGTGTAGCCGCACTCGCCTTGCGGGGATTTGCCGCTTGGAGTTCTGCGACGAGGGTGTTCCATTCGCCGCAGGTGGCGCACTGCCCCTGCCATTTCGGCGCGGCAGCCCCGCAACTGTGACACACGAAAACCTCTTTCGACTTCGCCATTGGCTTACTTAGCACCGATATGTGAATTTAGGATTGCTGGTATTGTCGCCCGATCACCTATACTGCCGGGCTTATTGACTCGGATTATGTCTATTGCATGCGGAAATTTGGACTGATCGCAGCGATTGTGGGCTTTGGGATCCTAGCAGCCGTCCTGTTGCTCCGATTGCTTGCCAGCCGCCCCGCCTTGACCTGGCTCTGGATGCCCGGTGCTGGGCTATTGGCCGCCGGTAGCGCGCTGTTTCTCTGGTCTCGCATGGGCAAGAGCGCCCCTGTAGTGCCGATGCCCAGCCCAAAGACCGCGGTCGGCAGCGATACCGCACGCTTGCTCGACAACTTCGAACAGCGATTTGCCGAGCTCAAGGGCCGCAAACCCAGTGCGACCGTACTGGGCGATCTATACACCCTCGGGAACCAATTGGAGCAGCGCAGCCGCATACAACAGGCTACGGCCGTTTACCGGCATTTGGCACGCTTCGACAACACCTATAGGGACGTGGCCACGCGCCTGAAGCGCCTGATGGACGCCGACCGCGCCAAAGCCAAAGCCGGGGCGGCCAAGGCGGATTCGCCGGCCACCATGGGTGAGACCACGCCGAATCTGCGTGCCGCACCGGCGGAGCGCCCGACCGCAGCGGCTGCGGCCGCAGCCGCGATTCCCGACAACGAGAAGCTCGGCCGTTACAAGCTGGAGCGGGAAATCGGCCGCGGCGCCATGGGCGTCGTCTATCTTGGACGCGACACCGCCATCAATCGCATGGTCGCGATCAAAGCCATTCCCCTCGCCGCGGAGTTCAGCGACGCCGAATTGGTCGAAGCGCGCTCACGCTTTTTTCGGGAAGCGGAAACCGCGGGCCGGCTCAATCATCCGAACATCGTCACCATCTACGACGTCGGCGAGGAGCGCGGTCTGGCTTACATCGCGATGGAGTACCTGAAAGGCCGGCACTTGAGCGACTATGCGAAATCCAATAATTTGTTGGAGGCGCGCAAGGTATTGGAGATCATCGCGCGTACGGCTGAAGCCCTGGGGTTTGCACACAAGCAGCAGGTGGTCCACCGCGACATCAAGCCCGCAAACCTGATGTACGACCCGAGCACCGACGTGTTGAAAATCACGGATTTTGGGATCGCGCGCCTGAGCGGCGCGGGCAGCACCAGAACGGGAATAGTTCTCGGAACGCCATCGTTTATGTCACCCGAACAGCTCGAAGGACGAACTGTGACCGGTCACTCGGACTTGTTTTCCCTGGGTGTTAGCCTATTTCAATTGTTAACCGGCCAGCTTCCGTTCACCGCTGATTCGATGACCGGCTTGATGCAGCAGATCGCCGAAGCGCCCCATCCGTCGCTTCGAGCATTCCGACCGGACCTGCCCGCCTGTGTCGAGAGCGTGATCGATCGCGCACTGGCTAAGAATCCTGAAGCACGGTACGACTCAGGCGCCCAGATGGCGGCAGCCTTGGATGACTGTCGGTCGCGGATACCCAGCGGATCGCCATGAAGGGGCTTAATTGCATGATACGAAAAGCGACAACGAACCGATGAGTTTGAAGGGGAAAATCGCCAGCGTGGCGCTCACGGATACCGGCAAGGTCCGCGAGCACAACGAGGATATGATCGGCAGCGAGGCTGATATCGGCCTGTTCGTGCTCGCCGACGGCATGGGCGGCTACAACGCCGGCGAGGTCGCCAGCGGCATCGCCGTGAAGACCATCATCAACCTGGTTCGAGACGCGTTCGTTCGCGAAGACCTGAGCGTGAAGGACCCCGAGTCGGGCCTCACGCGGCCCAGCATCATCCTACGTGACGCAATTCACAGAGCGAATAAAATCATCTACCACACCTCGAAGACTCAGCCGCAGTGCGAGGGCATGGGTACGACGGTGGTGGCCTGTCTTTTCCACGACAACAAGGTCTCGATCGCCCACGTCGGCGATTCTCGGGCGTACCGGCTGCGGGATAACCGCTTCGAGCAGATGACCTTGGATCACTCCCTGTTGCAGGAGCTGGTCGATCGAGGTTTCTACTCCCAGCAGGAAGCGCAGCGGGCGACCAACAAGAATTATGTTACACGGGCCCTCGGGGTGGAGCAGAATGTGGAGGTCGAAATCCACGAACAGCCTGCGCAGAAAAGTGACTACTACGTACTGTGTTCGGATGGCCTTTCTGACATGATCGAGGACGAGGACATTCACTTAACAATCAGCACCTTTAGTGCTAATCTTGATACGGTTGCTAAGCAGTTGATTCAGCTGTCAAACGACAACGGCGGCCGGGATAATGTCTCTGTGATTATGGCGCACGTCGAGGAGCCGTTCCCGGCACACCGGCGTATATTTGACAAAATCTTGGGATGGTTCGGCTAGCGATAGGGAGTCTGAATGGCACGCCTGATGCTCAGCTTGGATGGCAACGTCCTCGCGGAATACAACATGAACAAAGAGCGCTACACCATTGGGCGCCTTCCGGACAACGATATTCGTATCGACAATCCGGCCGTGAGCGGTCACCACTCGCTCATCATCAACATCCTGAACGACTCCTTTTTGGAGGACTTGAACAGCACCAATGGCACCTACGTCAACGGCAAGCTGATCAAGAAACATGCGATGCAGCACGGGGACGTCATTACCGTAGGGCATCACCAATTGCGCTTCGTCGACAGCCAGGATGGCGATGTCGAGCAAGACGAGTTCGAAAAGACCATGGTCATCACGCCCAGCTCACAGGGCGAGGATCGCATCCGTAAGGTCACCGCGGCAGTCGATCAGGCCGCCAAGGCGGTCGCCTCCAAGCGGCCCAGCGTGCCGGAAAATGCGACGGCGCTGCCCAAGGCGAAACTGCAGGTATTGAGCGGCGCCTTCGCGGGCCGGGAACTCGAACTGACCAAGGCACTCACCACGCTCGGGCGTCCCGGCGTCCAGGTAGCGGCGATCACGCGACGCTCCGAAGGCTATTTCATCGTGCACGTCGACAGCGGCAAAGAAAATGATTATCCGCAGGTCAACGGTGTGCCGATCGGGCCGCAAGCGCGCCGCTTGAACGACAACGATGTCGTACAGCTGGCCGGCGTGAAGATGGGGTTCTTCGAAAGCTAGGAACCCTAGGGAGCCAGGCCGTGCGTGCTGAATGGCAGCGCGATCCGGGGCGCGATCTTGATGGCCTCCGCCATGTCGGCTTCTCCCCCGGCCGTGTTGCTTTTGCGCATTTTCGCGACACCGCGGCCATAGAGCGCATAGGCGTTTTTAGGCATCGTCTTTAGCGCCGCGTCGAAATCCAAAATCGCCTTCTCATTGTTCGCCTGGCGCAACTCGAGCAAGCCCCGATTCTCGAACAAATGGCCGTAATTCGGACTCTTCTTGTCAGAAATGCGCAGCGCCATATTGCAGTCAGCGAGCCCCCCGGCTAGATCTTCGTTTCCTATGGCGCTGGCGCGGCAACGAGCCGCCAGCGCCACGGCCCTCTTTGAGTCGACCAGATGATTCTGAATCCACAGATCGTACTGTGCGATGGCCTGCGAAAATCGACCTGCCGCTTCGTAGTACTCCGCCAAGACAAAACGTTGGTCAGATTGCTTTGGAGCCAATCGATCCACGGCATCGAGGTCTGCGATCGCGCCTTCCAGATTTTTCTCATGCAGCCGAATTTCCGCACGGGGCATGTAGGCGCGCAAAAAATCCCGATTGAGCGTCAGCACATGGTCGAGGTCTGCCGTTGCCAATGCCGCCTGCCCGTTTTGCCAGAAAATCAATGCACGCTGGTACCAGTACTCCGTATTGTCCGGACTTTGTTCGACGGCCTTCGACAAGTCGGCAAGCGCGTGCTCAAAGTCGTGCCGTGCCGCAGACGCTTCGCCGCGGCGCGCGAGCGCATCCGAATCGGCATGTTCATCTGCAGCCGCGCCGGTCCGATGGTCGTTAGCCGCCTCATCCTTCGATGGTTCCGGCGTCTCCGTAGTAGTCGCCAAGACTGTTTTCGTCAGGTTGAAGATCGGACCGCCGTTATAGGTCAGGTAAAGTTTGCGCTGGCTATTGGAGACAAATACATGATGGGATACAAAGAAGTCGGACCCCAGCAGCATGTCGCTATCTTGTAAATCGAAATCTGCGATGCGCAATCGCGCGTTCTTGATTTCTTCGTCGTCACCTACCTTGAAGCTCGATGCCGTGGCAAGGTAAGTCTTTACCGCGCCCCGGCCAATACCGGTGATATAACCGGCATCCACCACACCGGCGGAATCGGTTTTTATTCCCGCCCGTGCGGCAGCCCGCAGAGACAGCACCGAGTGGTATGCGCCCGTATCAAACGTGACCCGTATTCGATGGCCGTTGACATAGCCCTCGCCGATGGTCTGCGCGCGCGCCTGTCTCACGGACTCGATGTCCATTTCCGAAAAGGTCTGCCCCGGCGTCACCCAATAAGCCAGGCGATTTTTCTTGCAGCCTTGCGGCTTGAACAGCCGCACCACCCCTTTGGCAAAATCGTATTCCACGTCCCACTGGTATAGGAAGTTCTGTCCAATCAGCCCAGTGCTGCCGATCTCGCTGCCGCCCACAAGGAATTCCAGGTCATGAATGAGCGCACCCGCGATACGGAACTCTTTTACGGTCGCGAGCTGCGTGCTCACCGAGCCACCGATACCCTGGAGTCTCAAGCCGAAAGGAGCCGCCTTTAATTTCAAATTGAATTCGGCGGCGGTCGGCGCACTGATCACGCTGTAGAACGCGCCGCTGTCCAAGACGAAGCGGGCTTCTTGGTCGTTGATTTTCGCAGTGATTATCGGGCGTGTGCCGGCCATGGCGATGGGCAGTTCCGCGGCCTGCCCCAATATGCAACCCTCCGCAGCGTGCAGCCGCGGCGCCAGCAAAACCGCGCCGAGCGCAATCGCGCCGAAATGCGCGCGCATCAGTGCCGTCCGTGCTGGCCAACCCATGAGCGATTCTGCGGTAAGGCGCGTCTTGTCTATCGCGAAGCGCTAAACACCTGACCACCGTTATAGGTGAAGTACAGCTTGTGCTGCGTGTTCGAAACGTAAATCCGGTGCGACGCGAAGAAATCCGCCCCCAGCAGCAGGTCGGTACCGGCCCGCGTGTCGCCGATGCGTAAGTGGAGATTGCGGATCTCCTCATCGCCCAGCTTCAAGGTGGCAAATGGCGCGAGGTGCGTCATCACCTTCGGCCTGCCAATGCCTACCGCATAGCCCGCATCCGTCAGTTCGGAGGGGTCCGCGGTGAGTCCGGCTCGCTTGGCCGCTTGCGGAGAAATTCTCGAAGCAGTCGCGCCGGTATCGAAGAGCACGTTAACTTGGGCGCCATTGAGCATCGCCACACCGGACACAAACGGTTGAGTCGGCGTCGTGGGGCTGATTTCCACCAACGAATAGGTGTGCTTTCCTGTCGCCCAATACGCAAGCCCCGCGTCACCGCAACCTACGGGGCGCATTAATCGAATGACCCCATTGGCCAGATCGTATTCCACGTCATAGCTCTGGAACAGAGTTTGGCCGATGAGGCCTTCGCTGCCTGAACTGGAAAGGCTGCCGCCTGCCAGGAATTCGATGTTCTTGAGGCGCAGATCGTTCACCGCGAAGTCGTCGGCGACGCCGATCGAGAGCAAGGGTTTACCGTCGGGCCCTTTGGCTGCGAGAAAAGAGGGTGGCGGCTTCAATTTGAGGCCCGACTCGGTCGCGCCTGCACCGCTGATGACGTTGTAATACGAGCTGCTGTCGATGACCAGTTTTCCGTCGCGCCCATTGATGCGCGCCTCCACCACCGGCCGCATGTCATTCATCGTAACTCTGAGCTCAGCAACCTTGCCCAGCGTGCATCCGGCAGGGGCGCCGTTGAGAGTGCTGCCAACGATGCCGGCGGCGCAGATGGCGGGGAACCCTAAACTGAGCGACGCGGCGATTACGAAGCCCCATCGCTGGACGGAATTCTCTTTGGCGGCTCGGGTCATGGAATCACTCCCTGGCGGTTGGTGTTAAGGGCTCAGGCCCATTCTTTTGTATCCATCAACGACGTTGGGGGCGATTTTAACAGCTTCAGCCATGTCGTTGTCGCCCTCGGCGCGTTGGTTCTTTTTAAGCTTGACCAGTCCGCGGCCGTACAGCGCCCAGGCGCTCTTGGGCTGCAATTTCAACGCAGCATCGTAATCGGCTATCGCCCTATCATAGTCACCCAGCCGATACCTCACCAGCGCGCGATTTACCAGAACGCCGGCGCCGACCTGCGTGCCGCTGCGGCTGACCGCCGCGTTGCAATCCTTGAGCGCCATCGGCAGGTCTTGGCCTAGCACGCCTCGCGCCTTGCACCGGCCATTAAACGCCAAGCCGATCCTGCTGTCCTCGGGATGCGAAACGATCCAAAGATCGAATTGCGCTATCGCCAAAGGCAATAAGTCGGCGCGTTCGTAATCTTCGGCCATCGCGTAGCGAATGTCGGCTTGCTTGGCGGCAATACGGTCGACCGCCTCGAGGTCGGCGCGTGCCTCGGGGACATTTCTCATGTCAATGCGCAGCTCCGCGCGGCTCATGAGTGCGGGCACGAAATCGGGGCTCAGCTGCAATGCGCGGCCATAGTCGGCGACCGCGTTTTCGTACTCCTTTCTCCACCGATGGACCTGGCCGCGCTGATAAATGTATTCGGGATTGTCCGGAGCAAGTTCCGTGGCTCGCGTCAGATCCGCGAGAGCGGAGGTATAGTCGCTGCGGCCTGTCGACGCGATTCCACGCCGGGCGAGAGCCGATGCATCCTCGGGGGCTTGCGGTGCCGCCTTGGAATCGGACTGCGCAGTTTTGGCTTCAGCTGCCTGCGACTCATCGCCTGCAGGTCCCACCGACGCCGGTTTAGACGTGTTGCGGAGGTCGAACACCGGGCCGCCGTTGTAGGTGAAGTACACCTTTTCCTGGCTATTGGCGATGAAAATGCGATGCGACAAGAAGAAATCCGCCCCGACCAGCATGTCCGCCAGATCCAAGTCGATATCCGCAACGCGCAAGCGGGCATTCTTGATCTCTTCGCCATCGGCAAACCTGAAACTTGCAAAGGGAGCGATATAAGACTTGACCAGGTTTCTACCGATACCGCTGGTTTCGCCGCCGTCGATGACTTCCGGCGAGTCCAGCTTCAGGCCTGCACGCTGCGCGGCTTTGATCGACAGCACGGACTTGAATGCGCCGCTGTCGAACAACACGCGAATTTTCTCGCCGTTCACGAATGCATGTCCGATCGCATGCGGGGATCGCAGCGTGGTCTTGTCGATATTTGTGACGGTGACGCGCTCGGGATTCTGAATCCCCCAATAGGCCAAGAACTGTTTGCTGCAGTCGGTGTCTTTGAATATTCGAATGAGGCCCTTGGCCAGATCGTATTCCACATTCCAGCTGACAAGAAAATTCTGACCTAGTACGCCGCTGCTGCCACCCCCAGCTTCGCTGCCGCCTACCAAAAAATCGACGTTGGGTACGTCGACATTGGCGATTCTGAAAACCTTGGCGGTGCCAACCGAGATGTCGATTTTTCCGCCGACACCGCGAATAGAAAATCCAGGGGGCGCAGGTCCGAGTCTCAAATTCAGCTGCTTGGCCATCGCCGCGCTGATCATGCTGAAAGATGCGCCGCTGTCCACAAGCAGTTGCACGTCTTGACCATTGATTTTGGCGTCGATCAGCGGCCGCGTACCAGAGATGGTCACCGGTAGATCCAATGCTGCGCGCTTGCACTCGGCACTCGAACGGAATGGAAGCAGCATCGCGCACAACAGAGTGCACGCTGGAACAAACGTCCTTGTCGCGAGCTTCACGCGGCGATTTTGCCCTCCTTGGTGGCGACCGGTCAAACGTGAAGAAATGTGAATCAGTCGCGTGTGATTTGCGTGACTCTTTGACTGATTCCACAGATCAGCGTGTAAGGTACCGTTTCGGCCCACAGCGCGATCTCTTCCACGGGCAAACCTCCGCCCCACAACACGACGGGATCGCCGGTCCGAACAGCACCCTTGAGATCCGTGACATCGATGGCCAGCATGTCCATCGACACCCGTCCCGCCAGAGCGGCCCTTTCATTATTCACCAGCACCGGCGTGCCGGACGCGGCGCTGCGTGGGTAGCCGTCTCCATAACCCACCGAGGCAATCGCCAGGCGCGTCGGGCGTGTTGCGGTCCAGTCGCCGCCGTAGCCGACTTGCTCTCCTTCCGCGAGATCCTTGAGTGCAATCACGCGCGATTGCAGCGTCATGACGGGCCGCAAACCATGGTCCGCGCCATTCGTGCCCCTGAATGGCGAGACGCCGTACAGCATCAATCCTGGACGCACCCAGTCGCCGTGTGAGTCGGGAAAACCGATCAGTGCCGCCGAGCTCGCCACGCTGCGCTCGCCGGCGAGCGAACGCGTGGCCGCGGCGAATACCATCAATTGCTCCGCCGTGGTGGGCAATTCCGGCAAATCGGCGGAAGACAAATGCGTGCACAGATTCACAGGGCCGCTTGAGGCCGGCAAGGCGCTGAGCGCGGCGTAGGCCAAATGAAAATCGTCACCCTTGAAGCCCAGGCGATTCATGCCGCTATCCAGCTTGAGCCACATCTTGAAGCGCGCCGTGGACGGTGCACCGCGCAGCAGTTCGATCTGCTCCGCCGTATGCACGACGAGTTCAAATCCGGCAGCGGCATCAAGTTCCTCGCGATCGAAGACCCCTTCCAGCAGGACGATGGGAGTCTTGATGCCGGCTTGACGAAGCGCCAGTCCCTCGCTCAATCGCGCAACCGCAAGGGCGTCCGCCGATTCCAGGGCGCGCGCGGCTGTGATCAGACCATGCCCGTAGGCATTCGCTTTGATGACCGCCATGGCGCGAGACTTTGGCGCGAGGCGTCGAGCGACTTCAAAATTGTGCTTTAGCGCGCCGATGTCAATCGCCACGCTCGCCATGGGCGTCACGGCAGCGTCACCGCGGGATCACCGGAATACGCCCTCGGCGTAAGACTCCGGCGCGTAGTTTTCAAACTTGGTGTATTGACCCAGGAAAGTCAGTTGCACATCGCCGGTCGGGCCGTTGCGCTGTTTGGCAATGATGATGTCGGCGATGCCTTTGCGAGTGGTGTTCTGATCGTAAACTTCTTCGCGGTAAATCAGCAAGATTAGGTCCGCGTCCTGTTCGAGCGCTCCACTTTCACGAAGATCCGACATCACTGGCTTTTTTTCGGTGCGCTGTTCAACGCCGCGATTTAGCTGCGACAGCGCGATCACCGGAACTTTCAATTCCTTGGCGAGCGCCTTGAGTGAGCGGGAGATTTCCGATATTTCTGTCGCGCGATTTTCCTTCGTGCCGGCAACCTGCATCAGCTGCAGGTAATCCACCACGATGAGATCGAGTCCGCGCTCGCGCTTCAATCGGCGCGCACGCGCGCGGATTTCGGTGGGACTGAGCCCAGGTGTTTCGTCTACGAAAATCTTTGCGTTGCCCAACTGCGTCATTGCGGAGTCGATGCGCGGCCAATCCTGCTCTTCCAACCTGCCCGACCGCAGCGCAGTTTGATTGATGCGTCCGAGCGACGAGATCATGCGCAGCGTCAGTGCTTCTGCCCCCATTTCCATGCTGAAGATCGCGCACGATTTGTTCGACCCCAAGGCGGCGTTCTCCGCGATGTTCACAGCGAGCGTGGTCTTGCCCATCGAGGGACGGCCGGCAATGATAATGAGATCGCCGGGCTGAAGGCCCGACGTCATCTCGTCGAGCTTTTTGAATCCCGTCGAGATACCCGTCATCGACCCGTCCGAGTGATACAGCTCGTCGATGCGATTGACCACGTCCGGCAGAATGCTCTTGACGGTTCGAAAGCCCACCTTGCCGCGCGAGCCGCGCTCCGCGATTTCAAATACGGCGCGCTCCGCCTCGTCGACCACTTCGCGCGCTTCGCGGCCTTCCGGCTCCAGGGCCGAGTTGACGATGAGATTGCCCGCGGTGATCAGCTGTCGCAGTACGGAACGCTCTCGCACGATGTCCGCGTAGGCTCGGATGTTCGCTGTGGTGGGTGTATCGCGCGCCAGGGATCCTAGGTAGGAAAGACCGCCAACCTGGTCCAGCAAGTTCAGGCTTTCCAAGTGGCCCGACAGGGTCACGGCATCGCAGGGCTGGCTGCGTTCAATGAGTACGGCGACCGCTTCAAAAATCAGCCGGTGATCGTTGCGGTAGAAATCTTCCGCGGTGACGCGATCCGCGATTTGATCCCACGCGGCGGCATCCAGCATCAAGCCGCCCAAGACCGATTGTTCGGCCTCGATCGAATGCGGCGGTAGCCGCAGGCCGTCGCCGGCACCCAAGGTTCGATTTATGACCCGAGCGGACATGCGCTACCCTAACGGGACGCGATGCCGGAAGCTACTCTTCGGCGACGATTGTGACCAACAAGGTCACGTCGACGTCCGTGTGCAAGTGCAGCTGCACCTGATGGTCGCCCGTCACGCGAATTGGACCTGTGGGCATGCGTACTTCACTGCGGCTGATGGGTTGGCCTGCCTTGACTGCCGCCTCGGCAATATCCGACGTACCGATCGAGCCGAACAGCTTGCCTTCGGCGCCCGCCTTGGCCTTGAGTTCGAGCTTGAAGTTTTCGAACTTCAATGCGCGCGCCTGCGCCGCAGCCAGTTCCTGACCGGCCTTGGCTTCGAGTTCATGGCGCTGCGCCTCGAACTTGGCGATATTCGCCGCCGTCGCCATGGTGGCGCGGCCCGTGGGAACCAGGAAATTTCGCGCGTAACCCGATTTGACCTTGACGCGATCGCCGATCTGACCAAGGTTCGCGACCTTCTGCAACAATATGATGTCCATGTGCCTTCGCCGGTTTAGTGCTGATCTGTGTAGGGCAGCAACGCAAGGAAGCGTGCGCGACGGATCGCGAGCTGCAACTGGCGCTGATAATGCGCGCGGGTGCCCGTGATGCGGCTCGGCACAATCTTGCCGGTTTCAGTGATGTAGCTCTTGAGCGTGGCGAGATCCTTGTAGTCGATCTGCTTGACGTCATCTGCGGTGAATCGGCAGAACTTCTTGCGACGGAAAAAACGTGCCATGTTTGCTCTCCTTTACCGCATGCCCATGGGCATGTCGTCGTCCTCGCCTTCATCGCCAAAGTCATCGTGACGGCGGGCATTCTCATCCGGAGCGCGCGCCATGGGCGATGCCTCGGTGACTGCCTCGTCCATCTTGACCACCAGACTGCGCAGTACGGCATCGCTGAACCGGAACGAACCGGTCAGTTCCGCCAGCGTCTTCTGATCGCACTCGATGTTCAAAAGGATGTAGTGCGCCTTGTGCACCTTGGAAATGGGGAAGGTCAGCTGACGCCGGCCCCAGTCTTCAAATCGATGCACTGCACCGCCACCGGCACTGATCATGCCTCGGTAGCGATCGACCATCGCAGGGACCTGCTCACTCTGGTCGGGATGGACCAGAAGCACAATTTCATAA
>DASYIN010000134.1:0-3467 GCA_035997505.1 Steroidobacteraceae bacterium | reverse complement strand
ATGATGAGCGTGATGATGTAGATGTCGCGTTTGGTTTGCGTTTCCAGCAGCTTCAGACCCGCCATCAGCGAGAGAAGTGCGGTGCCGGCCACGAGGCCATTAAAGGTGTGAAAGCGCAGGAACAGCAGCGCGACCGCGAGGCCGGCCACCGTCAACAGCACGCTGCGAGGCGGTGCGCCGCGGCCCTTGCGCGCCAGGCTCAGGCGGATCAGTGCGCACACGACGACGACCACGGGAACCCACAGCGGCAGCGAGCTCAAGAGTGCGATCAGCGCCAGGGCCACGCACGCGGAGATGCCCAGCAGTTGTTCGTACGAGACGCGCTCGTTGCCCATTTTAAGGCTCATCGATGCCGAAGGCGGCAAGCGCTCTTAGGCACGCGAAGCGATGCGCGGCACCGCCGGAAGGCGCGATCTCCTTGCCCGGCAGCCGCAGTCCGTAGGGTCGATGTGCCGCCTCGCTTTCGAGCACCCATAGGCACAATTGCGACAGACGTGCCTCGACATCGAGGCCCACCAGCAGCGACCACTCCAGCCATTCAGGTTGCGCGGCCAAGCTCGAATAACTGCGTACTGCGGCTTCGCCGCCCCGCGCCAGCACCTTCCACGCCATGTGCTTGAGCGGCACGCCGGGCTCGTAGGCGCGCAAGCCGGAAAAGTCCTCATCGCCACGCACCTCGGAGTGCGTCGCGTTCCCCCGCGCGCCCACCGAAGGCAGAATCCGGCTTCCGCTAGGGAGCGGGGCGGTGTAAATGGTCAGCGATCCCTGTACGTAGGTCCAGGAGTAGAACCAGCCGAAGGGATACCGCGTGCGCAGCTCGAATTGGCTGATGCGCGTTACGCCGCGGCTTTTCACGGGAACCGCCACGGGTATCGACGCATCCTCGTGCGCGGGAACGCTGCCCAATCCGGTGCCTGACTGACAGCGAATCTCGACATCGCGGCGGTCCATGTTCGAATCGTTTCGCAAAGCAAATTCGAACAACGCCTCGCTGCCGGCAAAGGCGTCGACTTCCGGGGTGACATCGACGGACAGACGCAGCAGATTGCGGTTGCAGTGATGCATGGTGACCAAAGCCATGCTGGACATGAGAAACGCGAACGCCAGAGCGAGATTGCTGTTGTAGTTCAGGCCCGCGATCAGCATGGCCGTCAGAATCGCGCCCAGCATGAATCCGAAGCGGGTCGGCAGGATATAAATGCGGCGCCGATTGATGCTGAGCGGCAGCGTGTCGCGGCCATGGCGTCGAATGACCCGGGCCCGGAGTTGATTGACCGCCGCTTGGCGCAAAGTAACCAAGGCTTTGGATCCTTCGGGCTTAAGGGACCGGCACGGCCTCGAGCAGCCGGGTAACGGCAATCGCGTCGCTGCTGCGCTGGCGAACGCGATGCTCCACCACGGAGGGAAAGATTGCCTGCACGTGTTCGGGGATGACCGCGCTGCGTCCGCCGATCAAGGCCCAGGCGCGCGCAGCTCGCAAGAGTCCAATGGCGGCTCGCGGCGACAGCCCGGCATTCAATCCCGGTGCACGGCGTGTGTGCGCCACCAGCGCCTGCACATAATCGAGCAGCGCGGGGGAGACGTGCACGTCGAGTACGCTTTGCTGCAGCTGATGCAGAATATCCGGCGTGGTAATGGTCTGAAGCGTCTTGACCAGGTCGCGGCGGTCGACGCCGCTCAACAATTCACGCTCGGCGGCGGCCGCCGGGTAACCCAAATGCACGCGCATCAGGAATCGATCCAGCTGCGACTCGGGCAGCGGAAATGTTCCCACCTGATCCTGCGGGTTTTGCGTGGCGATCACGAAGAAGGGCTCAGGCAAGGCCATCGACTGGCCGTCGAGCGTGACCTGGTGTTCCTCCATCGCTTCCAAGAGGGCGCTCTGCGCCTTCGGCGACGCACGATTGATTTCATCGGCAAGCACCAGCTGCGCAAAAATCGGTCCGCGCTGAAACCGGAATTTCCCCGTCTCACGATCAAAAATGGACACGCCCAAGACATCGGCCGGCAGCAGATCGCTGGTGAATTGAATGCGTTGGAATGTCAGTCCCAGGGTTTTGGCGAGGCCGTGGGCCAGAGTGGTCTTGCCCACGCCGGGAATGTCCTCGATGAGCAAATGGCCGCGCGCCAACAGGCAGGCCACGCAGAGCCGGATCTGCGCATCCTTGCCCAGAATGACCCGATTCAGCTGGGCGAGCACCGCTTCGATCTGCGACTGCAGCGCGTTCATTGGTTTTTTAGCTTATTCACCCGGGCAGTTTGGGCTGATAACTGGCCTATTTCCGTGCGCAATTCCTCAAGCCGCTGCTGGTCCTTGGCCACAATGTCGGCCGGGGCATTCTTGGCAAACTGGCTGTTGCCCAGCTTAGCCTCCAATTTGCTCAAGTCCACTTCGGCTTTTCGCAGCCTTTTTGCCAAGCGGTCAAGCTCGGCGGTGGGGTCGATCAGCCCCTTCATGGGCACCAATATTTCCATCGTGCCCAACAAGGCGACCGCGGAGATTGGCGCGGTCTCACCTGCGCCAAGCGCTCGCGGCGGTTCTATGCCGGCAAGGCGGGTCAAATAGCGCAGATTGCGGCCGAGATATTCGAGGTCCCGCGAGCCCACGTTCTGCAGCAGCACTTCCAACTTGCGGCTGAGCGCAATGTCCATTTCACCCTTGATCTGCCGCACGCCGAGAATGAATTCCATGACCCAACGCATCTCGGGTTCCGCTTGTGCATCCGTCGGCACCGAGGCAGCGTTCGGAAATTCCGTGCGCATGATGGTATCGCCGGCGGCTCCCGCGCTCACATGCACGCGCTGCCAGATCTCCTCCGAGATGAACGGGGCGAGCGGATGCAGGGCGCGCAGCAATATTTCCAGCGTATTAATGAGCGTGAAGCGCGTGCCGCGCTTGGCGGCTGCTGTCGCAGAATCAGATTGCAGCACGGCCTTGCAGAGTTCGAGGTACCAATCGCAAAACTCGTGCCAGGTAAATTCGTACAGGGCGTTGGCAACCACATCGAGCCGATAATCGGCGAATCCGGCTTCGATGCGCCCCAGCATGTTTGAAAGGCGCGATCGAATCCAGCGGTCCGCCAAACTGAATTCCGCTCCCGCCGCGCCTAAGTCCTGACCCTCGACGTTCATCAGCACAAACCGCGCCGCATTCCACAGCTTGTTGCAGAAGTTTCGATACTCCTCAACCTTGGCCATGTCGAAGCGCAGATCGCGGCTCTGCGTGGCAAGCCGCGCAAAGCACAGGCGCAGCGCATCCGTGCCGTAGGCGGCGATGCCTTGCGGAAATTGCTTGCGCGTAGCCTTTTCGATGGCCGCCTTCATCTGCGGTTGCATCAGGCCGGTGGTGCGCTTCTCGAGCAGCGCCTCCACGGATATTCCGTCGACAATGTCGAGCGGGTCGATCACATTGCCCTTGGACTTGGACATCTTCTGACCGTCTGGGTCAAGAATCAGCCCGTGGATGT
>DASYIN010000133.1:0-22489 GCA_035997505.1 Steroidobacteraceae bacterium | reverse complement strand
ATCGAGGAACGGATGTAACGCAGCGTCGCCGCCGCGTGCGAGTCGAGACGAACCGTGTTGCCCACGGCAGCGACACTAGCCGTGTAGCCGTGCATCGTCAAGTACTCTGCTCTATAGAGTTAACTAAATACAGGAATTATCGGCATTTTTTGGCCGCGGCATGTCCACATTGTTGCACCCATTACGATTTATCCCTTAGCAATACTTCGATCGTATGGGGAGAACCAAATTGAATAAGCCTTTCGTCCTGGGATGCACTGGGTTGCTGCTGGCCGCGGCATTCTTCAGCGCCGCCGCACATGATCTCGACAGATCCGACCGATCCGAAGTCTTCGAAGACCCCACCGGCGCTGTGCAAACCTTCAACGCCAATGGCCGCGCCAACACCAAGGGTGCGTTCTTTCAGAGCCTCGGTACCAACGGACGATCTTGTGCGACCTGTCATCTTGCGGATCAGGCGATGAGCATGTCGCCGCCTCAGATTCGCCAGCGTTTCGCGCAAACTCACGGCCGGGATCCCTTATTTGCCGCCTTTGACGGCGCAAATTGCACCGATGCGAAAACGTCAGACGCCTCGGCGCATAGCCTGCTCCTGTCGCACGGCCTAATACGAATTCCACTGCCGGTTCCGGGCAACGCCCAGTTCACGGTAACCGTCGTGCATGATCCTTATGGCTGCGCCTTGGTTGCGGATCCAACCACGGGTCAGATGATTCTCTCGACTTATCGCCGGCCCCTGCCGACCACCAACTTGCGATTTTTGAGCACCATCATGTTCGACGGCCGCGAATCGCCGGCGTCCGGAGTGCTCAACAACAGGGCCACCTTCGAGGCCAATTTGTTGGCGGACCTGTCTCAGCAGGCGATCGATGCCACCACGGGCCATGCGCAAGCAGCCAAGATCCCCACGAGCAAGCAAGTTGCCGACATCGTGAGCTTTGAGATGGGGCTGTCCACGGCGCAAGTTTATGACCAATTTGCAGGCGATCTGCACGATGACGGCGCGCTCGGCGGCGCACGACATCTGCTGGGCGAAGAATACTATCCGGGCATCAACGACGTGCTGGGTGCGGATCCCGACGGCATTGCGTTCGATGAAACCAGCATGACGCTTTTCGCTGCCTGGGAAAATGGCGGCAGTCCCGACCGCGACCGTGGACGCAGCTCTTACGAGCGCCGCGCGCGCAGCGATATTGCCGCTGGAGAATTGCTATTCAACACGGCACCGCTGACCATCAGCGCCGTGCGGGGCCTCAACGACAGCGCAGCCCTGGGCAATCCGGTCTCGTTCCAGGGGACATGCACCACCTGCCACGATTCGCCAAACGTAGGCAATCACTCCTTACCGCTGCCCCTGGATATTGGTACGGCACATTCGCCGCGCAATGGGCTCGAGAACGACCCGAGCATCAAGAAGGCTATTGCGGAACTCGATGAGCCGGACCTCCCCGTGTATCTGGTGAGCGGTTGCCCCAGTCCTTTCAGTGCGGGTCAGCCGGTGTCGTTCTACACCACGGACTTGGGCAAGGGCATGATCAGCGGTCTATGCAGTGACGTGAATCGCGTCAAAGGCCCGATCTTGCGCGGTTTGGCGGCGAGAGCGCCTTATTTTCACAACGGCGCGGCGGCGACTCTGCTGCAGGCGGTGAACTTCTACAATCAACGCTTTTCCATGAATTTAACCGAGGCGCAAAAGCGCCAGCTCGTAGCCTTCCTGAACTCCATCTAGAAGCGCAGGACCCTCTAGAAGCCAAGGACCGATCGCGTATCATGATCACGCCCAATCAAGGGCGCGGCATGATGCGTTGATCGGTCAATTAAATGGGGGATGGCAACATGAAACTAAAGACGGGTTTGGGTGCGTTAATGACGGTGGCCGCTTTCAGCGTGGCGCAGATGGCCGGCGCGGCAGACGTCACCGGTACGTGGATCATGTCAGTCCAAACGGGTGCCGGCAGCGGCTCGCCGACTTTTGTTCTGGTTCAGAAGGGTGAAGCGCTTTCCGGCAGCTATCGAGGGCAGCTGGGCGAAGCGCAAGTGACCGGAACCGTGAAAGACGATGAGGTGACGATCGAATACAAGGTCGACGGCCAGGCGGGCAGCCTGGCGGTGAAGTATTCGGGCAAGACCGATGGCAAAACGATGAGCGGCAAGGTCTCCCTCGGCCAGTTGGGTGAAGGCACGTTCACTGGAACGAAACAATAAGTCCAAGAATTAAGCCCACCTTTTCAAGTGTCAGCTAGAGGGGCCGGCGGACTCCCTTAAGTTCAATCGGGCGGGTGCTTTGACCCGCCTCGGCCCGTGATTTCCTTCCCCAACCCCGTGGGCTGGCGCGATTCGCGTCGGGGTGTCGCTTTACTGTGCGAAGCAGTTCTCATCTTTCATGTTTGCCCCGACCGCAAAGGCCATTCCGATGGTGCCGGCACGGCCAAATGTGACCCAAAGCATGTCGGAAACCCCTGATTTGCCGGAACCTTATTGTGTTAAGCAAAACACAGAACGTTCGTGGTGCACGAATGTGATCGCAGCGCAACAAAGCTGGTCGGATGGCGAGCGCGATATGGGACTACAACGATGCCGAAAAGTCTGAGAAAACATGAGCTTGCCACACCGGAAGCCGAGGAGCGTCCGGCGCTTCAATCCGTCAAAAAGCAAAAGCTCGCGGTTCTGTTGGTCACCGAAGATGAGTCCCTTTGGCCGCAGGTCGGAGCGGACTTGAATGGCGGTTTGGTTCTCAAGCAGCTCGACTCGGTCGATGAACTGATCAACACCATGCCCTCGGGTCAGGCCGCCATCATCCTGTGGGATGCACGCAACCATCAGGAGCCCGCGGCGGTATTGTCGCGTCTGCATTTGCATTCGTCGCGCTTCGCCATCGTCGCGCTCGATGAGGCGAGCAGCGCCGGCGCTTGGACCCTGCCGGTTCAACATCGTCAGATCGTTGCTCACGTGGCCGTGCCGATTACCGGCAGCACTCTGGCCAGCGTGCTCGACAGCGCGCATGAAGAAGTAAACTCACGCTTGGCGCTGCTGGGCGACGGATCGGTGCCGCTTGCTGCTGGGGGCGGTACGTCCAAAAAACCCTGGCTGATCCCCGCGGTGATTGGCGGCGTGCTCGTCGCCGCCGTGGGCGCTTATTTGCTGACTCGTGGCGGCTCAACGGAGATCAAGCCGCCGCCCGCCGCTGCCGCAACGTCCGGTAAGACCTCGGCTGCGCCGGCTGCCGCGGTCAAGTCATCGGCGGACGCCGAAGAGAAGGTGGACGCGCTGATCGATAAAGCTCAGCAGGCCATGCTCGAACGGCATTTCATCGACCCTCTCGCCGGCAGCGCGCTTTCCCTGTACCGGGAAGTGCTGATCATCAAGCCTGACAACGGCGAAGCGCGGCAGGGATTGCAGCGGCTCTCGGAGATATTGATCGCTCGGGTGCAATCGGCGCTCGACGAGCGCAAGTTCGACGTCGCACTGCAGTTCCTGGAAACGGCGAGAAGCATCGACGCGACAGACAGGCGCCTGGCCGCGCTCGATGAAAAGATTGCGAGCTTGCGCGCTGAACTCGGTCCGGCGCAGATCCTGGCAGCCCTCAACGCCCAGAACTTCGATCGCGCGACGCAGCTGATCGACGAAGCGGCACGCACCAAATCCCTTCCGGCGGCGAAATTGGCGCAGCTGCGCGATGAAGTTCGTCGGCGGCGCGATGACTTCGAAGTCAACCGCTTGCTCAAGCTGGTCGATACGCGCCTGCAGCAGGACCATGTCATCGACCCGCACAATGACAGCGCGGCCTACTACCTCGATCAAGCGAAGCAGGCGGGAGCGGGCGGGACGGCCCTGCAGGCCCAGGCGCAAGAAGTGCTCAAACGCATGACGCAGATGGCCCGCCTCGCGATTCAGCAGCGCAATTTCAGCGATGCCGATCGAATTCTGACGGAGATGCATGGCATTGGAGCGCCGCAGGCGGCAATGACCAATCTGCAACGCGAACTCAACACCGCACGCAACAGCCAAGCTGTGCAAAAACCCGAGCAGCCGCAGTATTTGGAGCTGGCGCAGTCGCGTCTGGCCCAGGGCAAAGTGACTGATCCTGACAATGACAGTGCGCTGTTCTACGTCAATCAGTTGCGCGCGGCTGATCCAAAGAACAGCGGGCTCGCGCAAATCTTGAACGCGGTGCAGACACAGATCCTGGATCGCGCGCGATCGGCGCTCGACTCGGGCGACCTGGATAAATCCGAGGCGCTGCTGCAGAAGGCGGCCGGCCTTGGCGCTTCATCGGATCTGGACGCGCTCAACGATAAAATGCGCCAAAGGAAGTCGGGCGGCGAGGTGCTGCAAATGCCCGAACAGTCCTTGACGCGGCTCAACAAGCTCGACGTGCAGTACCCAGCCCGGGCTTTGCAGAGCAATATCGAGGGCTGGGTCGAGATCACGTATACCGTGGGCCCTGATGGCTCCGTCAGCAATGTGAAAGTGCTGAACTCGAGTCCCCCGCGGACATTCGAATCGTCGGCGAGCAAGGCGGTGAGCCGCCTGCGCTACCAGCCTGTGATACAGGGCGGGAAGGCGATTACCGTCGGTACGCAAGTGCGCATCGTTTATCGTGTGCCCAAGTGAGCAATGCGATGAACAGCCTGACAGCAACGACGACATTGACAACAACTATTACAACCACAGCGCCGGTTTCGCCGGCGGCCGGTGAACGCAGTCGGGGCACGGTGCTTTGTCTCATCGTGCACGATGAATTGGAATTGAGATTACGGCTAGCGGGCCTGGTGCGTCGCGCGATGCCGAAAATCGATGCGGACACCGTCACGCGCGCGGGTTTCGATGCCATTTCAATCGAACGCCTTCGAGCGTATGTGGCTGTGATGTTCATCGTCGAGTTCAGTCCGCCGGATGCCGCCGCGGGCTCGCTGGCGTCCCTCAAACGCCTGCATGAGCAGGCGCCCAGCCTGCCCATATTTGTGTTCGCGCGCGGCGGCAATGAGCGCAGCGCCGCGCGCGCCATGAAATTGGGCGCAAGCGACTATTGGCCGATCCACTCGGTCATCGTCGGCGAGTTGTGCAGCGCCCTGCAGCCGCTGACCGAGCCGGCAGCACCTGCCGGGGTGGCCTCCAGCGCCGCGGCCGATCGCTGGCGCCAGCCGGAGATCGCCGGCTACACGATGATGAAGAAGATTGCGCAGTCGACGATCGCCAGCGTCTACCTGGCGCGCAACGACGAGTTCCCGCAGCCGGTTGCCCTGAAAATCGAGCAGATCAAGGGGCAGAAGGTGGTGTCGGAGGCTGATCGCGAGCGCTTCACCAAGGAATGCGAGATTTTGTCCAAGCTGAATCACCGCTCGATCGCGAATGTGCTCGACTTTGGCACCACCGAAGATTACTTGTATCTGGCGCTGGAATATTTTCCCTGCGGCAGCTTGCGCGAGCGCCTGAAGCATCCGGTGAGCGAAGCGGATGCCGTGAATTACGCGCATCAAATCGGCGAGGCGTTGCAGATCGTGCATGCCGCCCGTGTGGTGCATCGAGACCTGAAGCCCTCGAATCTCATGCTCACGAATGAGAACCGCCTGGTGCTCATCGATTTCGGCTCGGCGCGCACGCAATTCATGCCGAGCGACCTGGGAAGTTCGGGCGACTGCACGGGCACCCCCTACTACGTGTGCCCGGAGCAGATCGAGGATCGCGACCCCGACGCGCGCGGCGACCTTTACAGCCTCGGAGTGGTCTTCTTCGAGATGCTCACCGGGTCATTGCCGTTTCTGGGCAAGACTCTCGCGGACATTTTGACGGCACACCGCTCGGCCCCGGTGCCGCGCTTGCCCGAACACTTGTCGGCATATCAGCCGATCCTGGATCGCTTGTTGGCCAAAAATCCGATGGATCGCTATGCCTCGGCGGCCGAATTTCTCGACGCGCTCGATGCGTTGCGAACCGAATTGATGCCCCGGAAACCCAGCAAACCACAGCGGAGCGCTTGATTCATGAACTCTCGTATTGCCCGAGCCTTGGTGCCGCGTCTTTCCGCGAGCGGTCTAATGGTGCTCGTCATCGTTCTGGCCTTCAGCTTCGTGGCAATTGTATTGATACCCGGTTTGGAACTGGCCAGCGAGTTGGCGGACACCAGCATCGCCCTGAAATTCGCCGGACAGCAGCAGCGAAATCCTGCGCTCATCCGCGCCTCGTTGGAATCGATGCATGATCGCTTGACGAACCGGGGATATATCCAGGAATCCCTGGATCAGCTGCGGGATGCGACCGCGAAACTGGACGCCGGACTGCGCGAAATGACTGCGCCGCGCCCGGCCAGCTGGTTTGCGCTATCGGGCGACACCAGCGCCAAGGGCGAGCCGATTTCCGGAAAACATGCTGCCGCCTTGCGCGATTTATGGGCCACGCAACAAGAGTCGCTGCAGCCCTTGCTGAAATTCTCGGGCGTGCCGTACCAGGACAACGAGGCGACGGGCACGGTGCTCAACGACAGCGGCAAACAATTGGAGCGGGACGTGACCGCGGCGTTGCGTGTTGGCCGGCGCGCTATACCGCAGCTCGACGCCGAG
The DNA here is from genome assembly GCA_035997505.1 of Steroidobacteraceae bacterium. Taxonomy (GTDB): domain Bacteria; phylum Pseudomonadota; class Gammaproteobacteria; order Steroidobacterales; family Steroidobacteraceae; genus Bog-1198. The sequence goes on along the minus strand of DASYIN010000133.1, from coordinate 15,929 downwards.
CTGGCGGCGATCGTCACGGATCTGCAGGCGGGTAACGCGCGCTCCGCGACCGAATTGCGGCTGGTCATGTTGACCGGCCTGCTGATCGCCATTGTGCTCGGCGCACTGGTGGCGACATTGATCCTCGCGCGCAAACGTCAGGACGCATCGCTGCGCGAGGCGCGACAGCAGACTGCCGACATTTTGCGCACCGTGAAAGACGGATTGTTTCTGCTTGATGAAAATCTGGTCATCGGCTCATCCTATTCGAGTGCGCTCGAGTCGCTGTTCCAGCGCAGCGACTTCGCAGGGCTGCCCTTCGAGAAGCTGCTGAAAAACGTGGTTTCCGAAAAGACGTTGTCCACGGCATTGAAGTTCGTCGGCGTCCTGTGGTCGGAGCGCACCAAGGAAAACCTGGTCAAGACCATCAATCCGCTCGGCGAAGTTGAGGTCAATCTCGACACCGGACACGGCAAGGTCGCCACCCGCTACCTGCAGTTTGAATTCCATCGGGTCCGCGTTGACGGCAAGATCACCCACGTGCTCGTGGCCGTATCGGATGTGAGCGCGCGGGTCGATCTCGCCCGGGAACTGCAGTCGTCGCAAAATCAGGCGCAGGCGCAGGTTGATACGTTGTTGGGGATCTTGCACGTCGATCCGGCGCAGCTGGCCGCGTTCTTGAACGATTCCAACGCCGCCATGAAGATGATCAACGCGGTGCTGCGTGAGCCGGCGCGTGAGGAGAGTGCGTTCCGCAAGAAGCTCGACACCCTGTTCCGGCAGGTGCACTCGGTCAAGGGCGAGGCCGCGGCCTTGGGACTGTCCTCCATCGAAAGCCGCGCGCATTCCTTCGAGGACGATTTGAAGACTCTGCGGGAGAAATCGGACCTGTCCGGAAACGATTTTCTGCCGCTGGTCATCAAGCTCGACGACCTGCTCACTCATTTGCAGTCGGTCGGCGACCTGGTGTCGCGGCTCGCGCGGCTGCACGTGGCGGCGAACCACGGCAGCGAACCCGAATCCCACACGGATACGGCCGTCATCGACACCAGCACGCCCGAAGTCGTGCCCAGGGCCGATAGCAGCGTGACCTCGATGCTGCAGCAGCTCACGACGCGCGTCGCCACCGAAAACAACAAGGAAGCCGCGTTGCAGTGCATGGGATTCGATACCGTGCCCGACGAGTACCGGCGCATCGTCAAGGACATTGCGGTGCAGGCGGTGAGAAACTCCATCGTGCACGGCATTGAATCGACCACGGACAGGCTGAATACCGGCAAGCCGATGCGGGGACAGCTCAAACTCATATTCCAGGAACTCGGCGACGCCGGCTACAAGCTCATCGCGGAAGATGACGGCCAGGGCCTGTCGACCGAAAAGATCAAGGAAGCAGCCTTGAAGAAAGGCTTCATCACCCCCGAGAAGGCGGCTACTTTGGACGCCAAGCAGGTATTCTCCCTGCTGTTTCAGCCGGGATTTTCCACCGTCGAGAATGCCACCAAGGACGCGGGACGAGGCGTCGGCATGAACTTGATGGCCGGACTCATGCAGCAGATCGGCGGAAAGGTCTCCGTCGCGACAGTGCCCGGAAAATTCACGCGCCTCACCCTGAGCATGCCCCCGGCTAAGCGCGCGGGGAAGACGGAAGCAGCCTAATGGATAGTGCGGTGGCTCCCAAGGCTTCCCTGAAGCTGATGATCGTCGATGATTCCAATATCATCCGGCGGCGCATTGAACGCTCGCAGCAAATCGCCCGGTTGGAAGTCGTAGGTGCCGCGAGCAATGGACGTGCGGCGGTCGAAATGTTTCGCCGTACTCAGCCTGATGTCGTGACGATGGATCTGACCATGCCCGAAATGGACGGCATCGAGTGCGTCGAAGAATTGGTCGCGATCAATTCCAATGTATTGATCCTGGTGGTTTCCGCGCTGGCCGACAAGGCGACCGCGGTGGAAGCAATTGAAAAAGGAGCAAATGGATTTCTGTGCAAGCCGTTCACCGATCGACAGCTCAACGATGCGTTGGAAGAGCTGCTGTCCGAGGCTTGAGATGTTCAAAGAAGCAGAAATCCGCACTTTCATCGAGGGAACGACCAATTACTTCGAGACCTCGGCGCAACAGTCCGCGACTGTCGGCTCGCCTTATCTGGTCACCGACGGCAAGCCGGGCGCCTACGAATATACGGGCGTCATCGGCATTACCGGCGCTCGCAAGGGCATCGTCTATTTCACTGCGCCGCGCGGCATGCTCACGGTACTGCTGATGCGCATGCAGGAAACCGATACCAGCGATGAGAACATCAAGGATTTGGTCGGCGAGGTGGCCAATACCATTTCCGGAAACGCGCGCCGCGACTTCGGCAAGAATTTCAACATCTCGGTGCCCGTCGTGATCGCGCACGATTTGGAAAAGGTCACGACGCCGCATGCGCGATCGTTCGTGATTCCCATCAATTGGCGCACGCATTCCGCCAAGCTCGTGGTCTGTCTCGAATAAATGCTTGGGAGGCTGCGCGGCCTCCGCTACTTTCCGTCGACCGAAAATGCCAACAGCACATTGATGCCGTTGCTGCCGGTTCGCGCTGCGCCGTTGAAACCGGACATGGTGTACACCATGCCGCCGGCAATGGTCGGCCCCATGCCGTCGATGCCGCCGCCCGGCTGCGCGGCGTTGCCGTTAACGGTGCTGTAGGTTTGCGCGGTGGTGCTGTATTCCCAAACGATCTTTCCCGTGGCCGCGTCGTAGGCGCGAAACCAGCCGTCCAGAGTTCCTGAGAACACGACGCCCGGCATCACTCCGGGCGCCGCCGACTGCGCGCGCACGCAGGCGCCCTTCGCATAGTCCTTCGACCGGTCGCCGGCGTAGTGGCAGGGCGCCGCGGGCGCGGGGGTGTTCCAGACGATTTTGCCGGTAAAAGGATCCAGCGCGAACAAGCCTGGCTTGCCCGGCGCCGCACTCTCGGGCGACGGCGACGGTGCACCGGCCGCACGGGCGATCTCATTGAAGATCTCGCCGATATCGGAATTCGGCACGAACACGTACTTGGAGTCGGCGCCAATACCCCATTCGATGCCGCCCAAGGGCGAGCCGGCACCCACCGCCGTCTTCCACAGCGTGTGACCTGTGTCGGGATCGACGCCGTAGACCATGCCGGACTTCTGACCGGCGACGAGAATTTGCTTGCTGCCGTGCTTGAACAAAATCGGCGTGGCGCCGAAGTCAAAGTCAGGGCCGGTTGGAGCGGGACAATTGGCGACTTTGACCGGACCGCTGCAGCCGACGATGAAATTGTCATTGGTCGTGACCTGGTTTCTCCAGCGCACCTTGCCGGTCTTCATTTCCACCGCGACGATGGCATCGGCGCCGTCGGTGGCCGCATCGGTGTAGCTGTCGCCCGTGACCACATAGACCAAGCCGCGCTTGGCATCGACGGTCGGGGAGGCCCAGACCGGTGCGCCCGCGGGGCCTTGCATTTGCACGCCGTTGGCATTCTTGCGGGTTGGCTGCAGCGGTTCGGTGATCATGAAGGTCTGCCACTGCTTCTGGCCGGTCTTGAGGTCGAGCGCGGCCAGACTGCCACGGAAGCTGCAGCAGGAATAGTTCGGCCCCATGGCGTAGACCTCTTCACCGGAGGAGAGCGGCACGAAGAGTTGAGTGCCGGATACCACCGGTGTGCCGGTGATGTTCGAGGCCAAATGATTCTCCAGCGACTCGCTGTGCCATATCTCCTTGCCGCTCTGCGCGTCGAATGCTCGCACCACACGCTTGCCCGTGCCGATGAACGTCGCCCAGCCGCTGGGCGAGATCGAAGATCGCACCACCATGGGCGTGGTGCGCGATGAGGCATCCTCGACGGCCCAGTGCACGCAGCCGCTCTTGGCGTCCAACGCGTAAAACTTGCCGCTGCGGTTGGTAATGAACAGCCAGTTGCCGACCACGATGGGCTGGCCGCCGCCCGGCATGGAAAATGCCCACTTCACTTTGAGCTTGGGAACGTCGGCCGCCTTAATGCCCGGGTTGGGCTGAAAGCGGGTGGAATTTTCATCGGGTCCGAGAGTTGGCCAATCCGAGGCGCTTGCCTGGATGGGGCCATGGGTCTCGCACATTTGGTCGGCCCCGGCAGATCCCAATTGCTGGCCCGGCGCGAGGAACAGCGCGACCGCTTCGATCTCAGCGCGAGACAAGCCTTTTGCCATCGGCGCCATGACGCCGGCGGTGAGCGCCGTAACAATATCCGCGGGGGCGCGGAACGCCAATTCCGCTCGCGTCGGTGCGCGCTCCATCGCCGGTTCGTGGCAGCTCTTGCAGCGGGTATTAAATACGGTCTCGCCGCTTGGGGCTGGGGTGGTCTCCTGCGCCAAAGCAAGGGCGCCGACACCGATCGCGAACGTCAGGACCGCGCTCGAGGCGATCCCGATCCGATTGTTGCTCATGGATACTCCCCAGATTCGAATCTTAAGTTATGAAAACCCGATCCAACGCCCCGCCATCGCAACCATCAGCCATGCCACCATGGTCAACACCGTCACGCCTCGCACGGCACCTCCCGACGCGCCGCGCCTGACGAGAGGATTGAAGGCGAAATAGGTGACGATCAGCGCAAGCGCCAGCGAGATCATTTTTACCCAGAAGGCCTGCCGGCCATAGAGCTTGACCGGCTCGGAGATCCCCAGCAGCACGCCCGTGAGGATCAGCACGAGGACCGCGCCGTTAAAATAACGATGGGCGCTCTTATAAGTCTCCGCGACCGGCGTCTTCAATCCCCATCCCAGGATCGACAAGGACATGATCAGAATGGCGCCGCCCAGCAATGCCAGTGCCAGCAGGTGAGTCGACTCGATGGCCGGAAACAGCCATGTGGACTCGCGAATGGTCTGTCCCAGCGCCGAGGCTTCGATGTTTTGCGCCGTGTGATACAGGCTCATGGCTCAACCCGGGTCCAGCGGGCAGCCGGTGAGCTCCGCCATGGTCGGCGAGGTGATGCTGTCGCAATCGAACCAGTTGTACGCAATGAGGCGGCCAAAGACGATGACGCAGGCCCACGTACTCAAGGAAATCACGGCACAAAGTTTCGATTTGCGCGGCACGGGCCCCAAATCCCAGGCCGCCTTGTCGCGCTCCACCTTGAAGGTGAAGACCGCGATGTTGATGGCAGCGATGAGGATCATGAGAATCTTGAGTCTGAACCAAAGGCTGTGATAAGTACGAATAGGGATGGCGAGAAACAGCATTGCACCGGTGAGCGCCAGCAGCACGAAGCCGGCAATGGTCCAGGGCAGAATTCTCGACAGCATCTCCGACACCGGCACCTTAGTATAGGAAATGCCTAACAGGCGAAGGTCGACCATTGCAATGGTGCCGACAAACAACATGATGGACATAACATGGGTGGATTCCGTAATCGCATACATATAGAGCGATTCGTGCAGTGCAATGCTCCAAGGCGTATCTGCCAATTTGGTGACGAGATCGTCGAGCATTGATTCCCCGCTAGTTATATATCAGCCATGCTCACCCTTTCATAAAAGCCAGAACAATCAAGGGCGCAAAGGAAATTGTATTGCAATAACAGTTATCTAAAGCGATTATAAGCGGTGATTATACGGGCCCTTTTCGCGGCGTCCAGCAATGAGCGGCGGCGAAAGCATGATTAGGCGTGTTCCAAGGTCCACTTAAAATTATGTTGCCGGCCGGAGGAGTTCTCGAATGAATGTACGCACGGATAAGGCTGCGCGATTTGCAGCCGGCTTGATCGCGGCAGCCGCCATCGCCGCGCCCGCATGGGCGCATCACGCATTTCAAGCCGAGTTCGACGGCAATCTGCCCATAATGCTTCAAGGCAAAGTGACCAAGGTGGAGTGGATCAATCCTCACACGTGGGTGCACATGATCGTGGTGACCGACGGCACGCCGCAGGAATGGATGGTCGAAGCCGGCACGCCCAACACTCTGTTGCGCGAGGGCTTGACGCGCGATTCGCTGAAGGCCGGCGAGGAAATCATCGTTCGCGGCTACCGCGCCAAGGATGCGCGCTGTCGTCCGGCCTGCAAGGCGAACGGCCGCGACGTGACGTTCCTGGATGGTCACAAGGTTTTCATGGGATCGAGCGGTACGGGTGCGCCGAAGGACGGCGCGGATCCGAACGAGAAATAAATCTCGGCGGATAATTTGGCGTGACAATGCGAAACGAGGGGGACATTCTGAATAAGAAGATGAAGGTATTGGCTCTGACCTTAACCGGATCGGTGGCGGCACTGACGCAGAGCTATGCGGCGCCCACAACGGCCGCGCACAAGACACCGGCCGGCAATGCGGTCGAGCGCGTTGGCGGACACCCCAATTTCAGCGGCATCTGGTCGGTGATGAACACGGCCAATTGGGACATTGAGCCGCACCTCGCGAGCGCCGCGCTGGAGCTGCGCCCGGGGCCGGTGGTTCCGGTTCCCGCCAAGGCCGTCGTGGCGCTGGGTGCCGTCGGCTCGGTGCCCGCCGGCATGGGCGTGGTGGAGGGCGGGAAGATCCCGTACACCGCGGAAGCGCTTGCGAAGAAAAAGGACAATCAAGCGCACTATTTGGAGCGTGATCCGGAAGTGAAGTGCGATCTACCCGGTGTGCCGCGGGCCAACTACATGTCTTTGCCATTCCAGATCGTGCAGTCCGCGAAGACCATGCTGATTTCGTACGAGTATGACGGCGCGGTACGCGACGTTCTATTCACAGATCCAGGTCCGGCGCCAATCGACAGCTGGATGGGGCAGTCGGTGGGTAAGTGGGATGGCGATACCTTGGTGGTGACCGTCACAGGACAAAACGACAGCACTTGGTTCGACCGCGCGGGCAATTTTCATTCCGGCGATATGAAGGTGGTTGAGCGCTGGAGCATGCTGAACGAGAACACCATTCACTATGAAGCCGAGATCACGGATGCGGCGACATTCACCAAACCCTGGAAGATGAGCATGCTCATGTACCGCCGGCTCGGCGAGGATGCTCGCTTGCAGCAGTTCAAATGTGTCGAATTCGTCGAAGAACTCATGTATGGCGACTTGCGTAAGGAGCCCCTGAAATGAACACCAGCAAATTGACTGCGCTGTTGGCAGGCGCGGCATGGTCGGCGCTCGCTGCGTCGGCCGTGTCCGCGGCGCCCGCGGCCGCTGTCTATAAAGCACCCTTGAATGCCTATGGTCAGCCCGACCTGGAAGGAACCTGGACCAATGCCACGCTCACCGCGCTCGAACGGTCGAAGGAGTTCGGCAGCCGCAAGGTAATGACCGCGGAAGAAGTCAAAAAGGTCGAGGGCGACGATGCAAAAATGTATGCAGCGGACGCCGCACCCCGGGATCCAAAGGTTAAGACCACTGATCTGCCGCATGAATGCGGCCGCGGATTCAGCGGCGCAGGCTGCGGTTACAACGCGGCGTGGATCGATCCCGGGAACACCGTCATGCGCGTGAACGGTGAGCCGCGTACATCGTTCATCACCGACCCTGAGGACGGGCGGCTGCCGCCGTACAAAGCCGGCGTCACAGTCCCCAATATGTACATGCGCGCGCACTACGGCGAGAACCCGGAGAATCAGACCCTGGCGGAACGCTGCCTCACCTCCTTCGGCTACAGCGCGGGTCCCGTGATGCTGCCGTTGCTCTACAACAATAATTACGAGATTGCGCAGAGCAAGGACACGGTGGCGATCGTGGTGGAAATGGTCCACGACGTGCGCATCATTCACATTGGCGGCAAGCATCGAACCGATGGTAAGCGGCCTTGGATGGGCGATTCCATCGGTTGGTATGAGGGCGCGGCTTTGGTCGTCGAGACCACCAATTTCCCAGAGGACACCGCGCTGCGCGGCGCCTGGAAGGAATTGAAGGTGACCGAGCGGTTTACCCGCGTCGGACCTCATCGCATCCTGTATCAGTTCACCGCGGCGGATCCGACTGTATGGGATAGGCCGTGGAGCGGCGAGTATGAATTCAGCCCTTCGAAAGGGCGGATCTTCGAGTACGCCTGCCACGAGGGTAACTACGCGCTGGAGGGGATTCTCTCCGGGGCTCGCGCTGACGAAGCGGCTGCTGCTGAAAAGGCCAAGGCGGCTACAGCGAACAAGACTGCGGCGGCGCCCGCCGCACCGAGCGGAACGAAGAAGCAATAACGCTCCAGGCCGGTCCGATCGAGAAATGCCGCACTCCGTGCGGCATTTTTTCAACTCTGATGGCGTGTGCTGACGATCGGGTGCGAGCCGGACAAGCCGCCATCCACGGCGATGGCCTGGCCATTGACGTAGGAGGCGGCGTCCGAGGCCAGGAATAGCGCGGCCTGCGCAATTTCATTCGGCAATCCGTAGCGTTGCAGCGGATTGAGCTGTCCGATTTTGCGTTCGGTGCCGCGCTCGCGTGCGCGTTCGAACATGGGGCGCGTCATGCCGGTTTCGATCAGGCCGGGGCAGATGGCGTTGATGCGGACACCCGTGCCCGTCAGTTGATAAGCCACCGTTTGCACCAAGCTGATCACGCCGGCTTTGCTCGCGCTGTACGGAACGCCGCCCGCGCCCGAGCGCAAACCCGCGACTGACGCCGTGCAGATAATCGACCCTCGCTTATTCTTGACCATCTCCCTGGCCGCATACTTCGCCAGCAGAAAAGTACCGATCAGATTGATCTTCAGCACCTCGGTCCAATGCTCCACGGTCTCCTCGAAAAAAGGCACCAAGCCGCCGCTGATGCCGGCGTTTGCATAGCAGGCATCGAGGCTGCCGAATTCCCGCAGGGCCGTGGCCACGGCGCCGGCGACGTCTGCCTCGGCGGAAGAATCTTTGACCAAGGCAATGGCGCGGCCGCCGGCGGCGCGAATGGCCGCTGCCGTCGCTTCAACCTCGGGTGCGCGGTCCAGCGCAACGACCGCCGCACCCTCGGCGGCAAACAGCATGGCGCTGGCGCGCCCGATGCCGCTGGCGGCGCCGGTGACGATGGCGGTCTTGCCCTTTAATACGTCCATATTCCTCCCGTAGTTCACCGCGGCGCTCGGGGCAGTATCGCCGTATGTTCCGCCGCAGGCAACACTAGGGCACGCGCGCAAATTGACCGTTCCGCTTTGCATGCTATACGCTCGACCCGGTGAAATCTTGCGCATTGCCGCGACCGGTCTATCGGCACGCCGAACTCGACCGCGTTCTCAATCCCCAACATGTCTGCATCGTCGGCGCTTCTCCCAAGCCCGGTTCCTTCGGCGCCAGGGTGCTGGCAAATCTCGACGGATTCGGCGGCAACGTTTATCTGGTGAATGAGAAGTACGAATCGATTGGCGCGCGGCGCTGTTATCCCTCGCTGGATTCGTTGCCTGAAAATCCGGATTGCGTGGCAGTGGTCGCACCTCGCGACGCCGTGGAGGAAATCGTGCTGCAAGCGGCCCGCCTCAAGGTGGGCGGCATCATCCTGTATGCATCCGGTTATGCCGAAACGCGTCTACCCGCACGCATCGAACTGCAACGCCGCCTCGGTGCCGTTGCACTCGAATCGGGCCTGAAGATTTTGGGACCCAATTGTCTGGGGTTTGCCAATTATGTGCGCCGTGCGCGCATTTCCTTTTCAGATTACCCGGCGCCCCGCGAGATGTCCGGCAAGTCCGTCGGCATTGCCAGCCAATCGGGCGCGCTGTCGCAGTCGCTGGCTCAAGCCCTCGAGTGCGGTGCGTCGATCAGTCATGCGTTTTCCGCCGGAAACCAGGCCGATGTGGACGTGGCCGATCTGGTCGCGTATCTGGCTGATGAACCTTCTTGTCATGCCATTGCCTGCGTGTTTGAGGGAATGGCGCATCCGCAGAGACTGCTGGAAGCCGCGCGCATTGCCTGGCGCAACAAGAAGCCGCTGCTGATCAACAAGACGGCCACGGGGACCCTCGGTGCCGAGGCCGCGATTTCACACACTGGAAGCCTCGCAGGCGTCGACAGCGCGTATCGCGCCGCATTCGAGAGGGGCGGGGCGATCGTGGTCGAAGAGTTTGAAGGGCTGATGGAGGCCGCTGAGTTTTTCGCCAAAGCGCCGCCGCCGACTGCGCGGGGAATCGCGGTGCTGGCGGCCTCGGGCGGGGCTGCGATCATGGCTGCCGACAAGGCCGAGCTCTACGGAATTCCCTTGCCGCAGCCCGGTGAGAAGGTGCGGCGTATTCTCGAGGCGAACATTCCGGATTTCGGCTCGGCGCGCAATCCTTGCGATGTCACAGGACAAGTGTTGAACAATCCCTTGTCCATGCCGGCCTGCAGCGATGCGCTGCTGTCGGACGTGGCCTATGGAGCGCTGGTCGTACCGCAAACGCTGGCGTTCGACATGTACAGGTCGCGCTTGGAGTCGCTCGGGACTCAGTCCGCGCATCACGGTAAGATTAGCTGCAGCGTGTTGATCTCCAATTGGCTGCAAGGCCCGGGTACTCTGGAAGGCGAAAGAAATCCGCGGGTTGCACTGTTTCGCTCCATGGATCGATGCTTTCGCGCCATCGCCGCATGGCATCACCGCGCGGATTTGCAGCAGCGCGGTGAGCGGCAATTGAGCCGCGCATCCGATCCCAAGGCTGCAAAAAAGGCGGCGCGTCTGATCGCGGCGGCCCCGAACCTTAAGCTCAGCGAGTCGGAATCGAAGGCCGTGCTGGATTTGTACGGAATTCCGACGGTGCGCGAAATCAGCGCCCCATCATTGGAAGCGGCGTTGAGTGCGGCGGCGCAGATCGGATTTCCGCTGGCGCTCAAGGTCGAATCGCCTGAAATCGCACACAAGAGCGAGGCGGGCGGAGTGGCGCTCAATGTGCGCTCGATGGAGGAGCTTCGAGACGCCCATCGCGAAGTTCTGGCCAATGTCCGCCGCCACGCGCCTCGCGCCAGGATTCATGGCGTGCTGCTTCAGCCCATGATCCCGGCCGGCGTTGAAGTGGTCATCGGCGCGCGCGTCGATCCCTTGCTCGGTCCCTTGGTCGTGGCCGGATTCGGCGGCGTGCTGGTCGAGTTGCTGCGAGATAGCTCCATTGAGCTCGCGCCGATCAATGCCGGCGAGGCGATGCGCATGTTGCGCAAACTCAAGGGCGCGGCGTTGTTCGAGGGCTTTCGCGGCGCTCCCGCCGTCAATCTAGATCTCCTGGCCGACCTCCTCGTGCGGGTGTCTGAATTCGCCGCCGATCAGCAGGAGTTGGTGGCTGAACTCGATATCAACCCGGTGATCTGCACCGCGTCCACATTGATGGCGGTCGATGCATTGATCGTGCGGTCCGCGGTATAAATGCCGCTCGCGACCGCTGCGCGGCGCACAAGTTTCAAGCGCCGAGGGATGGGCCTATACTTTGGCGCCGTTCCAACCATCTCCGCTTCTGAGGGTATCCGCATGACCGACGACTCAAACAAACTTTCGCGCCGCGATTTTACGGCGCTCTCGCTGGCCGCCGGCGTCACCGCTGCAACCGGCGTGTCCGCCGCCAGCGCTGCCGACATGATGGACACCGATGTCGAGATCAAAACATCCAGCGGAACGTGTGAAGCCGCGCTGATTCACCCCAAGGGAAAAGGTCAGTGGCCGGGGGTCATACTGTTCGTTGACGTGTTCGGACTGCGGCCGACGATGCGCGACATGGCGAAGCGATTGGCCGCAAACGGCTACGCCGTTCTCGTGCCGAACCCGTATTACCGCACGACCAAGGCGCCGGGTCTGCCCATGAATCTCGACTTCAAGAACGCCGAGGATCGCGCGAAGATCGGCAAGGTGCGCGCATCATTGACCGACGAGGCGGTGATGTCCGACTCGACCGACTATGTAAAGTTCTTGGATGCGCAGACGATGGTCAACAAGAAAGCCAAGATGGGCGTGTTCGGCTATTGCATGGGCGGACCGATGACCATGCAAGCCGCGGCCGCAAACCCCACCCGGGTGGGCGCCGGCGCTTCATTCCATGGCGGCGGCTTGGTCACGGACAAGCCGGACAGTCCGCATCTGAAAGTGCCGCAGATGAAGGCGCAGTTCTATTTCGCGATCGCCACCAACGATGATCAGCGGCAACCGGACGCGAAGACCAAGCTCGCCGAAGCCTACAAGGCGGCCAACCTTACCCAGAAGCAAGAGGTCTACGAGGGCTGCATGCACGGTTGGTGCGTCAAGGACATGCCGAACGGCGACGACGGCAAGCCGCTGTACAACGAGGCGGGAGCCGAAAAAGCGTGGGGCGAATTGGTCGCCCTGTATAAGCGCGCGGCCGTCTAGGCCCCCTGTTGATTTTGGCGGCTGAGGCAGTCACTGGCCTCAGCCGCAAACCCCGCTCGCAGCCGCAATTAGCGGCGTTTTGCCTTACCTGTAGCCCTAGCATTCGCTTCTCAAAGAGCACTCTGCGCTGTTACATTAGTCGGCCAAAACGACGGAACTTAGTTCTGCAGAGTGGAATAAAGAATGAGCACGAATCAGGCTGGCTTGGAAATCAACGGCGGCCTCGCGATCATCAAATTTGACAACCCGCCCGTCAACAGCCTAGGTCTTGAGATGCGGCAGGCCATTGTAGATGGCATCGAGCGGGCGAACGCCGATCCCAAGGTCGACGCCATCATTCTCATCGGATCGGGCGCCGGATTTTCGGGCGGCGCCGACATCCGCGAATTTGGTACGCCCCGCGCTTCCACCCAGCCGCATCTGATGACCGTCATCAGCACGGTGGAAGGCAGCGCCAAGCCGGTCATCGCAGCGATCGGCGGCGTGTGCATGGGCGGCGGATTGGAGCTGGCCCTCGGTTGTCATTATCGCGTGGCCGCAGCGGGCGCAAAAATTGCGTTGCCGGAGGTCAAGTTGGGTCTTCTGCCGGGCGCGGGCGGCACGCAGCGCCTGCCGCGGGTGATCGGTGCTGAAGCCGCGCTCAACATGATCGTCTCGGGTGCGACGGTGCCGTCGGAAAAGCTGCGCGCCACGCCGTTGTTCGACGCATTTGCGGACGGCGACTTGCTCGCTGCCGCCCAGACTTTTGCCCGCAAAGTGGTGAGCGAGAAGTTGGGCGTCAGACGCGTGCGGGATTTGAAGGTCAACATGCCGAATCACGAGGCGTTCTTTCAGTTCGCGCGCAACACCGCCAAGGCGGTTGCCGGCCGCTATCCCGCGCCGGTCGCCTGCGTTGAAGCCGTGGCCGCCGCATTCGACCGGCCATTCGACTCAGGGCTAAAGCGCGAGCGCGAATTGTTCACGACGCTGATGTTGTCGCCGGAGTCCATGGCACTGCGCCATGTATTTCAGGCAGAACGCGCCGCGTCGCATATTCTCGATGTGCCGAATGACACGCTTGCTCGCGCGATCCGCAAAATCGGCGTGATCGGCGCCGGCACCATGGGCGGCGGCATCAGTATGACGTTCATCAATGCTGGAATTCCGGTCGTGCTGCTCGAAATGACGCAGGAAGCCCTCGACAAGGGACTCGCGACCATGCGCCGCAATTACAGCGGTGCTCTCAAGAAGGGCACATTGACCCAGGCCGCGCTCGAGCAACGCCTGGCGCTGGTGACGCCGACGCTGGATTATGCGCAGCTGAAAGACTGCGATCTGATCATCGAAGCCGTGTTCGAAAGCATGGACGTCAAGAAGAATGTTTTCGAAAAACTCGATCAAATGATGCAGCAAGGCGCGATTCTGGCTTCCAACACTTCGGCCTTGAATCTCGACCAGATCGCGGCATTCACCAAGCGTCCACAGGATGTCATCGGCCTGCATTTCTTCAGTCCCGCGAACGTCATGCGTCTGCTCGAAATCGTGCGCGGCGCCAAGACGGCGAAGGACGTGCTTGCAACGGTCATGCAGTTGGCCAAGAAAATCGGCAAGGTCGCGGTTATTTCCGGTGTGTGCGATGGCTTCATCGGCAATCGCATGGTGGCGCGCTATGGCGCGGCCGCGCACGATCTCATCATGGCGGGCGCCTTGCCCAACCAAGTGGACAAGGCGCTCGAGGACTTCGGCATGGCGATGGGGCCGTTTCGCATGAGCGACCTCGCCGGACTGGATATCGGCTGGGCGGCGCGCAAACGGCGCGCGGCTGAATTTCCGGATCGAGACTTCTCCAATGTCGCGGACGATTTGTGCGAGGCGGGCCGGTTCGGCCAGAAAACCGGCGCAGGCTTCTACCGCTACGAAGCCGGCTCGCGCAACGCCATCCCGGACCCCACCGTAACCGCGATCATCGAGAAGTACCGCAAGCAGAAAGGCATCACGCCGCGCAAGCTCAGCAATGAAGAGATCGTTGAACGCTGCATCTATGCGTTGATCAACGAGGGTGCGCGCATCGTCGAGGACGGCATCGCCCAGCGCAGCTCGGACATCGACATCGTGTACCTCAACGGCTACGGCTTCCCTCCCTGGCGCGGCGGGCCGATGTTCTATGCCGACCAGGTGGGATTGAGCGAGGTCGCGCGCGCTATCCGCGCCATTGGCGACCAGCCGCAGGCCGACAAGACGTTCTGGACGCCGGCGCCGCTGCTGGCCCGCCTGGCTCAAACAGGCAAAACATTCAGCGCATATAAAGGATCAGACAAGTGACAGAAGCCGTCATCGTATCCACCGCGCGCACCGGGCTTGGCAAGAGCTGGAAGGGCGCATTCAACATGACTTACGGCGCCACCCTGGGCGCGCATTCCGTGCAGCACGCGGTCGCTCGCGCCGGCATCGATCCAGCGGAAGTCGAGGACGTGATCATGGGATCGACCTTCGGCGAGGGCACCACCGGCGGCAACATCGCACGCCAGATTGCGCTGCGTGCCGGGCTGCCGATCACCACGGCGGGCATGAGCATCAATCGGTTTTGCAGCTCCGGATTGCAGTCCATCGCCCTGGCGGCGCAACGGGTCATGACCGAGGGCGCGGAAATCATCGTTGCCGGCGGCTTGGAAAGCATTTCCTGCGTGCAGAACGAAGCCAACACACACATGCGCCGCGATCCATGGATCGATGAGCACAAGCCGACGTTGTTCTGGAGCATGCTGCAGACTGCCGAGACCGTGGCCAAACGCTACAGCATTTCCAAGCAATCCCAGGACGAATACGGCGTTCGCAGCCAGCAGCGCGCCGCAGCGGGCCAGGCCGCCGGTAAGTTCAAAGACGAGATCGCGCCGATGACCACCACCATGGGCGTAGTCGACAAGAATACGGGCGCCATCGGCATGCGCGAGGTCACGATTTCGAGCGATGAGGGCATCCGCGCCGACACCACGCTGGAGGGTGTCTCAAAGATTCGATCCGCCCTTCCCGGCGGCGTGATTACCGCGGGGAATGCCAGTCAATTCTCCGACGGCAGCAGCGCCTGCGTCGTCATGGATGCCAAGCTGGCGGAAAAGCGCGGCATCAAGCCCTTGGGGTTGTTCCGCGGCTTCGCCGTGGCGGGATGCGAGCCGGACGAGATGGGCATCGGGCCGGTGTTTGCCGTGCCGCGCCTGCTAAAGCGCGCAGGTCTCAAGGTCGACGACATAGACTTGTGGGAATTGAACGAAGCGTTCGCGGTTCAGGTAATTTATTGCCGCGACAAGCTGGGAATTCCCGACGAGCGCTTGAACGTCAATGGCGGCGCCATTGCCGTGGGGCATCCTTATGGAGTCAGCGGCGCACGCCTTACCGGGCATGCGTTGATCGAAGGCAAGCGCCGCGGCGCCAAGTTGGTCGTCGTCACCATGTGCATCGGCGGCGGTCAGGGAGCGGCGGGTCTGTTCGAGGTGCTCTGATGGGACTACGGGACTTGTTCGAGCTGGGCGGCAAGGTGGCGCTGATCACCGGAGGTTCGCGCGGGCTTGGATTGCAAATCGCTAAGGGCTTGGGCGAGATGGGCGCAAAAATCGCCATCAGCGCGCGCAAGCCTGCGGAGCTCGAGGCCGCCAAGGAGGATCTCAAACAGCACGGTATCGACGCGCTCACGGTCACCAATGACTTGTCGAAGCAGGATCAGATCCCGGCGCTCGTCGATGC
>DASYIN010000132.1:0-16381 GCA_035997505.1 Steroidobacteraceae bacterium | reverse complement strand
CCCTTCCGTGAGCCGACCAGCCCCATAATTGAGCGCAGAGTGGTCGTGCGGCCGGCGCCGTTGCGCCCCAGCAGCGTGACGATCTCGCCCTCTTGAACGGAAAACTCGACGCCGTGCAGGATATGCGACTCGCCGTACCACGCCTCGAGATTGGCGATCTTGAGCATCTCGCGCGCCATCAGGCCGCTCCCGTCAGACCACTGCCGGAGGTGCCCATGTAGGCTTCGATGACCTGAGGATTCTTGGAGACTTCTGCATAGGGACCCACCGCAATCACCCGGCCCCGTTGCAGCACAGAGATCGTGTCGGCTATAGAGGCGACCACGCTCATATTATGTTCGACCATCAGCACCGTGCGGTTGGCCGCGACCTGCTTGATGAGCTGCGTCACGTGCGAGACGTCCTCATGACCCATGCCCTGGGTGGGCTCGTCGAGCAGCATCAAGTCCGGTTCCAGCGCCAGTGTCGTGGCCAGCTCCAGCGCGCGCTTGCGCCCATACGGAAGATCCGATGCCAGAGTGCGCGCCGATGCCTCCAGATGAACTTCGGCAAGCAGCTCCATGGCGCGCCGATCAAGTCGACTCAGGCTCTTTTCGGAGCGCCAGAAGTAAAATGAAGTGCCAAGATTTCGCTGCAGCGCGACTCGAACGTTCTCGAGTACGGTGAGGTGCGGGAAGACCGCACAGATTTGAAAGGATCTCACCACCCCGCGCCGCGCGATGTCGGCGGGCTTCTCGCGGGTAATGTTTTTGCCGCGAAAGAAAATCGTACCGGAGGTGGGCTGCAAAAACTTGGTCAGCAGATTGAAGAACGTCGTCTTGCCCGCGCCATTGGGGCCGATCAGGGCATGGATCTCGCCCTGTTTGACGCGCATCGACACGCTGTCGACCGCCAGGAACCCATTGAAGTCCTTGACCAGACTGTGCGTTTCAAGGATCGCATCCTCATTCAACGCCATCGCGCGGTGCCCCCTATCCTATGGTCTGGGTGCGCCGGTACTGTGTACGCCCGCTCCAGCTTAAAGCCTATGTCGATTGGCCGACGGTAAACTGTTTTCGGCCCCAGTGTCGAGAAAAAATCCATATTACCGTTGCTCTGTCAGCGCCCGGATGAGTGCGCCATAGTCGGCAAAGCCCGGTGTGCGCAGCCCCGCCACCTTGCCGCTGTCATCCCACCGCCGCAGGCTGATTGCGGCACGATGATGAGGTTCCGCCTCAAACGCGCGGACCTCGGCCGCGGACATCGGGCCGCCCTGCAGCCTCAATGTTTGCATGGAGGCTGAACTCAGTTGAGCCTCATAGCTCGGATCCGTAGCGCAGAGATAACGTTTCGCGGGCACATGCAGACGCACGGGTTCAAAGACGTCCGGTCCGAAACGCGCCGCCAGCCACCGAGCCCCGTTCACCTCGTGCCGTGCATCGGCCTTCCATGCGGCAAGATCTGGGGGCGCAGCAGCCAGAAGATGTCCGACATCATGCAGCAGCGCCGCGGCAACCAACGCGTCCGACGCGTTGGACTTTCGCGCAAAATGCGCAGCCTGCAGACTGTGTTCCAGCGTGGTGACGGATTCCCCGAAGTAGGCCCTCGCCCCTCGCGCACAATACATCGATAGTAATTCGTTATATATCAATTGATTATGTCGTGTACTTAATTCAGAATATTGTTAGCAAAATCAAACCCGCTCCGGTCCCCATCGTATAGGAAGGAAACCTCGCACACAGGCACGACAGGTGCCTCAGAAACCGTCATCATTCAAGCTGCGCCAATCTTGAGGAGACGCTGCAAATAATGCCCAGTAAAATTCCCGATGGCGAGACACGGGGGTGGATCGTTCCGATCGGCGGTGCCGAAAACAAAGAAAACGACCGCCAAATTCTCGAACGCTTTGTGCGAGTGTCAGGCGGCCCTGCG
Source organism: Steroidobacteraceae bacterium (assembly GCA_035997505.1). Taxonomy (GTDB): domain Bacteria; phylum Pseudomonadota; class Gammaproteobacteria; order Steroidobacterales; family Steroidobacteraceae; genus Bog-1198. The sequence continues at coordinate 14,470 of DASYIN010000132.1, read as the reverse complement.
GCCAATATCGTCGTCATTCCTACGGCCAGCCGCATGCACGAGACCGGACCGCGCTACGAGCAGTTGTTCAAAGACATTGGCGCCGCTGAAGTCGCGGTCATGGACTTCGATACGAGGCGCGACTGCCAGGAGCCCGGACGTTTGCGCCGGCTCGAACAGGCGAGCGGCATTTTCTTCACCGGCGGTAACCAATTGCGCCTCACGACGCTGCTGGGCGGAACGCCGGTGGCCAAGCTCATTCGGGTACGCAATGCTCATGGCGTGACCGTCGGCGGTACCAGCGCCGGAGCCAGTATATTGAGCGAGCATATGATTGCCTTCGGCGATGAGGGCTCCGCGGTCATCTCGGGCAGCGTGCGGCTCGCGCCAGGTCTGGGACTGACCAATCGCTTCATCATCGATCAGCATTTTCGCCAGCGAGACCGCTTGGGAAGGCTCATCACCGCGCTGGCTTACAACCCATTTGCGATCGGCATTGGGCTCGATGAAGATACGGCCGCCTTCATCGGGCCGGATGAAACCGTGGAAGTCCAGGGCAGCGGCGGCGTCACCATCGTCGATGCCTCCGAAGTCAGTTTCTCGTCCATCGGCGAGGTCAGCGAAGGCCAGCCGGTGTGCGTACTCGGCCTGCGGCTGCACATCCTGGTCGCGGGCGCGACCTTCAATTTGCATACACGAGTGGCGTCGGCCGGCGAACTCATCACTGTCAAGGACTAAGTAGAACAACAAGGCAGCGGAGCATCCATGCGAATTCTCGATCGTTCTGTCTACGTCGGCCCTTCGCTGTATGCGCGCTTTCCTGTCATTCGATTGGAACTCGATCTGGGGGATCTGGAGGCGTGGCCGACAGGCAGACTGGGCGGTGGGTTCGTCGACGCTCTGGCGGCCGCCCTGCCCGGTCTTGCGCAGCACGGCTGCTCCTATCGGGAGCCCGGCGGCTTTTATCGCCGCATGCGTGAGGATGAGGGTACCTGGCTTGGCCATGTTCTCGAACATGTCGCGATCGAGCTGCAAAATATTGCCGGCGAGGAGGTCACCTTCGGCAAGACGCGCAGCGCGGGCGCGCCCGGCGTCTACACGGTGGTCTATGAATACGCACAGCGCGACGAAGGCATCGCCGCCGGCGAGCTTGGTCTTCGGCTCCTGTGTTCCCTGCTGCCCGCCTCGATCCGCCCGCCCGACTCGGTCCCCGACGACTGGAATTGGCAGGAGGCGCGCGATGAATTCATTCGATTTGCGCAGCGGCGCGCGCTGGGGCCTTCAACCTCCTCGCTGGTTCGCGCGGCCGAGCACCGCGGCATTCCGTGGCTGCGGCTCAACGAGCAATCCCTGGTGCAACTGGGTCACGGTAAATTCCAGCAGCGCATCCAGGCGACGGTAACCAGCAGCACCTCGCACATCGCGGTTGAACTGGCCAGCGACAAGGAAGAAACCAACAAGATATTGGCGACACTGGGACTGCCGGTGCCGAAGCAGGAATTGGTGCAAAGCGAAGCGCAAGCGATCCGCGCCGCCAAGCGCATCGGCTTTCCCGTCGTGACCAAGCCCTACAACGGCAATCACGGCCGCGGGATTTCGATCCGGCTGACCAACGATCAGGAGGTGGCGCACGGGTACACCCTTGCGCGCGAACACGCCCGCTCCGTCATCGTCGAGACATTCCTGGAAGGCGACGACCATCGTTTGCTGGTCGTCAACGGCAATCTGGTCGCAGCAACCCGGCGCACACCGGGCCACGTCATCGGCGACGGCCAACACAGCATCGAGCAATTGATCGAACTCGTGAACCAAGATCCGCGCCGCGGCGTGGGGCACGAGAAAGTACTGACGCGCCTCGAACTGGATGCGCAGGCCCAAAAAATGCTCGCGGCGGTGAATTTGAAATCGGATTCAGTGCCCGACAAGGGGCAGGTCGTGCTGTTGCGGTCCACCGCCAATTTATCCACCGGCGGCACTGCCACGGATGTGACCGACGTGATCCATCCCGATAATCGCGAAATGGCGGAGCGTGCGGTTCGCGCGATCGGGCTGGACGTGGGCGGCGTGGATTTCCTATCCAAGGACATTACCGAGAGCTACCGCACGATCGGGGGCGGCATTTGCGAGGTCAATGCGGCGCCGGGATTTCGCATGCATGTCGCCCCGAGCGAAGGCACGCCGCGGGACGTGGCAGCACCGGTGATCGACATGCTGTTCCCGGCCGGCACCTCGGTACGCGTGCCCATCGCCGCCATCACCGGAACCAATGGCAAGACCACCACGGCGCGCATGCTGGCGCACATCACCAAAATGGCGGGTTACACGCCGGGGCTCACGACGACGGACGGGGTTTATATCGATGGCCAACGGACCGTGCAAGGCGACATGACCGGCCCCGTATCGGCGCGCATGGTGCTGGCAGACCCGCAGATCGACATCGCCGTGCTCGAGACCGCGCGCGGCGGATTGCTGCGTGCCGGCATGGGCGTCAATGAGGTGAATGTCGGCGCTGTGTTGAACGTGCAGGCGGATCATCTGGGCCTCAAAGGCATCGACACCCTTGAGCAGCTCGGCGAACTGAAGCGCATCGTCGTCGAAGTGGCCACCGACTGCGCCGTGCTCAACGCCGACGATCCGTTGGTGCTCAAGATGGGCGGCCACACCGAAGCGAAGACGATCTGCTACGTCACCATGAATCCACATCACACGTTGGTTCGCGAGCACATCCGAGCCGGCGGCCGCGCCTGCGCTCTCGAGGCCGGCGTCAATGGCCAGATGATCACGCTGTACGATCGCGGCGGCCACATCCCATTGCTCTGGACACATCTGGTGCCGGCCACACTGGAGGGCCGGGCCACGCACAACGTACAAAATGCCATGTTTGCCGCCGCCATGGCATTTTCATTGGGGATCAAGCTCGACGCAATTCGCCAGGGCCTGCGTACATTCGATTCCACGTTCTTTCAGGCGCCGGGCCGCATGAATGTGTTCAACGAGCATCCCTTCAAAGTGCTGTTCGACTACGGCCACAACGCGCATGCAGTGGGAATGATGGCCGATCTGGCCTCGCGGTTGGATGTAACGGGCCGTCGCATCGTCGTGCTTGCCGGACCCGGCGATCGGCGCGATGAAGACCTTGTGGCGATCGCCGCGGCGGTGGCCGGCCGCTTCGATCACTATATTTGCCGCCGCGACGATAATCTGCGCAATCGCGCTTCAGACGAAGTGCCGCGCATTCAAGCGCAGTCGCTGCGTGCCGCCGGCGTGCCCGAGAGCGCAATTTCGGTCATTCCCGACGAGCAGGAGGCAATCGATGCGGCATTGCGGATGGGCGAAGCGGGCGACTTGCTGTTGATCTTTGCCGATGCCCTGGTGCGCTCGTGGAAACAGATCACCAAGTTCAAACCCGTGGGCGCTGTTGCACAGAAACCCGCTGCGCGCACCCCACGGCCGCCGGCGCCGGAAGTGGCGAGCGAAGACAAATTCGAACCGACCGCGGCCGGTGCGGAATTCAACATGGAAGGTCTGATCCGGGACGAGCGCGGAGTCCGGATGGCCCCTGAGAGCGACGACTGAACGCCGCGGATAATCTGCCGTTTGAAGACTCCAGGCGCCTGACCGGCGGCAATTTGTTCTTCGGCTCGACCGGCGCCGTACTCGATGTCACTCGAACCGCGCTCGATGATGCCCTCATCAGTGCCTGGCGTTCTCGCGTTGAGCGCGCCGGAGTTCAACTCGGTTGGCCGGATCGGCAAGCCCTGGCTCGCCGGCATGCGCACGGTGTGCTGCTCGCCATTTCCGCGCCGATCGATCAATTGCTGCTGGCCACCGAAATCAACGAGTGGGCGCTGTGTGCGGCGCTGGTGGAACGCGATCCAAAAAGTTGGGGAGGACTGCAGGCTGCGTTGGCCGCCGTCGCACTCGAGGGCGCCGATCCCGGCGACGGCTCGGCTGCGTTTGCACCGGTCATTGAGGAGCGCGCGGCCCTGGCGAGATTCGGACAACTCTCGACGCTGGAGGCTATCCCCAAGCTGCGCGCCCTGCTCAAGAGCGCAGCGGATCGATCCCTGCCCCATTTTATCGATGATAACGAACTGACCGTCGGCGCCGGCGCCGGCAGCCGTACCTTCGCGTTGGGCCACTTGCCGGCCGCCAACGAAGTCCCCTGGAGTGAGTTGTCTGATCTGCCGACCGCGATTGTGACGGGTTCCAATGGGAAAACGACGACCGTGCGGCTGATCGCGGCCTGTGCGCGGGCGCACGGTTGGCGCGCCGGGTATAACTGCACGGACGGCGTATTCATCGGTGAGGAGACATTGGCCAGCGGCGACTATTCGGGACCTGCCGGGGCCCGCTTGGTCTTGCGAGATCGGCGCACGCAGGCGGCCATATTGGAAGCCGCGCGCGGCGGCATCTTGCGACGGGGCATTGCGGTATCACGCGCGGACGTCGCGCTGGTCACCAACATCAGTTCAGATCATTTCGGCGAATATGGCATCGATGATCTGGATGGATTGACGGACGCAAAACTCAGCGTCGCGGCGGCCGCGGCTCCCAATGGCACGCTGGTGTTGAATGCCGATGATGCCCTGCTGCGGACCAAGGCGCGAGAGCTCGCATCGCGATTTGGCCGCCCGCCGACGCTTGCTTGGTTTGGTCTCGATGCGGACGATCCGCACTTGCGCGAGTATCGCGCGCAGGGGGCATGGACCTGCGCGGTGCGCCAGGGACGGCTTGTCTTGCAACAACCGAATCGCGAAGACGATCTCGGCAGTGTCGTGGGAATGCCGCTCTCAATCAACGGTCTGGCGGCATACAACGTGTCCAATCTCGCCGCCGCGGCACTGGCCGCGCTGGCCCTTAGAATCCCCGCCGGCACGATCGCGTCTGTCTTTGCGCGCTTCGGCGATCAGCTCGCGGACAACCCCGGCCGCATGATGCGTTTTGACTACCATGGCGCACAGGTGCTGATCGATTACGCGCACAATCCCGATGGATTGCGCGGATTTTTATCGGTGGCTGACCAATTGCGAAGCCGGGGGCGTCTCGGATTGTTGCTCGGGCACGCCGGTAACCGCAAGGATGAAGATATTGCGGACCTGGCGCGCGTGGCCGCGGAATTCAAACCGGATTTGATCGTGGTGAAAGAAGATGAGGCGCATCTGCGTGGCCGCGCGCCCGGAGAAATACCCGGCATCATTCGCGCCGAGCTGCTGCGCTTGGGGTTCAACGCCTCCGGGCTACCCGTGCGAGATAATGAACTCGATGCCGCTCGCTACGCCCTTGATTGGGCTCAACCCGGCGACGTTCTCGCCCTGCCCGTGCATTCGCCGGCGGCTCGCGCAGCGGTCGTGGCGCTGCTGCAAGCCTAGTGTGTGCTTGCGGGGTGGCCGGCGTGTTTGATGACGGTCGACTTGGCAGCATGCGTCGTCTTGTGAGATGACCTTTTCACGCCGTTCTTGTGACTCAAGGTCGCATGAGGCTCCGGACCACGTGGAGCAAACGAGGACGTGGCCTGGCCTCGGGCTTGACAGGCTGCGCTTACGAACAAGAGCGCTGCGGTCAACATCACACCGGCGGGTAATTTCATGATCGCTCTCCAAACGTCGGGACTTGTCACTCTCTTAAGTTACTAATCATGAACACAACGGGGCGTGATCGGTACTCGGGGCAGTCGCAATTTGCCGATTTTGCGACGGCCGTCTCGCGTTATGGAATATTGGCTCTCCGTGTAAACTACGCGCATCAACAGGAGGGCTCATGATTCGAAGTGCAGCGGCGATTGCAGCCTTGATGGTAATGGTGGGGGGCGTTCCGACTGCATCGGCGGCCACGGGGGGTGAAAGTGACTCCAAGGCCGATCCGGTCAAGGCACTGGTGGGACGCCTGGACCTGGAGAGATACAAGGCGACCATCAAGGGATTGACGCGCTTTGGCGACCGGCGCCAGGGGACGGATCGCAACCGTGCTGCGGTCGATTGGATCGAGGCACAACTGAAAGCCTACGGCTGCGCCAATATTTCGCGCATCAAGTACCAGTATTCATCCACCGAGACGCGCCGGCCCAGCGGACCGACGGTCGCACCGGACGCAGCGCAAGGCGGCGGACGTTATCGCGGTGTACGTGCACATACCGGCGTCAATACCGACGCTGCGTTGCAACCTGATGAGAAGCTGCGCGCACTCAATCAACAGCCAACCGAACCGGGTGAGCGAGAAGAGGTGTATTGCACCAAAGTGGGTTCAACGCATCCGGAGGAAATGTACATCGTCGGCGGACACATGGACGGTCACGGCTGGGGCGAAGCGGCCAATGATGACGGCTCAGGCACGGCATTGGTGATGGAGCTGGCGCGGGTATTTTCTTCCCCCGACGTCAAGACCGAACGCTCCATTCGCTTCGCACTCTGGAACAACGAGGAAACCGGACTGAATGGCGCTCGCGCCTATGTTGAGCAACGCGCGCCCCTGCAAGGAAAGGAAGATCCTTCGGGATCGGGCCGCTATCCGGAACCGAAGTGGCTGGGCATGGCACAGCACGACATGATGCTCTTCGATCACGGCATGCCGCGGCCGGACGGCACCTTGTCGAAGGACCAGCGGCCCGAAGCGGACGTGAACATTGAATTTCAGGCGCTCTCGAAGTCCGTGGAGGGCTCGCAAAAATTGGCTTGGGCGTTTTACGCTGCGAACGAAGCGTACGCGACCGACTACCCCGCGGCAGTCGGACCGCATATGACCAACACGGATAGCACGCCCTTCATGGATTTGGTGCCGGCCATCAGTCTGCGAGAGAACGAACGCGGCCGCGAGATCGGCGCCGGCTGGGATCCTCACTGGCATCAGCCAACAGACGTGTACGCAACCTTTTCCGACGCGGACTTTCGTCTCGGTCTCAACGCGGCGCAGACCACGCTGGGAGCCATCGGAAGATTAGCCGGTGCAACGCTGGCGCATTAGCCAAGTGGGGTGAAGGACATCGGCGGGGGGATTCAATGAAAATCTGGATTGCGAGCATCTTTGCCATGACTGCACTGATTCAGCCGGTGCAGCGCGCACGAGCGGACGATCAAGGACTGCCGGCCACATCCAATGTGCCTGGGGCGGAGCTGCCGAGCATTCATCCGGACCACAGCATCTCCTTCGCCCTCAAAGCGCCGGACGCGGTGAGCGTGCAGGTGGCGGGCGGGGATGGACTTGGGGCTGGTCCCTTTCCGATGACCAAAGCCGACGACGGCACATGGAGCGTGACCACGCCGCCCAGCGTCCCCGGATTTCACTACTACTGGTTTGTGCTCGATGGCGTTGCGGTCAACGATCCCGCGAGCGAAACCTTTTTCGGTTACGGCAAGGAAACCAGCGGAATCGAAGTACCGGAGGCCGGCGCGGAATACTATGCCATTGGCAACGTGCCGCACGGCGAAGTGCGCGCTAAATCGTATTTTTCGAAAACCACCGGTAAGTGGCGGCGCGCCATGGTGTACACACCCCCTGACTACGACAAGCATCCGAGCACCCGCTATCCGGTGCTGATTTTGCAGCATGGATCGGGCGAGAACGAAACAGGCTGGACGCATCAGGGCAGAGCGCAATTCATCCTCGACAATCTCATTGGCACCGGCAAGGCCAAGCCGATGATTGTCGTCATGGATCGCGGTTACGCCAGCCGTCCCGGCGCACCCGCCATCGCAGCGGGATCGAATGCATGGCTGCAAGATCTACAGGGCGCGTTCAGCACATTCGAGGACGTCGTCGTGCATGATTTGATCCCCGCGATTGACGCCTCTTACCGCACGATCCCCAATCGGGAGCACCGAGCGATGGCAGGTTTGTCCATGGGCGGGATGCAGACCTTGTTCATTACCCTGAAACATCTGGACATGTTTGCCTACATTGCCTCTCTCAGCGGTCCAGTTGTACCGAGCCTGCGCATCGAAGACCTGGTCGCCGGCAACAACCGGCCGTTTGACGCCAAGACGGCGTATGGCGGAGCATTCGCGGATCCGTCGGCGTTCAACAAACGCGTGAAACTGCTCTGGCTCGGGGTCGGCAGCGCAGAGTCAGATCAATTTAAAACCGGCATTGGCGGTGCCGTCTTCGCGCTGCGCGCAGCCGGAGTGCACTTGGAATTCTACGAATCGCCCGGAACCGCGCACGAGTGGCAGACATGGCGCCGCGATCTGCACGAACTGGCCCCCAAGCTATTCCGCTGACCCTCCGGGGGATGGACGCGCTTTACTTGTGGCGGTACGCGGCCGCCAGCAAATCCCCATCGATACCGGCATTGTCCTTGACGCCGGTCGCATAGCGATACAGCGCTGCCGTATATATGGAGTGCAAAGTAGTGCTCACGAGCCCGATGAGGACCATGGTGAGCACCAACATCATGCCCGCCAAAACGATTGTGCCCATCGACCGCGACGATACGGCAGCGAACATGAGGACCGCGGCGAGAAGGCCGATGGGAATCGCGATCACCGCAATGCCCAAACTGATGCCGCCGTTGCCGATGATATTTTCGCCCCAGTTGCGCCGCAGAAGATCGAGGCTGCGGGAGATCGCTTCGATCGGGCCGACACTCTCCTCGACCAACACGGGCAGCGTCATCGCCGTCGCCAAAGTCCAGCCCGCCCCGATGACCGCGATGACAAGGCGGCCAATGAGCCCTACCCGTTCCTCGATCGCGCGCAGAATGGTTCCGACCGTAGCGGCAATCAAGGCGTATCCCAATATGGCGGGAAGATTTGCCAGCGCCATCTGCAAGCCTTCGCGGATGCTCGCTGATTCACCATCTAGCCGCTTGAGTGCCACGCTGATCAGCGCTGAATTGAAAAACATCATGACGGCGTAGCTGACGACATAGAACGCATACATCGTGATGTAGAACAACAGCCGGCTGGTGTGCGCTGTGCTGCCGTCGGCCAAGGGTTGGAAGCCGTTGGATAGCGCCAGCACCGGCAGCGCAAAGGAGCCGAGCAGGACGAACAAGGCAATCGAAGACAGCAGCGGGAACACGAGCAGCGCCGGATCTTGCTTCAATACGTCCCAACATTGCCCTGCGAGCGACCAACTGCGAGAGATCTTGTCGAACATGGATGGATCCTCCGCCTGAATCGCCCCATTGCGCCATAAAAGAGCGCTTCTTGGGCGGATATTTGCGGGAAATGTGAACAGGGGCTGGTATCGCCATGCTATACCGGGGCGGCTGCGTTTCGGCGGCCCATTTGACGCCGCGCGATAATAGGGAGTAATCGATAAATGAAACGACTCGCCGTTCTCCTTGCATTGCAGTTGCTGGCAATTGGACCGGCCGGTGCAGCCGAAACGCCCGAGTTTCGCCTCAAACATGCACTCACACTGAAGTGCTCCTTCACAGCCGCTGCATCAACCGTGTTTAAAGATGGTCATCGGACGATCTCCTCGACAAAAGACGAGGGTGAATCCACATTCAGCGCCATCAACATCCAGAAGGGAACGGCCAAAGTCGCCGGCAATATCCGCGCCGCCGACGTTTTGGTTCGATACACACAAGGAGAGATTTGGTTCATCGAAACAACGCCTGCGGGCAATTTGGTCATAACCACAGTTTTCCCGATGTACGTCCAGGGCACCGAGGACTTTGTCATCCTCGAGTCGCGGCACTCGATGATCGGAACAGGCGCGCTGGGCGAGCAATCGTCCGGTGGCTGCAAGTCCATTTAGCCATTTGTGCGTGGCGCTCCTCAGTTGTGCAGCGGGATGCGATAAATGTTGCGACGAGTTTCGAACTTCACGAATCCGTAAACGGATCGATCGGAACCCATTGCTAGATTCAATTCCGGATGCAGAATCAGTGCCGCGTCGGCAATCGACGTCGCCGATTCCGAGGGCAGGCCGTCAGGTCCAATCGGCAAGGCGGCGGTGCGCGCCGGGTGCTGCGAATTATCACCGGCCCCCACCTCGACATACAGCGTATGGCCGTCCCGAGACCAGTGCGAAGGCCACCATCCTTCGCGCATCAAAATGGGCGCACCGCCGCCGACCGGCGCCAGGTACGATCCGCCAACGCCGCCTTCGATCGGCAAGTCGACGCTCGCCCATCTGCCGTCCGGTGCCACCGCATGGAATTCCACGATCGGAGTCGCAACTACGCGAACGTTTGAACTACCGTCTGGCTTCATGCGATGCAAAAAGTTGGCGTGCTCGTCGAGCTTTCGGAAGAAGATGTCCCCTGCGTCATCGAAGGCCACTTCGTCCCCGCCCCGAATCAGCAAACTTGGCGCCGCATGTCGATCCAAAGGAGCGATCCAGATTTGCGACTGGCCGTCGCGCACCGTCGTAAACACCACCTGCCTCTCGTCGCGCGAAATGTCGTACCCGCCGATGGCAAATCCGGCGAGCAGCGACTGCTTGTTGCCTGAGGCGACTTCCACGCGCCATAAACTCGGCGGCTCGGCGGCGCTTCGGGCGGCCAGGTAATAGACCCGCTCCGCATCCGAGGAAAGCCACGGCGAATAGGCATAGCTCTCGGTGGTCAGGACGCGTTCGCCGCCGGCGGCATGCAGCCAAATCGTGCTCTGTTCCCGGCCGAGCGAGGTGAGCAACGAACGTCCATCGGGAGCGCAGGCAACGGTTTCCTCATCGGTGGGTCCGAAGGTGATTTGCTGGGGCTGTCCGTCCGGATACCGCTGGCGCCACAGGTGTCGGTGATTTCCATTCTGAACGGAGAAATACATCCAGTCGCCGCCCGGGGACCAGGCCGCGGCAAGGCATGCACCCGCGGGACCTACGGGATTGCCCGGCGAGCTGCCGTCGAAGGGCACGACGCGGCAGTGCCAGCTCGCAGTTCGATCCATCTCTACGACAAGCACGGATTTGCGGTCGGGCGACAAGTAGGAGTAGTGCGCCATGCCGCGTTCGTGACTGGGTAGATAGATTTCGCGAAGTTGGGAGCGATCATCGAGCGATGACACGATACCTAGATGCAGGCCGATCTTGAATTCGGAGTACATCACCGTATGTGGGCCGATGAAGCTCAAACCGGATGCGTTCGGCAGCACCCTCACCGCCTCGCCCCCCGTGATCGGAACGATCCAGGTATCCCAAGTTCGGCCCAGGACGTGATTGACCACCGAGTAAGCGACATGCGTACCGTCGGGCGTGAATGCCGGTGCAAAGATCAGTCCTGAAGCATGAGTCAATTGCACAGGCTCGCCGTCGGGCAGCAACCGCAGCCAAATCTGGCCCGCACTCAAGAATGGGTCGCCGCCCGATATGAAAGCGAGCAGGCGACCATCCGGGGACAGGGCGGGCGCAGTGGCGGAGCCGGCCATGTCCGTCAGCGGTTCGTACTCGGCCGCCGAGGTGACCGGAGACGGGTGTGAATTCAAGCGAAAGACTGCGGCGCCAACGCCTAAGGCGGCAGCGCAAGCCACCGCCGGCAGGATCCATGGGCGCCGCCCTCCCGTAGGTGTCGGCAGCGAGGCATCCGCGTGCAGCGACTCATGAGCGGAATTTGGAATCACGTTCACCGGCGCGACGAATTTGAAGCCGCGCCCAGGCACCGTCAGGATGAACCGCCGCTCCCCTGCCGCTTCTCCAAGCACCTTGCGCAGGCTAAAAATGCATTGGTTAAGATTGTTCTCTTCTACCACCGCGTGGGGCCACACCGCCTTCATCAACGTGGACTTCTCCACGAGTTCGCCCGAGCGCTCGACAAGGTATCGCAACGTCTCAAAGGCCCGAGAAGGCAGCGCGATGGGGTCGCCCGTTGGAGAAGAGAGCACCTGCAGCACGGTATCAAGGCGAAAGCCCTCGAACTCGTAAATTGGTGTGCTGGTTTGGTCCATTCCCGTCTGCTGGTATTCGATTTGGCCGGCAAGACCCGACGAATATCGAATTTTGATTTCCAATATACCTTAAGAGCGCACATCCCCGCGTTCATGACAATTAATGCGTCTTAAAGCCTTTTCATAGCCCCCTGGATGAAGCTCCTCGTGGCAACGCGACCGGCGGGGTTGCGGGTCCAGCGCACAAGAACTTTACTTAAGGAGCTAGAACATGAAGCAGTTTGGTATCAAGGCGGCCGGGCTCGCCATTGCATGTGGCCTTCTCGGATTGACCGCCGGTCAGGCATACGCGGGATGCAGCGACGGCGCCGCGCCGCCCAAAGATCACTCCTCGGCGCGGTTCGCGCCCGCCATCTATCATCCCGGGTCCGCTTCCGCGGGCTTCATGACAGTCTCGGATGAATGGTCTGAAAGCAGCGCCATCGTCGGCCTTTGGGAATTCGAGTTCCACTTGAACGGCGCGCAGAACGGCTTCCCCGACAAAGCGCTGTTCGATTGGGGGCTCGCCACCTGGCATGACGACGGGACGGAAATTCAATTTTCCGCCGGCCGACCGCCGAGCGCTGGAGACGTCTGCATGGGCGTGTGGCGCCAGGTTGGTAGACACCAATTCAAGCTGCATCACATTGCCTTGGGCCTGACGCCGCCCGTGGCAGCCGGCACTTTCGTCGGACCTGCGATCATCCGTGCGACGGTGACAGTGGACAACGATGCAGACAGCTATTCGGGTCCCTACTCGGTCAGCATTTACCCAGGATCGCCCGACAATGGCACGGAGTTCAATGAGAAGGGTACTCCCTTGGTGACGTTCACCGGAACGATCACAGCAAGGCGAGTTACCGCCCACTGATCTTTGCGCGCCCTCCGTACTTGCGGTCAAGTACGGAGGGCACCGTTGACGAACTCAGCGCGCCGGACGATGATCCCAGCCACCCTATCAGGAGACCGGGATGACGCTTCGCGTCGAGCCTTCAGCAGCGAGCTGCGGCGCCCTGATCCATGGCGCGGACCTTTCAGCGCCGCATTCTCACAGGGATATCGATTTCATCCGCGATGCCTGGCTCAAACATCAGGTCATTGGCATTTGCCGCCAGGACCTTTCAATCGACGATTTGGAGCGCTTCGCCGCGGCACTCGGGCCGGATGGTGATGATCCCTTCATAGCATCGATCACCGGCCATCCGCGCGTCGTCGAGGTGCGTCGTGAAGCCAATGAAACCACTCCTGTCTTCGCCGAGGCCTGGCACTCCGACTGGAGTTTTCTCAAATCCTCTCCCGCCGGCACTCTCTTGTACGGCAAAGTCATTCCCCCGGTCGGGGGCGATACGCTCTTCGCCGATCAGTACGCCGCTTACGAGGCGCTCTCGGAGGCGATGAAAGCCAGAATTGCACACCTGAATGGCATCCATTCGGCTCGCCGCAGCTACTCGCCCGGCGGCGTCTATGGCGAACGCGACAAAGGCCGTTCGATGGCGATCCGGTATTCAGAAAAGGCGATGGCGACGCAGCTGCATCCAGTGGTGAGGACCCACCCCGAAACTGGCCGCCGCGCCCTCTTTGTCAATCTGGGCTACACAATCGGCATCGATGGAATGGACGAGGCGGACTCGACGGCACTGCTGACGGAACTCTTCGAGCATCAGAGCCGACCCGAGTTCGTCTACCGGCACCGCTGGTCACCCGGCCTCTTGACCCTGTGGGACAATCGCTGCGTATTGCATACCGCGACCGGCGGTTATCAAGGCCATCAGCGTTTGCTATGGCGCATTACGATCGGCGAGACCGCGGTTCAAAGAGCGCACTGATTTTGACTCCGGGCGCATTCGATCATTGCGCTTTGCAGAACGCGGAGGATCTTGGGATCGTCCATCATCGCGACGTTGAAGCGCATGAAGCCTCCGGCCGATTGCGACACGCTGAATACATTGCCCGGCGCGAACAGGACGTCATCGGCAAGGGCGCGCCGGGCCACGCTGGCGGCATCGATGGCGTCAGGCAGCTTGCACCATAAAAACAACCCGGCAGCCGGCTCGATCCAGGGTATGACCCCGATGCCCTTCAGACGTTTGATCGTGCGATCCATCTTTTCCTGCAGGCGGGCCCGCACCTGATCCATGTGGCGACGAAAACCGGCGTCGGCGAGTACATGGTGCAGAAGCTTCGCGGCCAACGGGCTTCCTGACATGCCGGTGGCGATGCGCAGATCGCTCAGGCCGGCAATCCACTCCGGCTTCGCGATGATGTGGCCGCACCGTATTGAACTCGACACCGACTTGGAGAAGCTGCCGACACGGATCACCCGGTCGAATCCGTCGAAGGCCGCCAGACGCGGAGCCGGTTCGGTCTCGAAGTCGGCGAATATATCGTCCTCGACCACGACCAGATCGTGTGCCTCGGCGAGCTTCATGATGCGATGAGCGGTCGCCGGCGACAGCGTCGCGCCGGTTGGATTGTGGATGGCTGAGTTCATCAGGTAGAAGCGCGGGCGATGTTCCGCAAGTGCCTGTGAAAAAGCGGCGATGTCGGGACCGCTCGAGGCAAAGGGAATGCCGACGATTCTGGCCCGGTGAGCCCGCAGCAGCGCATGAAAGTTGAAATAGCTCGGATCATCGACCAGCACGACATCGCCAGGCTCGATGAGGAAGCGGCACACGAGATCGATT
>DASYIN010000131.1:0-3237 GCA_035997505.1 Steroidobacteraceae bacterium | reverse complement strand
GGCTTGATACAATGCCCGCCGATGAAAAAACTCCTATACCAGTTCGATACGGATCCCCACCCTTCGGTCTTCGACAATGTCGTCGGTTACGACGGCGGCGCAGACCGCATCTCGGCATATGGCGGCATCAACGCGGGCAATGTCGGCGGCCTGGTCGAAGGCGCGATCTTTACGCGCTCGCCCAAGGATAAGAAAAATACCGCGATATTTGTGGGCGGCTCCAATATGCCGCAAGGCGAGGCGTTACTGGCCGGGATTCGCGCCAAATTCTTCGCAAAATTTCGCGTCTCCGTGATGTTCGACTGCAATGGTTCGAATACCACGGCCGCCGCCGCGGTCGCGTGGCTGGCGCACGGGCGCTCGCTCGCGGGCAAGCGTGCCGTGGTGCTCGCAGGATCCGGGCCGGTCGGTCAGCGCGCCGCGGCGTTGCTGGCTCGCGAAGGCGCGCAGGTCGCGATCACCGGCCGCAAGCACGGCGTCGTTCAAGGCGCGTGCGAGGCGGTCAAGGCGCGCTTTGGAATTCAGGTCGAAGCCATCGAGGCGCCAACCAATGACGATCGCGCCGCCGCCCTCAAGGGCGCCCAAATCGTACTCGCAACCGGCGCTTCCGGAATCACACTGCTGGAGGCGAAACAGTGGCAGGAAAATCCGTCGTTGGAGTTGGTCGCCGACGCCAATGCCGCGCCTCCCGCGGGTATCGTCGGCGTTGGCTTGAGCGATCGCGGCACCAGCAGTCACGGCAAGATTCTATTTGGCGCTTTGGGATTCGGCGCGCTGAAACTGGCGCTTCATCGCGCCTGCATCGCGCGCTTGTTCGAACAGAACGATTTGCTGCTGGACGCTGAGGAAATCCATGGCATCGCCAAGGGGATGGTTGGTACATGATCACGCAAGGTTCGCTGCAATCCTTTCTGGGTGAACTGGCCAGCAGCGCACCCACCCCGGGCGGCGGCAGCGCCGCGGCAATCATCGGCGCGATGGGCGCGGCACTCCTATCCATGGTCTGCAATGTCACACTCGGCAAGAAGGGGCTGGAAGCCGTCGAGCCGGACATGAAGGCGGTGCGTGATGAGTCCGAGCGTCTGCGCGCGCGGCTCAGTGCGATGGTCGCAGAGGACATTGCAGCATTCGATGGGCTCATGGCGGCCTATCGGTTGCCCAAGTCCAACGATGACGAAAAGTCGCGCCGCGCCGAGGCGATTCAATCGAACCTACGCGCTGCCACAGAGACTCCGCTGGCATGCGCTCGCGCCTGCGCAGAGGTCGTCATGCTCGCGAGGCGCGCCGCTGAAAAAGGCTTCGCCGGGGTCATCAGCGATGCCGGCGTCGGCGTGTTGGCTGCCAACAGCGCGCTGCGCAGCGCGGCGCTCAATGTCTATATCAACGCCCCAGCGCTCAAGGATCGCGCCTATGCAGACGCAGCCACGGCGGAAATCGAAAAACTGATCGAGCAGTGCGCGCACGAGAGCGAATCAGTGTTTGCCCTGGTGCGCAGCCGGCTAGGCTGACGCCCGCTTCAGTTGATCTCGCTCACCAGCATTTCCTGATAATTGCCGCCGCAGGCCCCGATTCGGGGCAGTTGACATCCTTTTAGCATTCTAGTACCTTGTTACTCCAAGGTAGCTTTACACACATGACGCCCGACGCAAAATTCAATCCCATCCGCAAGGGCCTGCTGGAATTTCTAATCCTGCAGATCATTTCGGCGGACAAGGTCTACGTCGCCGACATGATGAAGCGCTTGCAGGAGACGGACTTCGCGACCCAGGAGGGAACGCTCTATCCGTTGCTAAGCAAGATGCGCCGAGAAGAGTTCGTCGACTATGAATGGCAGGAGTCCGAATCCGGACCACCCCGCAAGTACTACAAGCTGACCGCCAAGGGAAAGACTCAACTGGCGGAGTTCAAGGACTATTGGGCTTATCTCAACACCACAATCAACCAATTAGGTCGCTGAGCATGAACACCGTCATCATCATCAATCTCAATGGAAATGCGTTCCATCTCGAAGAGCCGGGCTACCAGAGCCTGCGCACCTATCTCGAGCGCGCGCAAGCGCAGCTCAAGGACAATCCCGACCGCATCGAGATCATGGCCGATCTCGAACAGGCGATCGCCGACAAGTGCGCGCACTTCCTCCGGCCGCACAAGAATGTGCTGACCGCCGCCGAAATCGACGAGGTTCTCAAGGAGATGGGGCCGGTGCAGAGCGAAGGCCCTGCTGCGGCCGGCACGACCCCGGGGACCGAACCGCACGCGGATGCCAAGCCGAGCGGCGGCACCGGCCCCGCGCCGAAGCGGCTGTATCAAATACGCGAAGGCGCCATGCTGAGCGGCGTGTGCACCGGCCTCGCGGCCTACCTCAACATCGACGTCACGATCGTGCGAATCGGGTTCGTACTGCTGACGCTGCTCACCACGGGCGTCTGGATTCTGGTCTACCTCATCATGATGCTGGTGGTTCCCTTCGCGAACACCGGTGAGGAGCATGCCGCGGCGGCCGGCGCGCCGTTCAATGCGCAGGAGGTCATCGATCGCGCCAAGAAGCACTACGCTGAGTTCAAGGACAGCAAGGAATGGCGGCAGCACTGGCGGCAGCAGCGCCGCGAGTGGCGCCGTCGGTGGCGCGACGGTGCCTACTGGTGGGGTCACAACCTGCAGCGCAACGTGCATCAATTCAGCACCACTGCGGGCTACGGCGGGCATTTGGGTGTGACGCTGCTCATTCCATTCCTGGCAATCTTCAATGCGGTCCTGTTCTGCGTCTGGATCGCCGCGATCGTCTCGCTCGCCACGACGGGAGCGATCTTCGGCTGGGTGGTGGCCGCCTCCATACCGTTGTGGGTTTCCATCCTGCTGCTGATGTTATTTTACAGCATCATCTCGCGGCCGCTGTGCCATGTGCGCCGCGCGATCTACTTCAGTACGGGCGGCAATAACTATGCGTGGTTCGCGGCTTGGTACGAAATCTTGTCGACCGGCGTGTTGATATTGGTTTGCTGGCTCGCCTACACCCACGTCCCGCAGGTTCACGAATTCTTTCAGCACTTTGTGCAAAATGTCACGACCATATGGCACAACATCGTCGATTCATTTCACAGCACCGTCTCGCGCCCGCCGGGCGCTAGGTTCGACACCAGGCTGCCCGCCGCCGCTGCGGCCGCAACCACCAGCTCTTTTTTCGCGCTGCGGAGCTGATGCTGCGTAAGCGTCGGTGATATTCTGCGCCCAACGTTT
>DASYIN010000130.1:0-24297 GCA_035997505.1 Steroidobacteraceae bacterium | reverse complement strand
TTACGATCGCGTCAATCACGCGACGCATGAGCACAAGGAAGAGATCAAGGTCGGCTACAACCTGCGCCGCAAGGTGATATTGCACGCCGTCTGGGCGTTGGTGCCGCTGGTTCTGTGGCTGGATCCGACTTTCTTCGGCGTCTTCCCCGTGCATACCGACGGCTGGGGCTTCGTGCGCCACGTGGGCGCGATCTGGTTGGTGGTGGGCGCCGGCGCGCTGCTGTTTCGCATGATCCAGCTGTTCTTCATCAAGGGGGTACAGACCGGCCTGGTCTGGGCCACCAAGATTCTGACCGATCCGTTCAATGATGCGATCATTTACGCCAAGGCGCCGCTCTACTTGATGCGCGGCGAGTTGATCGATCCGATGGGCGAAGTCGAGCCCGAGGCCCATCGGGCCTGAAGCATTTCCTTGAGCATACGGCGTTTGATTGCCTTATTGGTCAGTTGCGCGTCATTCCACCACCAGCCGTCGCGCTGCATCGCCTCGGCCGCCGACACGATTCTGTCGGCGACCGCGGCGAAGTCCTCTTCGCTGTAATTCAAACTGAATATCAGGCGTCCCGTGCCGACCCAGCTCAACGCCAGACCCGCGGCACGCAAATAATATTGAAGCATCCAGTTATAGCCCGACGGCTGCGGGTAGTAGAGGGTCCAGATGCTGGACAGATTGGCGACACGCACCGGCAGTTTGGCCGCGGCCAGCCGCTCGTTCAGCCGCCGTGCCCGGCCGTTCCAGAGATCATCGAGTCCGCGGTACAAGGCGCGCACGGGTTCGCCGTCCAGTTTCGCAAAGAATTCGTACATGGCGCCCATGACGTAGGGGTGCGAATTGAACGTGCCCCGGGCAAAGCAGATATCGGCGGGGCGATCGTCGCGGAAGCGCCGCATGAGTTCATGTTTGCCGCAGAGCACGCCGACGGGCAGTCCGCCGGCGACGGTCTTGCCGTAGGTCACCATGTCGGCGCTCACCCCGAAGTATTCCTGGGCGCCGCCCGGGGCGATGCGAAAACCGACGAACACTTCGTCAAAGATCAAAGCGATGCCGCGCTCGGTGCACACGCTGCGCAACGCCTTGAGCCACTCCGCATAGGCGTCGCGGTCGAAATACGCCCGGCGCGCGCTGTCGACCAGAGTGGAATCTCCGGGCGCGCCGGTATTGGGATGCAGAGCCTGCAGCGGATTGATGAGCACGCAGGCGATATCACGGCGCGTTCGCAGCACTTTGAGCGCGGCCGCATCCATATCCTTGAGCGTGTAGGTTTCGCGGGCCGGCACCGGGTTGCCCACACCGGGCTGCACGTCGCCCCACCAGCCGTGATAGGCGCCACAAAAGCGCACCAGATGCGTGCGCTGGGTGTGATAGCGCGCCAGGCGCACGGCCTGCATCACCGCTTCCGTGCCGGACATGTGAAAGGACACCTCGTCGAGCCCGGAGATTTCGAGCAGGCGCCTCACGTTGTGCGCGGTGAGCGGATGGTAGGCGCCGAGTACCGGGCCCAGGTCGCGCACCCGCGCCGCGCCGGCGTCGATGCATTCCTTGTAAAAGTCATAACCGAAGACATTCACGCCGTAGGAACCGGTCACGTCATAAAAACGGTTTCCGTCAAGATCGGTAACGGTGACGCCCGACGAGGAGTCGAGGAAGGAACCGGAGCTAAGATGCCGGCGCACGTAGCCGCTGAATTGAAAGGGCACGCGGTAGCGCGTGGTGAATTCGAGGTCGGAAACGCTGCCGGCGAGTTCCGCGGTTTTCTCGATGGACCGCTTGAAGCGCTCGGCAAAAAGCTCCGAGAGCCGATTGAATCCGGCGCGGCGCTTTGCGACCACGTCCGGAGGCGCCGAGTCCACGCTGAAGAAGTTCGCTTCGCCGTATTCGTAGAAGGGCACCCAGGAAGCAAACCGGCGCGCCATGCGCGAGTGACCCGCGAGCGAGCGGTGCTTGGCCAGGGACAGCTGCAGGCGCACATAAGCCTTTCGCAGCAGATATGCCAGGGCGAGCCCGGCGAGCACATAGCCGATCGTGTTAATGGCCGATTCCCTCGCGCGTTTGCCAGGCGCGGACTGTATTGCAAACGAATGACACTACGATGAATGCCAGATCCCTCATCGGCCGCCTGACGCAGCAGGAAGACATCAACTTCCTGTTCAGCAACCGCATACCCCGGCGTCTGGTGACGCGCTTCATGGGTTGGTGGAGCCGCATCGAACACCCCTGGGTCTGCAACGGCAGCATCGCGCTGTGGCGTCTGTTCTCCGACCTCGACTTGAGCGAGGCGAAGACCACGCAGTTCGCAAGTCTGCACGGCTGCTTTACGCGGGAACTGAAGGAGGGCGCGCGCCCGATCGACCGGGAGCCGGCCCATCTCATCAGCCCCTGCGACGGCATCGTGGGCGCCTGCGGGTCGATCGCGCGGGGCATGGTGGTGCAAGCGAAGGGCTTTCCATACTCGCTGCAGGAGCTGCTCGCGGATCCTCGATTGGCGCAGTACTACGAGGGGGGCCGGTACGCCACGTTGCGGCTAACCTCCAGCATGTACCACCGTTTCCATGCTCCGGCCGATTGCCGGGTGGAGCAGGTCAATTACATCTCCGGGGACGCCTGGAACGTCAATCCCATTGCCCTAAAGCGCGTCGACAAGCTGTACTGCAAGAATGAACGGGCGGTGATTCGGTGTCGGCTGGCTTCCGGCACCCTGCTGACGCTCGTGCCGGTGGCGGCCATTTTGGTCGCCAGCATCCGGCTCAAATTCCTCGATGTGCTGCTGCATTTGCGCTATGCAGGGCCCAATGTGATCCCCTGCGACGCCATATTGCAGCGCGGCGAAGAAATGGGGTGGTTTGAGCACGGCTCCACTATCATAGTGCTGGCGCCCCCAGGCATTGGCCTGGCGGATGGGGTATTCGAGGGCGCCCGGGTGAAAATGGGGCAAGCCCTTCTCCTGTAGGCTAAAACAGCAACTTTTGTCGGCCAGCGGTGTTTTGTTTCTAAACGAACACACACTCCAGTGCAAACGCAACTAACGGCCGAGTTCACGACATTTATGCGTGCCTATCAGGACATGGTTTTTTCGACTGCCGCCCGCCTCGCGGGCAACGATACGCAGGCGGAAGACATTGCCCAGGAGGTGTTCATCCGCGCCTATGAGCATTTCTCCGACCTGCGCAGCAGCGTCACCGCCGGCGGTTGGCTCAAGACCGTCACCACCAATCTGACGCTCAACTACTTGAGCCGTTACCGCAAGCGCTGGCGCCTGTTCTCGGAGCTGCGTTCGACCGCGGAGGATAGCGACTCGGATGGCCCCGAACTGGACTGGGAAGTGCCCGACACCATTCTGGCGGACTTGAGCGCCGAGCAGCGTGCCGCCATCGTCGATGCGGCCTTGAGGCAGCTGCCGGACCACCAGCGGCTGCCCCTGGTGCTGTATCACTTCGAGGACCTGTCCTACCAAGAGATTGCCGACCAGCTCAATGTTTCGCTGACCAAGATCAAGACCGACATTCGCCGTGCGCGAGCGGCCCTCTTGCCCTTGCTGCAAGAGAGCGGCGGGGCGCGCGATACACTGGATAGCTGACGCCATGAACAAGCACGAAGCGGAGCAGAAACTCGAACAGGCACTCAAGCAGGCGCTGGGTGGACTGCCGTTGCGCCGGGCTCCCGATACGTTGGAAGCGCGCGTGGTCGGCGAGTTGCAGCGCCGCGCCGTGTTGCCGTGGTGGCGCGTGAGTTTCGCGAACTGGCCCGTGGGCGCGCGCGTCGCGTTCGTTCTCATCTGCGCGGCTCTCGTCGCCGCGACGATTCTGGGCGGCGCATCTGCCTATCTCGGCGGTAGACCCTGGAACGAGGCTTTTGCCCTGGTGCTCTCTTGGGTACATCCCTTTTTGGCGGTGGTGTCATCCGCGGGCGGTCTGGCTGCGATGCTGTTGCGCGTGATTCCGCCGCTGTGGTTGTACGGCGGGCTGGGGCTCGGGATCCTCCTCTACGTGATGCTATTCGGGCTGGGTGCGGCGGCCTACCGGACGCTCTATCTATGGCCCTCTTCGGCAGGTGACGATTTATGAACATCTCTGCGTTGCGGCGTTTGAGCATTCTCTTCACGTTGCTGTGCGTCGGTGCCGTGGTGACGCATCCCGGCGCCGCCGTCGCCAAAGGCACCGCGCCGCCCGCGGCTGTTTCAACCGCTTCCGCGAGCAGTGCGGCCGGGTCCGCCGCCTCGGCCGCCTCAGCCGCGGACGAGCACGCGTCGGCCGCAGCGTCCGCCTTGGATGACAAAGACTCCAGCGATGAGCCGGATCAGCCGGGCCGACTCGACTGGGACAAGCCGAGCACGGTGCGCCATCGTCATCGTTGGCAGCATCATGACAACGGCAGTGTCGTGAACATCGGCCGTTCCAGTCATTTGGAAGCCGGACAAAAAGCTGAGGCTGTAGTATCGATATTAGGATCTTCGACCAGTGACGGCGAAGCGGGGGATGTGGTCTCGGTCTTCGGCAATACGCGGGTCACGGGTCCTGTCAGTGAGAATGCGGTCGCCGTCCTCGGCAACAACTACATCGACGCCAAGGTGGATGGCGATGTGGTCGCGGTGCTGGGCAGCGTCGAGCTTGGACCGAACGCCGAGGTCGGCGGCGATGTGGTCGCGGTGCTGGGCGGCGTGCATCGCGATCCCGGCGCGGTGGTGCACGGTTCGGTGCAGAGAGTCATCGATATGGACATCGGCGGGGTCTCCGGACTCAGCTGGCTCCACTCCTGGATCAATCACTGTCTGATCTACGGCAGGCCCCTGGCTTTCGCACCCGGACTCGGCTGGGCCTGGACACTGGCCCTGGGTCTGTTGGCGTTTTACGCCTGCCTTGCGTTGATGTTTCGCCAAGGAATAGACCAGTGCGTACAAACGCTCGAATCCCAGCCTGGTCATACCGCGCTCGCGGCGCTGATCGGCATCCTGCTGACGCCCGTGCTGCTCGTTTTGTTGTGCGTCACGGTGATCGGCATCGCAGCCGTTCCATTCGTCGTCGGCGCCTTGTTCTGCATGTCGCTGTTCGGCAAGGCGGTCATGCTGGCATGGTTGGGGGGCCGCATCTCGGGCCGTCGACTTGGGTCCGCCGGCCATCCCGCCGTGGCGGTGCTCATCGGCGGCGCGGTCGTGCTGATTCTCTACGTCGTCCCGGTCGTAGGATTTCTGGTTTATAAGCTGCTGGGCTTCTTCGGATTCGGCGCCGTGTTTTACACGCTGGTGCTGCGTGTGCGGGCGCGCCGCGCCGCCAATGGTTCCCAACCGCCCAGCGCTTCACAGCCCCCCAGCGGTTCACCGCCCCCCAACGCAGCGACGATGGCAGGGCCTGGATGGACTGCGAGTGCCGCGCCCGCGGCAGGCGCTGCTGCCGGTGCGGGTCCGAGCATTGCCGCAGAGCCGGTGCCGCCGGCTTATTCGGCGCCACCCCATACACCAGCCCCGCCGCCGGCAACGCCGGCTTTCACCGCGGCCATGCCGCGCGCGGGTTTTTGGGTACGCATGGGGGCATTGCTCCTCGATGTCTTGTTGGTGGGTTTTGCCGTGAGCATGCTGCATCCGTTTGGCGATTTTCACATCGTGGTGCTCGCCATCTATGGCGCCGTCATGTGGAAACTGCGCGGGACGACGGTCGGCGGCATCGTGTTCGATCTGCACGTGGTGCGCGTGGATGGGCGGCCCGTGGATTGGGAAACCGCGATTGTGCGCGCGCTGGGATGCTTCCTGTCGTTGTGCGTGGTATTCCTGGGCTTCATCTGGATCGCATTGGATCCCAACCGCCAGGCGTGGCACGACAAAATCGCCGGCACCGTGGTGGTGCGCGCCAAGGGCGGCTCGCCGCTCTTGTAGGGCGAACGCGGCTCGTACGCTCAGGCGCAGAACTTAAAGCCGTTCGCGAATCGCCGGCGGCAGTAACGCCTTGTAACGCCGGCTCAGTGCCAGACGTTCACCGCTGCGCAAGATCAATTCGTAGTCGCCGTGGAACATGGGCTGCAGCTCGGCGATCGCGGTCAGCTTCACCACGTGCGAGCGATGCACGCGGATGAATTCGCCGGCGTCCAATTGAGCGGTCAGCTTGGCAAGCGGCTCGCGCACCAAGTGCACTTTTCCGGCAGCATGAATCTCCACGTAATTGCCGGCGGCCGACAGGCGCTCGATGCTGTCGACGGGTATGAAATAGGCGCGGGCCCGATCGCGTATCAAGATTTGTTTGATCGGCGCCGCCTGTCCCGGCATCGCGGCCAGCACGCGGCGCACGCGTTCTTCGAGGTCACCATGATCAGGATCCGCCAATGCCGCCTTGACGCGGTCGATGCTGCGCAGAAACCGCTCTCGATCGTAGGGTTTCAGCAGATAGTCGAGCGCCTGCACATCGAAGGCCTGAACGGCATATTCCGAATAGGCGGTAGTGAATACGATGTGCGGCGATTCCGTGCCGCGAATGGCCTCGAGAACATCGAAGCCGCTGTGTGCGCCCAATTGGATGTCGAGATAAACCAAGTCCGGTTTGCGAGCCTTGATTTCCGCAACCGCGTTCTCCACGGCGTCCGCCTGTGCAACGATCTCGAATTCCGGCAGCGGCGCCAAAAAACGCATCAGCTTGGCACGCGCCGGCGGCTCGTCGTCGACGATGACAACCGTGTGGGTCAAGCGAGCGGAAAGCTCAAGGTCACCACGGTGCCCGTGGGGTGGCCCGCCGCCAGCGTGAAGGCATGCGCACCGGGAAATAGCAATTCCAGGCGCCGCGCGACATTTGAAAGTCCGGTACCCGGTTTTATCTTGGTGTCATCAATACCCACGCCGGTATCGCTGACAGTGTAGAGCAGTCCTGTTCCTTGGCGTGCGACATCCACCGTGAGATTGCCGCGTCCGTCCGGCAGGCCATGCCGCAGCGCATTCTCGACCAAGGGCTGCAGCAGTAGACGCGGAACTTCGACGGCTTCAAGGCCGGGCGCAACCTTCAGATCAAACGACAACTGTCCGCGAAAGCGTTCCGTCATCATGGAAGCATAGTCCCGGAGCCATGCGAGCTCGCGCTCCAACGGCACCATCACCTGATTGTCCGAATCATAGGCTGCGCGCATCAGTGCGCCCAAGCTGCTGATCATGCGATCCGCGGCCTCGACATCCTCGTGCATGCGATTGGAAATGGCATTCAGCGTATTGAACAGAAAGTGCGGTTCGATTTGCGCGGTTAAATGCTTCAGCCGGGCCTGACCGAGTTCGGCCGCAAGCTCTGCGGCGTGCAGATCGCTGGTGCGCCTCACTTGAAATTCGCGGTTCGCAAAGATGACCACCAAGATCACGGCATAGGTGATGAGATCTTTCTGTAGCTCGTAGAACGCTTGAACGGCCAAGCTGTCGAAGCCATATCGCTGGCCGACAACGGCGTAAGCCACCTTTCGCAGCAGCAACATTCCCGCGACATGCAGCGCCGAAAATATCAGCGCCGCGCTCAGGTGCGCAATGACGATGCGCCAACGTGGATGGGCGTCCAAGCGAAAATGCGACTCGAACCGTACCACCAAGGGGATGAGCGCGAAGATGACGACAACGCTGCTGATCTCCCAGACCATGGGTTTCCAGCCGGCGATGCCCGTGCCGCGCAGACCGACCACCTGATTGATGCCTAGGTAGAGGCCGAACAGGAGCGCCAGGGCCGCGTAAAATACCCGAGCAGAACGGGCAGCGGGCGGCCGACCTGCTTTTAAGGACGCCGCCATCGCTAGTTGATGTCCTGCGGCACGAGCTCGGGTGCGCGGCGCCGTGCCGCAGCGGCGTTGATGCCGGCATCGAGACCAAATAGGGGACGCAGCAGCCGCACTCGGCGTATCGCCTCGTAGCTCATGAAGCAGGCGGCGGCGGTGACCAGCACGAGCAGGACTCCTTCCACGGGCGGATATAGGTGCGAGGGCTTGAGGGCATGCGCCACCACCACGATTATGGTCTGATGAAGAATATACACCGGGAAGATCGCGGTGGTCAGATAGCGCCGCGCCGCGCTGTCCTGAGTCAGGTGACGATGCGCGAATCCCACAGCGGCTGCGATCGCGAGCCATTGCTCGGCGCCGTAAACACCCCGTTGGAATAAACGCAGTGCCATGGGTGGAACGGCGGCATCGTCGCTGTACGCTGCGAAATAGGCGGCTACGAAAGCCCAGCCGACAATGGCGAGTCCCAGCGTCAACCAACGCGCGCGCTCCAGCGCGCCCCAAGCGGCGCGAGCGCCGGCCAGCGAAAAGCCGAGCAGGAACACGCCGAAATACATGGCGTGGTTGTACCAATCACCGACCAGGGCATGCGTGGCTGGAAAACGAGGCGCGAGACTTAAGCGGATCGCGACAAGATAGGCAATCGGCCAGAGCAGCACGCCCAAGCCCGACAAGCGTTTCTCTGCAATCCGGCGCAGCCAGGGAATCACGGGCGGTGCGAGGCGAACCGCGGCGTAGAGGACCGCGGTGTAAAGCCACAGGTAGGCGACAAACCATAAATGATTCCAGGTGGGCATGATCAGGCAGTCGCCGCCGCGGCAAAAGCCATGAAAGCCGGTGATATAGAGCCGATAGAACTCGGCAAAACTGCCCGTGTAACGCAGTTTTTCGACGACTTCGAGATAGGACTGCGGCGGCACGATCACCAGCATGCCGAAAACAAGCGGGATGAGCAGACGAGTCGACCGTTGGCCCATGAAGCCTACTGCGCCCTGGCGCGCCAGCAGATAAGCGGTGGCGACGCCGGAGACCAGGAACAACAGGGACAGCCGCCACGGAGAGGTCAGCATCATCAGTGGCTCGATATTGCCCGATGCGTCGGGACTCTTCACGTGCCAGTCCCAGGTCACGTAGTACATGCCGACGTGGTACAAAATGAGCAGCAGGAACGCGGCGATCCTGACCCAGTCTAGATCGTAGCGGCGCAGTCCCAGATCTTCTTTGAACAAATTCTGCGCGGTCATTGCAGCCTCCGAGATGTAATGGGGCCAAGCCTGTACGGAGGAACCGAACGCGGCAACGCACCTGGGATAAGCGGGACTTGAAGCAGGACGAGCGGCGAGTGTGGGATGATGGAGTCATGACGGAAGCTCACGACAAATCGCTCGAGTCGTATGTGCGCGCCGCGTTGGCGCTGCAGGGCTATGCGTTCGACGAGGCGCAGATTGCGGAAATCGTGCTGCAGTTTTCGCGTCTCGAAGCCGTCGCCCAATCGGTGTTCGAGTGGCCGCTGCCTTTTGCCTCCGAAGCCGCGCCGGTGTTTCGCCCGTGATCGGCACGGCTGCCGGGATCGTGCGGCAAATCACTGAGGGTGCGCGCAGCGCCGCCTCGGTATTGGCGGAAACCAAGGCGCTGATCCAGGCCAAGGATCCCGGCTTGAATTGCTTCACCGCGAAAACCTTCGAGCGGGCGGAGCGCGAAGCCGCCGCGATCGATGGCTTGCGCGCGCAGGGCAAACCGTTGCCGCCGCTCGCCGGCGTGCCCTACGCCGTGAAGAATCTGTTCGATGTCGAAGGGATGGTGACGCTGGCCGGCGCGAAGATCAACGCCGCCAACGCGGCGGCCGCCGCCGACGCCACCATCGTGGCGCGCATGAGCCGGGCGGGCGCCATTCTGATGGGCGCGCTCAATATGGAAGAACTGGCTTACGGGTTTCTCACCGAGAATCATCACTACGGAACCACGCGCAATCCGCGCGATCCGACGCGCGGCGCCGGCGGTTCTTCCGGCGGCTCGGCGGCGGCCGTCGGCGCGGGAATGTTGCCGATCACACTGGGCTCCGACACCAGCGGCTCGATCCGCTTGCCCGCATCGCTCTGCGGTGTGTTTGGACTGAAGCCCACCTACGGTCGCCTGCCGCGCAGCGGCACCTACCCATTTGTGAACAGCCTCGATCACGTGGGGCCATTCGCAAACGACGCGCTGGGCCTGGCGCTCTCCTACGATACGATGCAAGGCCCTGACGCCAATGATCCGGCCTGTGCGCAGCGCTTGGCGGAGCCGGTCGGCGTGTCGCTGGCGCTGCGGAGGGGAATTCGAATCGGCATCCTGGGCGGCTGGTTTCACGATTGGGCCGATCCGGCGGCACGGCGTTCCGTGCAATTGGCGGCGGCGGCGCTTGGCGCAACCGAGTGGACGGAGTTCAAGAGCGCAGAGGTCGCGCGAGCGGCCGCTTACATCATCACCGGCGCCGAAGGCGGTGCACTGCATCGCCCGCGCTTGATGGAACAGTACGAGGATTTCGGGCCTGCTTCGCGCGCGCGCTTGGTGGCCGGTAGTTTGATTCCCGCGTCATGGGTGGTGCAGGCGCAGCGTGTCCGGCAACAAGCCTATCGGGAGGCAATCAAGCTGTTTGAGCGCTTCGATCTTTTGATTGCGGCCGCCGCTCCGTCGGTGGCGCCGCGTGTCGGCCAGGAAACGCTCGAGATCAACGGCCGCAGCATTCCCACGAAGGCCGGGCTCGGTGTGCTCACGCAGCCCGTTTCGTGCATTGGACTGCCGGTATGTACCGTGCCGGTCTGGCCGGACGAAGGCGAAACGGCGGCGGAGCGTGCCCTGCCCGTGGGTGTGCAGCTCATCGGCGCGCCATGGCGCGAGGATAATTGTCTTGCGGCCGCTCGCACGCTCGAACAGGCCGGCGTCGCGCAGATTCGGCTGCCATAGGCGCTGCCGCCGCGTCACTCGCTGAATTAAAGCGGTCGGCGGTGCCGCGTCAGCGTGGCGGCGATCGAGGCCAGCACGGCCATTCTCACCGCAACGCCGTTGTTCACCTGTTCGCGAATGACCGAGCGCGGCCCGTCGGCCACCTCGGACGAGATTTCAACACCGCGGATCATGGGCCCCGGATGCATGACGAGCACGCTGGGGGCGGCTAGTTTCAGGCGCTGCGCGGTCAATCCAAAATCCGTGAAGTACGCCGCGTCGTCGAGCGAGGCGGCCGACGCCATGCGCTCCCGCTGGATTCGCAGCATCATCACCACATCGGCGCCGGCGATGCCGTCCTCGATGCGCGTGAAGCGCTGCGCGCCGCGAAATTCGGCCTCTTCCGGCAGCAGCGCCTGCGGCGCAACCAGGCGAAGATCCGTGGTTCCCATCGTGCCAAGAGCGGTCGCCGCCGAGCGGGCGACCCGCGAATGCTTGATATCGCCCACGATCGCCACCTTAAGGCCGGTGAAACGTCGTTTGTGCGTGCGAATCGTCAGCACGTCGAGCAGTCCCTGCGTGGGGTGCGAAACATGCGCTTCGCCCGCGCTGATCACCGACACGTGCGGGGCGACATGATCAACCAGGAACTCGGGCATCCCGGCTTCCGAATCGCGAATCACGAACACATCGGTGTTCATCGCCTCGAGCGTGTATATGGTGTCCAGCATGCTCTC
Organism: Steroidobacteraceae bacterium; assembly: GCA_035997505.1. GTDB lineage: Bacteria > Pseudomonadota > Gammaproteobacteria > Steroidobacterales > Steroidobacteraceae > Bog-1198. The sequence goes on along the minus strand of DASYIN010000130.1, from coordinate 12,912 downwards.
GCCCTTGGCACGTGAGCTGGAATGCAGGTCGAGGTTCAGCACATGGGCGCCCAAGCGGCGGCTGGCCAGATCGAACGACGCGCGTGTGCGCGTGCTCGGTTCAAAAAACAGATTCGCCAGCGTCACACCCGCCAGTTCGCGCCCTTCATAAGCGGGTTGGCCGGGCAGGCGGCGATACCGCTCGGCCCGGTCGAGAATGGCCGTCAATGCGTCGCGCGCCAGCCCTTCGAGCGTGATGAGGTGGCGCAAGCCCCCCGCGCTGTCTTGTTGTGATCGCATCTGCGCCTCAGTTTCTTTCGGTGAACCAGCGTTCCAAGATCACGGATGCCGCCGCGGCATCAACATCGGACTTTGCCACCCGCCGCCGCCGCAACCCGGACTCGCGCGCCGATTTTAAACGCGCTTCGGCTTCGAGCGATGAGTAGCGCTCGTCCACCAAAGCAACTTCGAGCGAATAGCGCCGTGCCAGTTCGGCCGCAAAGCCGCGGGCAGCTTTGGTCATGTCGCTATCGGTACCGTCCACATTATACGGCAGCCCGACCACCGCCATATCGGGTTGCCAATCGCGCAGCATGGAGCCGATGAGTTCCCAGCGTGGTCCGTCGGGACCGGAGGGCACAGCTTGCAGGGCGGAGGCACTCCGGCTGACCGTGTCGCCGCAGGCAACGCCGATCCGGCGCCGGCCGAAGTCGAAAGCCAGAACGACCTTCGGCCGGGGAGACTCAGGCATTTCCGCCGATGGGACTGACCCGGGACAGTTCGACGCCGAGCAAACGCCCCGCGGCTTGCCAGCGGGATTCGAACGGCAGCTCGAAAATCAACCCGGGATCGACCGGTGCGCTCAGCCACGCGTTCGCCCGGATTTCTTCCTCCAACTGGCCGCCGTCCCAGCCGGCGTAGCCCAACGCGACCACCGCTTCGTCGGGTCCTTCGCCGCGAGCCATCGCCGCCAAAATATCGCGCGAGGTGGTCACATGGAGCGTATCGGAGACTTTGAGCGTCGAATCCCATTTGCCGAACGCGCGATGCACGACGAAGCCCCGGTCGGTTTGCATGGGCCCGCCGCGCAGCACCTGGCGATCCCACAAGGGTCCCTTGCCGAGATCGATTTCCAGCTGTTCGAATATCTCCCCCATGCGCATCGGCAGCGGCTTATTGAGGATCAGCCCGAGCGCGCTCTGCGAAGTGTGATCGCACACCAGTACGACGCTCTGCGAAAAATTGGGGTCGCCCATGTAGGGCATGGCGATCAGAAGCTGGTTGGTCAGATAGCCTGATTCGCTCATGAGGGCCCAGCCGTCAAGGGTTGTTCGGCTCTGAATAAAACACCGCGCCGCCTCGCGAGGCTCCGTCCAGGAATTGCCACTCGTACGCGATGCGTATCTGGTCATGCTTTGAGGACAATTCGCCGGGGAACGGATCAAAAGGCGCGGCCAGCTTCAAAATGCGCATGGCTGCCTCATCGATTTCGGCATGACCGCTGCTGCGCCTGACGACGGTCTGCAGCAGTTTGCCGTCCGCGCCGATGGTGACCTCGATGACCGGTGTTCCGGAGCCTTTTGCGCGCCTCGCGACATCCGGAAAGTTCATGGTGCCGACGCGCTCGATCTTCCTGCGCCAGCTGTCCAAATACACCGCGACGTCGGATTCGCGCGTATCGGCGGCGATCCACAGCTCCTGCTTGGTTTCACCGCGCAATCTCAGTTCGATGCCGTCATCGTTCGGAGTCATGGCGAGGTCGGGCCGCTTTTCGAGCAGCAGCGGCAATTCGGAAGCGTCCTTTGCCGCACTGGTGGCGGCGAAATAGAATATCTTTTGAGACGGGCTATGCGTGGCGACCAGATCTTCCGCGCCGGTGTCGGCGCCGGCCCGCTGCGCGTCCAATCCCTGCCCGCTCGGGACGCCCAGGCGGTCGACGGGCATCAGCGATGACTTGGGAATCACGCTGCGTTCAGGCTTCAGCGTGTTGCCGGAACCCAATTGAGTGCGCTGTGACAGATAGCGCGCATTGGAATTCTTGGCCGCGGCGGGAGCGCGTTCATTGACGAGGACGACCTCGAGACCCGGCGCGCCCTCGTCTCCCGAACTGCTGCTGGTGGAGCTGAACGTCACGCCCAAAATGATGATTCCATGCAAGAGTGCCGCGAGAAAACACGTGGTGAGCATGCGGTCGTTCGCCGGCGGCAGCCGGTTGCGCAGCATATCGCCGGCCTGCAATGCGTCGCCCGATTGAAGCGTTTCAGAACTCACGCGGCGCCCAATTTCCTCTCGATCGCGTTCATCAGAAGCGAACCAATGTCGACACCATGCTTCTTGTTAAGTTCGCGAATGCCCGTCGGACTTGTGACGTTGATCTCGGTGACGTAATCGCCGATGACGTCGAGTCCGACAAATATCATTCCGGCGTCGCGCAGCTTAGGTCCGATCTGCGTGCACAGCCACCGGTCGCGCTCATTGAGCGGACGGCTCTCGGCGCGCGCACCGGCCGCCAGATTGCCGCGGTTGTCCTCCGGCAGCGGAATCCGGCTCAAGGCGAAGGGAACCGGCTCTCCGTCGACCAGGATGATGCGGCAATCGCCCGCGGTCACGATCTCGGGCAGGTAGCGCTGCACGATGGCGTAGCGCGTGCCGTAGCCGGTCAGGGTCTCGAAGACGACATTGCGGTTCTTGTCGCCTTGTTCGAGCACGAAAATGGATTTGCCCCCCATGCCGTCGAGGGGTTTGCACACCGCCTTGCCGTGTTCGCGCAAGAATTCGCCCATGTCGTGCATGTCGCGCGTGATGAGGGTGGGCGCGCAGCACTCGGGAAACCAGGCGGTATAGACCTTTTCGTTGATATCGCGCAGCCCCTGAGGCCGATTGTAGACATGCGCGCCTTGCAGCTGCGCGCGATCCAGGATGTAGGTGCTGTAGATGTATTCGGTGTCGAAAGGCGGGTCCTTGCGCATCAGAATCACGTCGAATTCGCCGAGTTTTGCCGCCGTCGCGGTGCCGAGCGAGAACCAGTTGGCCGGATCGTCCATGACCGAAAGCCGTGCCAGGCGGCCCCACGCGATGCCATCGCGCAGCCACAGGTCCTTCAGCTCTGCATAGTAGAGCTCCCAGCCGCGCGCCTGCGCCGCGAGCAGCAGCCCTAGGGTGGTGTCCTTCGCCGGCTTGATCGCGGCGATGGGATCCATGACCACGACGAGACGCACTCGAGACGACATGCTCATTCCTCCAGTCTAGCGCAAGCGGTCAAGTCGCCCGCCCTCTTGGGAAAACTGTGAACCACGCCACCGTTGTTTGCCCGTAGATGCCTCGAAATGTCGACCCCGTACCGTGGCTTGCGCGGCCTGGATATGTTAAAAAGCCACAAGATTCCAGCACCTACGCAAGTCATGGAGAGCATGATCACCAGCGGCAAGCCTAAACTCACGGGCCTCAAGGTCCTCGTGATCGATGACAGCAAGACCATTCGCCGAACCGCTGAAACACTTCTCACCAAGGAGGGTTGCGAAGTGTTCACGGCCGTCGACGGTTTCGACGCCCTGTCCAAGATCGCAGACCATCAGCCGGACATCGTGTTCGTGGACATCATGATGCCTCGGCTTGATGGATACCAGACCTGCTCACTGATCAAGCACAACAAGGTATTCAAGCAAATTCCGGTGATCATGCTGTCGAGCAAGGATGGCCTGTTCGATCGGGCCCGCGGCCGCATCGTAGGTTCGGAGCACTATTTGACCAAGCCATTCACCAAAGACGAATTGTTGGGAGCGATCGAAGCTCACGTCGGGAAATGACGGAGAATACGAGATGGCATTGATTCTAATCGTTGACGATTCACCCACCGAGGTATTCGTCATGCAAAAGGCGCTGGAAAAGCACGGTTTCAGAACAGCCGCCGCCGAAAACGGCGAAGAGGGCGTGCGCAAGGCAAAGGAGATGAAACCGGATCTCATCTTCATGGATATCGTGATGCCGGGCGTCAACGGCTACCAAGCCACGCGGATGCTCATCAACGACCCAGAAACCAGCCTGATCCCCATCATCATGGTGACCACCAAGGGCCAGGAAACCGATCGGGTTTGGGGCTTGCGGCAAGGCGCGGTCGACTACTTGGTGAAACCCGTGTCCGCGCAGGCACTGGTTGAGAAGGCGCAGGCCGCACTGGCCACATGACGAGTACGGCTAGCGGGACCGACACCAGCCTGCGCAGCTTGCGCGATCGGCCGTTCGAATTGCTCAAGGAATTGGAGAAGCGCAGCCGCACGGTGGCGGCGAATAGCGTTGCCGAGGCGGAGGCGGGGCAAGAGTGGGTGGGTGTGGCATTTCGCATGGGCGGCGAGACTTTTTTAGTGGCCCGGGAAGAGACGCGGGAGGTTTTGGGATATCCGGCGGTGGTCACGCGCATTCCCGGCGCCAAGAGCTGGGTCAAGGGGCTGGCCAATGTGCGCGGGGCGCTCATGCCGATGCTGGATTTGCGGCAATTTCTGGGGAGCGGTGCGACCACCTCGGGGCGTAATACGCGCATCATCGTCGTTAATCACCGGGATATTCCGGCCGGCTTGATGGTCGATGAAGTATTGGGATTCCGGCGATTTGCGGAGTTGGAATTCAGTGCGGAAGCGCCGCCGACGGTGATCCGGTGCGATACCTATCTTGCCGGCGCCTTTCGCCGTGGGGGCGAAGTTTGGCCGGTTTTGAGCTTGAAGAGTTTGGTCGAGAGCCAGAGCTTCCTGCAGGCGGCAAGTTAGACGTGGGAAAAAGATGACGACAAGGCGAATCGAGAAATCAGCCGGTCCAAATCTTCTGCCGCTGCTGGCGGGGCTCGTCGTGCTATGCCTGATCATTGCCGCCGTGCTGACCGCGCTGACTCGCAATTCCGCCCCGGTCGCCGCGCCCGCGGAGCAGCTGTCGCTCGTGGCGCAGCGCATGCCCTTCGAGGCACAGAATGCGTTGCGCGGCGAAGCGAGCGCTTTCGATGCGCTCGCCAAGAGCGCCGCGCGGCTCAAAGCCCTGCGCAGCAACACGCTGGGCGCCGGAGACCCGGGCACCTGGAGCAAGCTGAACGACGGCGTGGCAGCCGTCTTGGAAGCCCGCACCTCCGTCGAGACGATTCAAACGTCCACCCAGGAGGTCCGCGAGTCGGCGCCGAAACTGCTATCGGAGCTCGGTGATCTGGGCAGCTCAGTGGGCGTCCAGAAGCTGGAAGGGATGAGCCGGTATCTGGAACGCTTCGAACTGACCATGCAGCGCATTCAACAGGATTTGACCGGTTTGGCGGCGGGTGTCAGCGATGCCGGCCCAAGTGCGCAACGCCTCGCAGACAGTTTGGAATTCCTCAACCAAGTGATGCGCGGGTTGTCAGGAGAAGAGTCCGGAATTGCGATCCAAAAAGTCACCGGTGCCGATGCTGAACAGCGGCTGAAGACGGTGGTGCAACGCAATCAGCAATATACCGCCAGCGTGCGCAAGGCGATCGGTGCGGCCGAGCCCCTCGCGAAGGCCCAGGTCGCCGCGCGCGGTTTGCCGGCGCTCGCCAATACGCTCGCAACCCAACTGGGCAACACAACCCCGCGCGTTGAAAGCGGCGGCGGCTACAAGGTTTGGATCTTAGGCTTGCTGGCGCTGGCGGCGCTGCTGTTCGGCGCGCTGGCGTGGACGTATTCGAAGACCGCCGATCAGCGCCGCAGCAATGAGCTGCGGGTGCGCGAGAATGAGCGCAACCAGGAAGCGATCATGCGCCTGCTGGATGAGCTGTCGAGCCTCGCGGACGGAGATCTTACGGTTCAGGCGACCGTCACCGAAGACATCACGGGCGCCATCGCCGACTCGATCAACTATGCCATCGAGGCGCTGCGCGAGCTGGTCACCACCATCAACGACAGCGCCATTCAATTGGACGGCGCGGCGAAGCAGACCCAAGGGGCCGCGGCCCACATAGCCAAGGCGAGCAGCGCGCAATCGCGTCAGATATCCGCGGCCAGCGAATCGATGGCCGACATGGCGGCCTCAATCGAAGAAGTATCCGGCAATTCGGAGCGCTGCTCGGACGTGGCGCGTCATTCGGTCGACGTCGCGCACAAGGGCGGCGATGCCGTCCGGCGCACCATCGACGGCATGAATGCCATTCGCGAGACGATTCAAGAGACCAGCAAACGCATCAAGCGCCTGGGAGAGAGCTCCCAGGAAATTGGCAACATCGTCGAATTGATCAACGATATCGCCGAGCAGACCAATATTCTCGCGCTGAATGCCTCGATTCAGGCATCCATGGCGGGCGAAGCGGGCCGCGGCTTTGCCGTCGTGGCGGACGAGGTGCAGAGACTCGCGGAGCGCGCCGCGAATGCGACCAAGCAGATCGAAGTGCTGGTGCGTACCATCCAAACCGATACCAACGAGGCGGTCGTGTCGATGGAGCGCAGCACGACCGATGTGGTCGGCGGCGCTCTTCTGGCCGAAAACGCCGGCGCGGCGCTCGAGGAGATCGAACAGGTTTCGAATCAGATCGCGAGCTTGGTGCAGAACATTTCGGCCAGCGCGCGCCAGCAAGCGGCCGTCTCCGGCAACATTTCGAAAAACATGCAAGTGGTGCGCGAAATCTCGTCACAGACCGCGGAAGCTTCGACGGCGACATCCACTTCAATCGCCAAGCTGGCTGCGCTTTCGGCGCAGCTGCGCAAATCGGTGGCGGGATTCCGACTCCCCGACTACGGCAACGGCGCGGGCGCGACATCGAGCAAGCTGCCCGCCCTGAAAGAGCCGGCCGCACCGGTGCCCGCCGCAGCGGCGCCGGCCAGTCCCGGAAAAATGCGCAAGGCGAGCGGCATCGGAGCTTAGGCTCCCGACGGTTCCGGCATGACTGACATCAGCTCCCAAACTCTGCACATCGTCGCCAAGGAACTCAGCGCGACGTTGAACGACGCGCGTGCCTCGCTCGAGGCGTACGCCGAACGGCCCGATCAGCGCATTCTGCTGGAGAAATGCGCCGACCAGCTGCACTCGGCCCATGGCGTGCTGCGGCTGGTCGAGGTTTACGGCGCGGCGTTGCTGGCCGAGGAGATGGAGCACGTCACGCGCTACCTGCTGAATTCGGGCAGCGATCAAAAACGGCAGATCGACGGGCTCGATGCGTTGATGCGCGCCATGGTGCAGCTGCCAACCTATCTGGAGCGGGTCTTGTCGGGCGGCCGAGACCTGGCGCTGGTGCTGCTGCCGCTGCTCAACGATTTACGTTCCGTGCGCGGCAGCCCGCTGCTGTCCGAAGGCACGCTGCTGCTGCTCAATCTGAAGTCCGACCAAAACGCGGCACCCCAATCCCTGACGCAGGGGGAGCAATCGATTTCCGTGGCTCAATGGGCGAGGCGTCTGCGGCCTCGATTCCAAATCGGCTTGCTGGGCTACATCCGCGGCGAGCGCACGGTGCAGAATCTGGAGATTCTTGCCAAGGTCACCGAAAAACTCGAACAAGTCGCGACGACGCAGCCGGTATTTCAGCTGTGGTGGGTCGTAGGCGCGATCCTCGAGGCGGTTCGAGCCAACGGCTTGGAAGGCAGCGCGACCTTGAAGCGCCTGCTCGGCCAGGCGGACCGGCAAATCAAGGCGCTGTACGAACTCGGCGAGGGGCGCTATTGCGAAGACCCGCCGATTGACCTGCTCAACAACCTGCTTTACTACGTCGCGCGCGCAACCACCAGCGGCGGGCGAATTTCCGCCGTGCGCGCGTCATTCAAGCTGGCCGAACTGCTGCCGGTCGACGACAACATCGAGCAGGAGCGCGAGAGCCTGTCGGCGCCCAGCGTCAAATTGATGCGTACGGTGGCGGCGGCCATCAAGGAAGACCTCTCGAAGGTCAAGGATGTGCTCGATATCTTCGTGCGCCGTGGAGGCGGTCAAAGCTCGGAACTTCAGCCGCAGCTCGAGCTGCTGAAGAAAATCAGCGACACGCTCGGCGTGCTGGGCCTGGGCGAGCTGCGACAGCGCGTGCAGGAAGAAATCCAGGCGCTTGCGCAGATCGTTCAGGACGGCAAACCGCCGTCCGAAGATTCGTTGGTGCGCGTCGCGGGCGTTCTGCTGTCCGTCGAGGATAGCCTGGATGACCAGCTGATACGGCTGATCTTGCCCTCGCCCGCCGATGCGGCGTCGGCGGAAGTTCCGCCCGATCACGATCATGAATTCAGACAAGTCAGCGAGGCGGTGCTGCGCGAGTGCATCGTCAATTTGGCGCGCATCAAAGAAGCGGTTTCAACCGCGGTACAAAAGCCCAACGAATTCTCGCCCCAAGGCCTCGACAATGTACCGCAGCTGCTGCGCGGCATCACTGCGGGCCTCCTGATGCTCGGGAAAGGCCGCGCCGTCGAACTGATGGATGCCATCGGCACACAGGTACGCAAGCTGATCGAGCCGGGCGCACCGCCGCCCGATCCGATCCGACTCGAGCGGGTGGCCGATGCCATCGTCAGCATTGAGTACTACATGGAGACCGTGCAGAACGGGCGCACCGATCCGTGGTACATGCTGGACAACGCCGAGATGTGTCTCAAGACGCTGGCGGACGATGACACGCTGTCGCGTGTGCCGAATTTGGCGCTCACCAGCAGCGAAGCCGCCAAGACGATGAAGCTCGACCCGGCGGACACCATCGCCATGGAGCGCACCAAGCGGGCGCATGCCGCGACCAATCCGCTGATTGCCGTGCCGGAACCCGAGGCGGTCGATCCGCAATTCGTCGAACTGTTCATCGAGGAAGCCAAGGAAGAAGTCGCGTCGGTGCAGAAGGCTTTCCCCATGTGGGATCAAAACCCGATGGATCTGGAGGCGTTGTCTTCCATGCGCCGCAGCTTTCATACCTTGAAGGGCAGCGGACGCATGGTCGGCGCGCGCTCGATCGCGGAATTCGCCTGGTCGATCGAGAATCTGCTGAATCGAATCATCGACAAGACCCTGACGCGTACGCCGGGAATGATGGCGCTGCTGCGCAATTCAGTGGCGGCATTGCCTCAACTGGTGGAACAACTGGAGACCGGACGCCCGGGCTCCACGCCGGTCGAGACGCTGATGAGCCGCGCGTTTGCCTATGCCGATGGACGTGATCCTGAGCAGGCAAGGGCCAACATCGCGCCGGAGGATCGCGCCGGATCCGATGCGAACAGCGCGACAGCGAGCTGGGGCGGCGCGGGGGCGCCTCAAAAACCGGCCATGGACGCCGCGCTGCACGATATCTACTCGAAGGAAACGTCCAGTCATCTGACGGAGATCCGCGAATACCTGCGCAAGCGTTCCGACCAGCCCGCGCCGCACGATCTGCCTGAATCGGTGTATCGGGCCATCCACACATTGAGCGGCAGTTCCAAGATGGCGGAGGCGCGCCACGGCATTCGCATCACCGAGCCGCTGAACAATGTGATGCGCAAGGTTTTCGACAGCGGTCATGGCCTATCGGACGCGGGGCTCGAGACCCTCGAGCAGTCGGTGCGCGCCATTGAAAACGTGCTCTCTCACATCAATGAGTCGACGGGATTCTTCTCCGATCAGCCTGCGTTGCTGGCGCGATTCAGTGATCTGGAGACCGAAGTGGACGCGATGATTGCCGCCGCGGCGCGTGATACGAGCGCCTCCGCGATGGTACCTGCGCTCGTCGTCAGTGAGTCCGCCGCGAGCGCACCGCCTGCCGCGCCGCAGCCCTCGGCGCAGCCGGCCGAGGCTCCGCCCGCGGAGGAATTCGATCACGAAATTGCCAACATTTACAGCGAAGAGGCGACGGAGCTGCTGGAGGCCGCTCAGGGCTCGCTGACCGTCTGGAATCAGGATCGCAAGGACAAGCAGCCCGTCGCCGAGCTGCAGCGTCAGTTGCATACCCTGAAGGGCGGGGCACGGATGGCCGGCATAACCGCCATGGGCGATTTGAGCCACGAACTCGAGACGTTGGTGCTGCAAATCGACAGCGGCGCGGTCGCCGGCGATGACCACGCGCACGCCGTCATGCAGGCCAGCCTGGATGAACTCTCGCGCATGCGCGACCTGGTGAGCACCGGCAAGCTGCCGGACGCCGCGCGCGACCTCATCGGACAAATTCGCGGACTCGCGCAGCACCCCGCGACGGCGCAGTCCGCCGCCGCTCCTGCTGCTGCGCCGACCGTGGCCAAAGCGCCCGCCATGGCCGTCGCGCCGGCCCCGCAGGCGCCAGTCCCGCCGCCGGTAGCGCCGTCGCGTCCGGTCTCGCCGGATGCTTCGTCGGAAGCCGCCGTGCAGGATGAGGCTTCAAGCCTGGAATTGAGCAGCGCGCCCGTGTTGCCGGGGCGCGAGGCGCCCGCGGTGGAACGCGTCGAGATGGCGCGCGTGGATGCGGACCTGCTCGACACCATGCTCAACAACGCCGGCGAAGTAAGCATCTTCCGCGCCCGTCTCGATCAGCAGGTGAATTCCATCGATTTCAATCTGGCGGAGCTGGCGCGCACCGTGACGCGTTTGAAGGAGCAGTTGCGCGGGCTGGAGATCGAGACCGAGGCGCAAGTTTTGCATCGCCACCATGACGTCGAGCCCCGGCGCGACGACTTCGATCCGCTCGAATTGGACCGGTATTCCACGTTGCAGCAGTTCTCGCGCGCGCTTGCGGAGACCTCGGGCGACGTCGCCAGTATCCAGGGGCTGCTCGAGACCTTGACGCGCGAGGCGCAAAGCCTGCTGACGCAGCAAGCGAGAGTCATCACCGAACTGCAGAACAGCCTGATGCGCACGCGCATGGTGCCCTTCCAACGCCACGTGCAGCGCTTGACCCGTTTGGTGCGCCAGGCAGCGAACGACACCGGGAAGCGTGCGGAACTCGCGGTGCAGGGCGCCGCCGCGGAACTCGACCGGCAAATGCTGGAGCGGATGGTGGCGCCCCTGGAACACATGCTGCGCAACTCCGTCGTGCACGGCATCGAGCCGCCGGATCGCCGTGCCTTGCTCGGCAAGCCGGACGTGGGCCGCATTTCGATCAGTTTGGAGCGTGACGGCGCGGAAATCGTCATCGTAGTGGCGGATGACGGGGCCGGCATCAACGTCAAGCTGATCCGGGAGAAGGCGCTCGCGCTCGGCTTGATCGATGCGCATGCGAAGCTCACCGACGAAGAGGCGGTGCAGCTCATTCTGGAGCCGGGCTTCAGCACCGCCGGCCATGTCACCCAGGCGGCCGGCCGCGGCGTCGGGATGGACGTGGTCGCCACCGAAGTCAAGAAACTGGGCGGCGGATTATTCATAGATTCCACTTACGGGAAGGGCTCGCGATTCACGATCCGGCTGCCGTTTACCCTGGCGATCAGCCAGGCGTTGATCGTGCGCGTGGCCGAGGAAACCTATGCCTTGCCGCTCGCGACAGTGGAAGGCGTCGTGCGCCTGCCGCGGAATATCGTGGCGCGGCATCTGGGCAAGGATGCGCCGCTGTTTGAATACGGCGGTCAGAAATACCGCTTCCAGCACTTGGGATCTTTCGTCGGTTTGGGGGCCACGCGCTTGCCGGACTCGGACGTCTCGATGTCGGTGGTGCTGATACGTGCCGGCGAACACTCGACGGCCCTGGTGACCGATGAGTTGGTGGGCAGCCGGGAAATCGTCGTGAAGTCCCTGGGGCCGCAGATCTCGGCGATCCGCGGCATCGCGGGCGCGACGATATTGGGGGACGGCCGCATCGTCCTGATTCTCGACATGGGTTCCCTGGTGCGCTCGGAGTGGCGCGCGCGTCCCACGGAAACAGTGGTGCTGGATCAACGCGATCGGCGCACCTTCGCGCTGGTGGTGGATGATTCGATCACGGTGCGCCGCGTGACGCAGCGCTTGCTGGAACGCAACGGCATGCGCGTTTTGACGGCGAAGGACGGCGTGGACGCGGTCTCGCTGCTGCAGGAAAATCTACCGGACATCATTCTGCTCGACATCGAAATGCCGCGCATGGACGGCTACGAAGTGGCCGCGCACGTGCGCAACGATCCGCGCCTCAAGCAAATTCCGATCGTGATGATCACCTCGAGAGTCAGCGAGAAGCATCGTGCGCGCGCGATCGAGTTGGGCGTCGATGACTATCTTGGCAAGCCATACCAAGAAAGCCAGCTGCTCGATGCCATCGAGCCGCTGGTCAATCGCCGCAGCGCCGCCGTTCGGTAGAGGCTCCATGTCCGAATTGCGCGATGAACTCTACAGCTTGCTGGTGCCTCTGGCAGGGGAGCGGTTGATAGTGCCGCGGGCCTGCGTCGCGGAGGTCATCGGCTATCAAGCGCCCGCGGAGATGACCAATGCGCCGCCCTGGTATGTGGGCGTCGTGAGCTGGGGCGGGCGCAACGTACCCGTCGTGTCCTTCGAAGGCGCGTTCGGACAACCACTGCCCAGTATTTCAACGCGAACGCGCATTGTGATTTTCCATGCCGCCGGCGGCCAGGTGAAGGCGGGCTACTTCGGAATGTTGACCCAGGGGTTCCCTCAGCTGGTGCGGGTCAACGCCGACGTGGTGCGCCCCGACCCCTCACGCAGCTTTCCCGAGCGCTCGCCGGTCATATGTCAGGTGCGGATGGTCAATGAGACGCCGCTGATTCCCGACTTGCAGCGCCTCGAACAAATGATCGCCGAGGAAACCTCGGTGATGCAGTAGGGTCAGTTCAGCAGCCCAAAGACCGCAACTGCGTTGGTGGTGCCCACGAAGACCTTCCCATCGGCGACCGTCGGAGTGATGTACTTGTTTCCCGTGCCGAATTGATCTCGATTGCCCGCCCCTTGATTGCTGTTGTAAAGCTCGTGCGCGAGGTTAGCGGCGTCGTAGGCGTGCAGCACCGCCGGGGCCGTGTTCTCATGCGCCCAGACGATGGCGTTGGCGGTGCCGTTGGCCGACACGCTGGGCGCGGTTCCCGGATAGGTGAATGACGTCGCCGACTGGGATTGCGGCGTGGCGGAGAGCTT
>DASYIN010000129.1:0-10285 GCA_035997505.1 Steroidobacteraceae bacterium | reverse complement strand
AAACGGATCCTCTGCCCTAACCTTTGAGCGCCTCGCCGAACAGGGTGAACAAACGTTCCCAATGGCGCTCCGCCGCTGTTTTGTCATACACAGTGCGCGAAGCGAAGGCGAATCCATGCTGCGTGCCGGGATAGACCTCCACCTCCGCATTCCCGCCTTTGGCGGCGATTTCCGCGCGCAGCCGATCGATGATTTCCATGGGCGCATACTGATCGTTCTCCGCGCATCCGAAGTACAGGCGCGCATCGGTACGCTGGGGAGTGAGATGCGGACTGTCAGACTTATCCGTGACCAGTGCAACGCCATAGATTGATGCGGCCGCGCGGATCTCATCCTTGTGGCGCACGGCGGCATTCATGGCGTATTGGCCGCTCATGCAGTAGCCGACGCACCCCATCGATTTGGTCGAAGCCGCCTTGTCCTTGCCGGCAAAAGCCAGCAGCGCATCCACATCCTGCATCACCATCGGGATGTTGATCGTTGTCATGAGCTGCAGTGCCTTCTGGCGCGTGGCCACATTTGCCTCGCCCACGACCGAACCCAGTTCCTCGACGTTAGAGCGGTAGTACAAATTCGGCAGCATCACGTAGTAGCCGACCGTTCCCAGACGGCGCGCCATGTCGCGCAATTCTTCGCGAATCCCCGGCGCATCCATGAAGAAAATAACGACGGGATGCGGCGCGAGCCGCTCGGGATGGCAAATGAAGGTATTCATCCGTCCATCCGCGGTGGAAATTTCAATCTGGCGCTCGATCATGCCCGTCTCCGTTTAATCCTGTGCTCCCGCACCAACGGCGACCCACGCCAAATCCGCGCTCGACACCGATTCCACCTTGAAATTCTTGGCTGCCGCGGCCATGCGCGTCAGGGCTTGAGCCAGGGGCATCGGCGGCTTTGTATCGCCCTTTTTTGCCTTGTGAAAACGCACGGGATTGATGCGCGCCACGACATAGTTGCGCAGATACGGAGACTTGAAGCCGCGCGCTTGCAGGGTCTCGATGATCTTCTTTGCGCGCGCGTCGATTTCCAGCAGGCGCGAGGCGTGGCCTTCGCGTTCCCGCAAGCTGGCCGGCAGTGTGCGATCGCCAAAGCGGTCGACTTTTTTGAGAAAGGAACTATAGGCGCCGCCGGCAAAGCGCGACGACTTCTCATAAACGATACCCAGCGTCAGGAGTTCGGCGGCTTCGAATTCCGCGGTGTACTGCGACTCCTTCGATGTGCTGTGACGTTTCGCGAGACTGCGCGCCATGCGGATCACTTCCAGGCTGCGGTCGCGCAAGTTGTGCGCTTTTTCGGTGTTGAGGGCCAGAATGCGATATGCCAGCGTCTCGTCGGGCGAGATCAACACGGTAATTTGCTTCAGGCCGAGAACTTTGCCGGCGGCCAGACGATGCCGGCCGTTCGGCGTCCAGAAACGCCCCTCCTCGCCGCGCACGACGATCAAGGGGTCCAGGAACGCGGCGGTTTCGTCGATCTTCACCGCCAACCGCTTTGCATGCGTGGGCGACAGGTCGCGCTGAAACGGCGTGGGCTGCAGCGCATTGAGCGGCAACGAGGCCAGCACCAAGGCGCGGCCGCCCAGCGGGTCTCGATAGGCGCCGATCGGTGCACCCCCAACGCTGCGCACCAAGGCAACCACCTCGGCGATGTCCGGGCTGTCCAAGGCGATGGCGACCTGGCTGGCATCCAGGCCGCGCGCGTTGGCGCCCGGCGCCAACTTGCCCCGAGTGCGCTTGGTCGCCGCGGCTTTTTTCTTGCGCGGGGTCTTGGATTTTGCTTTTGCGGTAGCCATAGGGCGGTAAGGTTCGCCTTTTATCGGCCCTGCGTAAAGGGCCGCTGCATTGACAGTTTGCAGCCGCCCGGTTTACAAGGCACTCCAACAGCGCAGTCGGAGAACGGCCTTGAATGTTCAGATCATGGCGATCGGGATGCCTCAACGCCGCTCGAGTTGACGTCGCGCCGAATTGTCCCGCTGATGCCGGACGTGCAATTGACCGTGTATGAGGACGTCCCCCACGGCCTGCCTGTAACGCACGCGGGGCGCCTCAATCGGGACCTGGAGACCTTTCTGCGCTCCCCGCCCCTGTCGCTGCCCGTCGCGGCGCGCCGCAGCGCCTGACGGCACGTCGGCTTCGTTATTGGTTATGCGGGTTGTGATCGACCTGCGTGATCAGGCAGGCGCTGCGGTTGCCGGTTAAGTAAATCCATAACCAGCTCAACGCCACGGCGAGCCGATTGCGCAGGCCGATCAGGAAATAAATATGCGCCAAGCCCCAGACCATCCATGCGAACCAGCCCTTGAGCTTGCACCAGCCGAAGTCGATCACCGCTGAGCGCTTGCCGATGGTGGCCAGATCGCCCGCGTGTTGATAGCGAAAGACGCGCGAGCGGGAGTCGCCGGCCAAACGCTGCTTGATGGTGCGGGCCACATGGATGCCCTGTTGCTTGGCGGCCGGCGCGATGCCCGGCGCCGGTTTTCCATTCCACACAATCACGGTCGCGGTGTCGCCGATGACGAAGATCTCCGGATGCCCCGGCGCGGTCAGATCGGGCTCAACTTTCACGCGGCAGGCGGAATCCGCCGGCGCACCCAGCCATACGGCGGCTGGCGATGCGCGCACACCCGCAGCCCACAGGATCACTTCCGCCGCCACGGTCTCCTCGCCAATCCTGACGCCGCTCGAGTTGCAGTCGGTCACGGCAGACCCCAGCCGCACTTCAACACCCAAGCGCTGCAGCGCCCGAAGCGCATAGGCCGAAAGATCCGGCGCGAAGGCCGGCAGCAGCCGCGGCCCCGCCTCGATCAGCAGCACGCGAGCCTGCCGCGTGTCGATGCGGCGAAATTCGCCCACGAGATTCTGGTACACCAGCTCGACGATGGCGCCGGCCAACTCCACACCGGTCGGACCGCCTCCGACGATGGCGAAGGTCAGCAATGCGGCACGCCGCGCCGGGTCCGTCTCCCGCTCGGCTTGCTCGAGCGACAGCAACACGCGGCGACGAATCGATGTGGCATCCTCCAGCGTCTTGAGTCCTGGCGCAAACGGCTCCCATTCGTCATGCCCAAAATACGCATGGCGGGCACCCGTCGCGAGAATCAACGTATCGAAATCGATGCTGGCCCCGTCTTGCAGGTTGACGCGCCGCTTGCGTGTGTCGATGCCGCCAACCGTGCCCAGTAGCGTCGTCACCTCCTCGCGCTTGCGCATCAAGAAGCGTATGGGCCAGGCGATTTCCGAGGTGGCGAGCGCGGCGGTAGCCACTTGATAGAGCAGCGGCTGGAACAAATGATGATTGCGCTGATCGATGATGGTGATCCGAACCGGTGCGCCGGCCAGTTCCTGAGCGGCGGACAGTCCGCCGAACCCTGCGCCCACGATCACCACATGGTGCGGGGCGGGTGCCATCAGAGCTTCACTAGAACATCTTGCGCCAGCGTCATTTCGAAAACTTTGATCTGCTCCGGCGAAAATCCGTAGACCTTCACCTGAAACACAGAACTGCCTTTCTTGACGTTGAGACCCAACCCAAAACCGGGCGTGTCGATGAAATAGGCATCATCGCCGATGCCTCTGACCGGTGTTTTCGCAATGCCTTGAATAGGAGTTTTGCCGTTTTCGAAACGTTCAACGGGGCTCAACTTGCCCACTGCGCGATACAGCGTGAGCAGCACGTGCTTGCCGCTATGGTTGGGATCGTTGGGTTCTCCCCACCCGCACAGCGCGCCACCGGGACCAATGTGCTGTCCGGCGTCGATCGCGACGTCGAGCACCGTGCTGATTTGGAGGCCGGTCAAGTATGTGCAGGCATCGCTGCCCGCCGCCCGGGCGTTGCCGTGGAGCACGAGGACCAACCCACAAACCACGGCCATGCTCACTCGACTGCGCATTGGGGCTCCACTTCTGACAGCTGTGATGCGAGCTTAGCGCATGCTATGTTTTCGATCCATTTTACGAGGTGCCGGCATGTCAGTGTCCGTAACGGCGATTGATCGAGTCGCGGTAATTCGCATGCTGCGTCCGGAACGGCGCAACGCCGTGGACGCGGCCACGGCGCAATCCCTAGCCGCGGCATTTCGCGCTTTCGATGCGGATGGCGGACTCGATGTTGCAGTGTTCGCCGGCGGCGACGATGTTTTCTGCGCCGGCGCCGATTTGAAAGCACTTGCTACAGGAGATCGCATTTCGCTTTCCGCAAGCGGCGACTCTCCGATGGGACCGCCCCGGCTGCGACTGTCCAAGCCAGTCATCGCCGCCATCGAAGGTCCCGCCGTGGCCGGCGGTTTGGAATTGGTTTTGTGGTGCGACCTTAGGATCGCGGGTGCCAGCGCGATCTTCGGCGTCTTCAACCGCCGCTTCGGCATTCCGCTGGTGGATTTGGGCACCATTCGTCTGCCGCGCATCATCGGTCACGGCCGTGCAATGGATCTCATCTTGAGCGGTCGGTCTATCGATGCCACGGAGGCCCTGAGCATGGGCTTGATCAATCGCTGCGTCCCGGACGGGCACGCCTTGCCCGCCGCCATCGAGCTGGCGCAGAAGCTGTCAAGCTTTCCGCAAACCGCCATGCGCCACGATCGGCTTTCCGCGATCGAACAATGGGGCTTGAGCGAGGAGAGCGCGATAGCCAATGAAATAGCGCATGGCCAGGTCACGCTAGCCTCGGGCGAGACCGCCGCGGGTGCCATGACTTTCAGCGGCGGCGCGGGCCGGCATGGCAAACCCTTGCGCTAGCTTTCGGGAAGCCAGGCAACCGGACGAACCGCGCCGGCGGGCAGCGAGGCTTGAAAGGCGCTTCGAGCCCGCAAGCGCTTGAGATACCGCGACACGCCGGGGAATTTTGCCAGCTCAATGAAGCGGTCAGCGAGATGCAGGCTGAAACCCACGCCGATATCGGCGGCGCTGAATCCCGTATCCAGGAGAAAATCTCGTTGATTTAGCGGCGCCTCCAACACCTGCACCGCTTTCTCCAACCGGCGTCCCTCCAATTTGGCGATCACCGCCGAGCGATCCGCCGGCGCAATGAAAATACGTTGCTGCACGAGCGCCGCGGCGTGGACCGCGATGGTTTCACCATAGTGAATCCATTGCAGCCATTCATACCGCTCGGGCTCCAGATCGAGCCTGCCCAAGCCGCATTGCGGATAGCGCTCGCACAGATACTCGGTGATGGCGCCCGATTCGAACAGGCGAAAATCGCCGTCGACGAGACACGGCACGCGGCCGAGCGGATGCACTGACAAATAGTCCGCTGCTCTTAACACCGAGAGATCGAAAGGCATATCGATGAGCTCGAACGGAATCTGCATCTCGTTGAGCAGCCATAGCGAGCGCATGGATCGAGATTCGGCGCAGTGATAGAGCTTGAGCATGGCTGTCCCGTTCGTCTCGATAAAATACCGATCGTGACGACCATGATGACAGCGACCCCAATCGGAGTGAAGTCATGCGCAAGCCAGTAGAGAACCTAAGCCGTTCTTAGCCGCCGCAGCGCAGGTGCGCCCCATAGGCACCGAGCTCGCGGGTAATGTTTCCGTTGTCGCCCAGGGGAACCGCGCGCGACCCGGCAACCAGTGCGGCAAATGCGAACTTCACGCCACGCGCCAACGCGCCGGCCCGCTGTTGATTCGGAGGTTGACGAACCGCGGATGTTTGCTCACCCGACGAGCGTGTTCGCAGTCGATAAACTTCCGGATGTGTCATACCCAGCAACCCAATGGCAATCTTTTGGAATTCACTCATGGCGTTCACCTTTCAGTTGCATTTCCAGCCCAGGCTCGTAGATTGAGCCCGCAGACGCGTTGGAACCAATGCAATGCCTGAAGGTGGGTTAAGTATTGCTTAACCGCCCACCCAACTGCCGTGAAAGCCGGCCGGCACGCGGACCGGCAATTCCAGCACCGCGGCTGGTTCTGCTGCAATGTCCTGCGCTTCGAGAATCAGCAGATCGCTGCGCCCCTCGGCCGCACGGTGGACCACTGCCAGGATCCAACCGTCGCCCTCCGGCGCCGCGGCGGTGCGCGGCACGAACACCGGTTCGCCGACGCTGTCGCCGTTTGAGAATCGCCGCAGCGTCTCACGTTGGGTCTTCATGTCCCGATGCACCAGCGAATCGAACAGCAGCGCCTCGTTCATCTCGACATTGGCGGCGTGCCAGCAGTGGCGATAGGGCAGTCCCGCGAAACGTTCGTCAATGCGTGGAAATTCTCCGGGCAAATCGCTCAGCGGCGTGCGAACGACGCGCGCGCCCGGATCGGCGAGGTCGATGCTCCAATGCACCATGCGCGCCCTTGACGGCTCACCCCGCGATCCATCCGGATTCGGGAACAGCGGCGCTGTGGGATATTCCATCATGTCGCAATGCAGGTGCCCGTCTTTCTCGTAGGCATTCGCGGGATGAAACACATAGACCGGATCGACTTCAATCCAGCGCACGGAATCGACGCCGGCGCCGCGGGCCATCAGGCCCACGAACGCGCCCTTTTGCGGTTCCCAAGCAAAGGCGGGCAGCCCTTGCTTCGCGCGTGTGATGTCGCCGGTGAGCGGCAACACGGGAAATGCCGTGTAATTCTCGGTCACGATGAAGTCGTGCACCATCGAGCAGTACGGCGCTTTGAAGCGATCGCGGCGCAGGATGCGGCCCGTTGCATCCGACACGCCGTAGTCGAGGAAAGGATTCAACGGCCCTTCGCCCGAGGAATAGGCGAACCACTGCATCTCGCCATTGTGCGGATCCGTTTTGGGATGCGCGGTGAATCGCCCGCCCGTCTCCACCCAGCCTTTCGAAGTCAGATCGGTCTGGTCCATCTCAAAAGGATTCGAGCCTTCCTGCAGCGCCATCAGCTTGCCGGCGTGATGGACGATGTGCGTGTTGGCGCCGCCGCTCAATATTTTTTCCACGGAAGGGTCGCTCGGCAGTCCCATGCCGCCGAACAGCGTGCGGCCGGCGGCGTGCTCCGCCAGCCAGCGAGGCGTGCGGACGTAGCGATTCGCATATCGAGCCCGTCCTTCTCCCAGCCAAAAACCGTGGATCATGCCGTCGCCGATGAAGGCGTGATAGTTCGGGCCCGGATCGAATTGCGGATTTGGCCCGTTGCGGAATAGCGCACCGCGCAGGCCGTCGGGAATCCTGCCGCGGATCTTCGGTTCAAGCGTTGACTCAATGCGCACCGGGGCCTGATTGCCGCTCACATACGGCGTGGCTACG
Organism: Steroidobacteraceae bacterium; assembly: GCA_035997505.1. Lineage (GTDB taxonomy): Bacteria > Pseudomonadota > Gammaproteobacteria > Steroidobacterales > Steroidobacteraceae > Bog-1198. Next base: position 3,079 of record DASYIN010000129.1, on the reverse strand, counting down.
CGCGGCTCGACTGCAATGGTGTCCATATGTGCACTCCTGGCGAGTATATATTTATGTTGTAAATTTATAGTGTAAACTATACTAAGTCAATGCCTAAAACCCTGACGCCCGAAGATCTTGAGGCTTTCCGTGCCCGCCTGTGCGATGTGGCAGAAAGGCTGTTTGCGGCGCGAGGGCCCGATGGGGTCACCATGCGCCAAATGGCCGACGAACTTGGGGTCTCGTCGATGACGCCCTATCGATATTTCAAGGATAAGGACGACATTCTCGCCGCGGTCCGGACCCGCGCCTTCACTAGATTTGCCACCGCCATGGAATCCGCCCGCGCCAAGCCTCGATCGGGCAATGCCTATCTCGATTTCGCGCTTGCCAACCCTGCCGCTTACCGGCTGATGTTCGATGTCAGCCAACCCACTTACGCCGAGTATCCGGACCTGGTGCAAGCCATGGATCGCGCGCGCCTGACCATGGGCGGCGGGCTGCGCGAGCTTGCGGCCAGCGGGCGCTTCAGCGGCGATGTGGAGCTTGCTGCGTATGTCTACTGGTCGACGATGCACGGCGCCGTTATGCTGGAATTGGCCGGCTTGCTCGAGGGCAGTAAGCTGGATGCGCGCAAAATTGCACAGCCGGCGGTCGAGGCGCTGGGGAAACACTTCGGAATCAGCTAGCTTCACTGCATCTCCAAGGATCCCATGACCACCCCTCTGCACTCGACGCTGAAGCGCGCACTGACCATCGACGGCCGCGAGTACGTGCTGACCCTGACCCAGGATGCGCTGAAACTGACGCTGAAGGGCAAGCGCAACGGCGTCGAATTGCCCTGGGAGCAGCTCGTAAACGGCGAAGCGGCGCTGGCCGTCGCGCTGCATGCCTCGCTCGGCGCGTTCGCGGCCAAAGCTAGGGAGGCAGCACCCGCCGTACGCACGGCTGCGCCCGCCGCGGTCAACCCACGCAGCGCAAAGAAACCGAGGCGCAAGAGTCCGGCGCGCAAGAAATAAGCCACTGGCGTGCGGTCGCGCGGTGGTATTTAGCAGATTCTCAATAAAAATTTGACAGCGATCGATATTCACCCTAAAAGGTGAATATATGACTCGGGTATCGAATTTAGACAATATTTTGGGCGCCATGGCCGATCCGACCCGCCGCGCAATCCTGCTGCGCCTGGCGCGCGGGGATGCGCGCGTGACCGATCTGGCAGCGCCTTTCGATATTTCGCTGAACTCGGTCTCGAAGCACATCCGCATTCTGGAACGGGCTCGTCTGATCGAGCGCCGCAGAATGGGTCGCGAACATTTGTTGTCGAGAAATCCACGGCCGCTGACCGAGGCGGCCGCATGGATCGAGACGCTTCAGGCCAAGTGGAACAGCCGCATCGACCGACTGGAAAAAGCATTGGACGAGGAGGAATCGTGACCGCATCGAATCAGAAAGCCGCTAATCCCAAGCAGTTCGTCATCGACCGGACGCTCAAGGCACCGGTCGACAAGGTCTGGAAGATGTGGACCACCAAACCGGGCCTGGAGAAATGGTGGGGCCCTGAAGGATTTACTTCCACGGTATTGCATCTCGATGTCCGCGCCGGCGGCCGCTTTGAAATCGAAATGACCGCGATAATGCCGGAAATCATTGCCCATCTGGAGGCGGCGGGAATGGGCAGGAGTTCGACCGCAAAAGGCGATTACACGGCGATTGATGTGAATTGCCGGCTGGTCTATACCAACGCGGTGGATTTCGTCCCGGGCGTGCCGCCCTACACCTCGACGACCGTGGTCGAGATGTCGGCAACCTCGAGCGGCGGAACACGGCTGATCGTCACCAACGACGTGATGCATGATGAACAGTGGACTGCCATGGCGACGATGGGCTGGACCCAGCAGATCGACAAACTGGAGAAATTGCTGGCATAGCGCGGCCGCCGATAGGAGCGCGCATCAAGGGTCGACCTTGGCCTTGGTCTGGTCGGTGATCCAATTCACCTCCCAGGTCTGTCCGCCATCATCGGAATAGGCCTGTTCGAAGTGGGGTGTCGGTGTGTTGATGCGCGACCAGGCGTAGCGTGTGAAAATCACGCGGCCGTTGATTTCTTCTTGATCGTAAAACTCGCCGTGCCCGTCTTTGAACTCACCGACTACCGGCGGTCCGCCGATGGCGCCCTTCGCCGCGTTGGCCCAATAGATGCTCCATTGATGCGACGCCGGATTGTAAAGACGCAGCGCCAGCCCGAGGATGTGAATGTTCTTCTCGGGCGCATCGACGCTGAACTCTTCAATCTCCCCCTTGCCGTCCCAGACCTTCTTGCAGACCACGGTGCCGTCGAACTCCACCCACTCGTGCGAGCCGCTCAAGGGATGCACCATGCGTTTTAAGTGGATCTTCCAGGACCCTAGCAGAAAATCGAAATCATGCTGGCCATCGTGCGCGGCCGGCGCTGCGCCTTTCGCCGCGGGCCCAGGAGCCTGCGCCCAGCTCGTACCGCCGTGCCAAAAAAGGAATGCCCCTGCTGCGAGCGCGCCAAGCCGAATGCAGGCTTTCGCCGGACCGGGGTAACGCGAGACATTGGACTTTTGCATACCATCCTCCCAGCACTGATTGATTCAGCAGTGGACAGCATACAGAAGCATTCCTGACACCTGATGTCATGATTAAGGGCGGCCCTAAAAAATTCTGCGCTGTACCTTGTCGCCGCGAGTCCACAGCTTGGGGATAAGCATGGGCGTGCGCGCCCGATAGTCCACGTACACATTGCCGAACGCGGAGACTAGATCGCGCTCCTCGAAGCGGATGGCGATGAGGATGTAGGCGGTCGTGGCCAGCGCGAAAATCAGGTGGGAAACCGTCATGGTCGGCGCCGCCCAGAAAATCGTCAGCCAGCCGATGTACAGCGGGTGGCGCACGAATTTGTACAGACTGGGGGTGCGGAATACCGGCGCGCGATAAGTTTTGTTCGCCAGTCGCCGCCATACCTGCTTCAAACCAAACAGGTCAAAGTGATCGATCAGGAAGGTGGTGTATAAAAGGAGCAGCCAACCGAACAGGTACAATCCGATGACCACGTTGCGGGCAGCGCCGTCGGCGACGC
>DASYIN010000128.1:0-38348 GCA_035997505.1 Steroidobacteraceae bacterium | reverse complement strand
GGCTTTGCTGCTAGTATTCTTCGCCCTTTTCGGGGGAGTAGCTCAGTTGGGAGAGCGTCGCGTTCGCAATGCGAAGGTCGAGGGTTCGATCCCCTTCTCCTCCACCATCAAAAGAGGCCGGTTGTCCGACTCCGGCCTCTCTTTCCTGCCTCGGTAGCTCAGTGGATAGAGCGAGTGCCTCCTAAGCGCTAGGTCGCAGGTTCGATTCCTGCCCGGGGCACCATCATTTGGCAACAACCGCGGGAATGATTCCCGGCACCACGTACTGCTGAATGATCACGATGACCACCAGCACCAGCGTCAAAATGATGCTGTGTACGAAGGTGCGCGCGAGAACCGCGCCTTCCTGGCCTTTCAAATTGGTGACCGACACGCCGGTCGCAATATTCTGCGGCGAAATCATCTTGCCGAGGACGCCGCCGGACGAATTGGTTGCCGCGAACAGTACGGGGTTCAAATCGAGTTGCCGCGCAGCGACCACTTGCAGATTTCCGAATAGAGCGTTGCCAGAGGTGTCGCTCCCCGACAGGAACACCGCGATCCAACCGAGGAAGGGCGAGAACAGCACGAACCAATGTCCCGTCGATGCCACCGCCAGCCCAATCGAATAGGCCAGTCCGGAGTAGTTCATGACATAGGCCAGCGCCACAATGAACATGACCGTTATGACGGCCTGCCAGATTTGGCGGATGGTGCGTACGGCACAATCCACCAGATCAGAGACCGAGATTCGGACCAACAGCGCAATGATGAGCGCCGCGACCAGAATGGCCGTGCCGGTGGCCAGGGGCTGGAACGCCCAGACCGCCGCATAGACCTTGTCCTTGTAAAGCGTGATCGCCACTGCCTTATCCAAGTTCGGCCAGGGAATGGACTGCGCTCCGATGGTAGCGACCTTGAAATAAGTCCATACGATGACGACCGCCGTCACCACCAGCCAGGGCATCCAGCCTTGCCAGGCGGGAACATTTTTAAAGGCCGGATTGGTTTCCTCGCCGGACTTCTGGACAATCACAAATTCGGGATCGGGCGCCGGCCGCCATACTTGCAGGAACAGCAACGTGACGGCCAACGAGGCGAGCGCCGCGAACACGTCCGTCAACGTGTAGTCGAGATAGTTGGACGCGCCAAACTGTGCCAAACCAAAACTCAAACCGGCGACGGCGAGCACCGGCCACAATGACTTGATCGAGCGCCAGCCGCCGTACAGGCCCATGACATAGAAAGGCAGTATCGCAGCCATGATGGGAAGTTGGCGGCCGATCATTTGACCCAACTCATGCGCCGGTAGACCGGTGACCGCACCGAGCACGGTGACCGGCGTGCCGAGCGCACCGAACGCCACCGGGGTGGTGTTGAAAATCAGCACGAAGACGATGGCCTCGAGCGCCGGAAAGCCGCACATGATGAGGAGCGATGAAGTGATCGCAACCGGCGTGCCGAAACCTGCAATGCCTTCGAGCAGCGCACCGAAGCAGAAGGCGATGACGATGAGCACGATGCGCCGGTCGTTGGGCAAATGCTGGATGATCCACGCGCGGAACGCATCGAATCGGCCGGAGCAAACCGCGATGTTGTACACGAACAAAGCGGTGATCACGATCCACATTACCGGCCAGAGGGCGAACACGGCGCCATTGGATGCCGCGGCGAACGCGGTTGTGACCGGCAATCCCCAAACGGCAATGGCGATGATGAGACCGACAATCAGGCCGGCCAACGCGGCTTGCCAGGCGGGACGCCTGACCACGCCGAGAAGGATAAGGACAGTTAAGATCGGCAGTATCGCCACCAAAAACGATAATCCGAGACTACCGCCGACCGGAGTGAGTAGCTGATGAAACATCGTGTGCCCCTATTGCGGTTTGTTACGCCACCGCATTGCCTTCGACCGAATCCTACCCTAATAACCGCAAATCCGTAACAGGGCAAGCGATGTAGGAATTCGGCGCTCGGCGCGCGACCGCTGGGCAGACGCGTCACTAGGTGCATAATAATAGCGGTGAGCGTTTCAACATCCCTCGCGGGTCCGGAAGTCCAAAGGCTGCAGCGTCAAAATGACGTGGTCGCCGCATTGCTTAAGGTTTTGCCGCAAGAGGCAATCCTATTTCGTCACGAAGACACCGCGCCCTTCGAGTGCGATGCCCTGACCGCCTACCGAACCTCGCCCATGGTGGTCGTACTGCCGGACAGCGAGGCTCAGGTCGCGGCGATACTCCGCACCTGTCATAAAATGGGTGTGCCGGTCGTGGCGCGCGGCGCCGGCACCGGATTGTCGGGCGGGGCCACACCGCACCACACCGGCGTCGTCCTATCGCTCGCCAAGTTCAACAAACTGAAGATCGATGCCAAGTCGGGCACGGCAATCGCGCAGTGTGGGGTGCGAAACCTGGCGATCAGCGAAGCGGCCGCACCCTACGGTTTGTACTATGCGCCGGACCCCAGCAGTCAAATTGCCTGCACCATCGGCGGTAATGTGGCCGAAAACTCCGGCGGCGTGCATTGTCTCAAGTATGGTTTGACGCTACACAACGTGCTTCGAGTCCGGGGCTTCATGGCGGACGGTGAGCCGGTGGAATTCGGCTCGCAGGCGCTGGACGCACCCGGCCTTGACCTGCTGTCGATCATCATCGGCAGTGAAGGCATGCTGGCGGTGACCACCGAAGTCACCGTCAAACTCATACCCAAGCCGCAGCTGGCCCGCTGCATCATGGCGAGCTTCAGCGATATCGAGTCGGCGGGCGCGGCGGTGGCCAGTGTGATCGCACACGGCATCATCCCGGCGGGCCTCGAGATGATGGACAAGGCCATGACGGCCGCCGTGGACGCGTTCGTGCACGCGGACTACGACCTCGAAGCGGCCGCCATTCTATTGTGCGAAAGCGACGGCACGCCCGAAGAGGTCGAGGAAGAAATCGCGCATATGGAGGCGGTTCTCAAGGCCGCCGGCGCCTCGCGAATCGAAGTCAGCCGCGATGAAGCGCAGCGCTTGAAATTTTGGAGCGGCCGCAAGAATGCCTTCCCGGCTTCCGGCGGCATCAGTCCCGACTACATGTGCATGGACTCCACGATTCCCCGCAAACGCCTGGCTGAGATGTTGCGGGCCATACAGCAGATGGAAGCGAAGTACGGCCTGCGTTGCGTGAATGTGTTCCACGCCGGCGACGGCAATCTGCATCCGCTGATTTTGTTCGACGCCGAGGATGCCGACGAGATGCGCCGCTGCGAACAATTCGGTGCGGATATTTTGGAGACCAGCGTTCGTCTCGGCGGAACCGTCACCGGCGAACACGGCGTCGGGGTGGAGAAATTGAACTCGATGTGCGTGCAGTTCTCACCGGCCGAGCACGCGCAATTCCTCGGCGTGAAGAGCGCCTTCGATCCTCTCGAACTCCTTAATCCCGGAAAGGTGATTCCCACGCTGCAGCGCTGCGCGGAATACGGGAAGATGCACGTGCACCGCGGCATGCTGCCGTTCCCCGAGCTGCCGAGATTTTAATGCACGCTTCCGATGCAGTGTTGGCGCGTCTCATTGACCAGGTGGACAGTGCGCGCGCGCAGCGGGCGCCGCTCGAAATCCGCGGCGGGGGCACAAAACGGTTCTACGGCGAGGCGCCCGCCGGCACCCCGCTCGATGTGACGGAACTCTCCGGCATCAGCAGCTATGAACCCACCGAACTGGTGGTGACGGCCCGGGCGGGGACCCGGCTCGAAGATCTGGAGGCGGCGCTTCAAGAACACGGTCAGTGCCTGCCGTTCGAACCACCGCGCTTCGCGCAGGGCAGCACTGTGGGAGGCATGGTGGCGGCGGGTTTGTCGGGGCCGGCGCGCGCCAGCGTGGGATCGGTGCGCGACCATGTGCTCGGGGTCACGCTCCTCAATGGACGCAGCGAAGTCCTTACTTTCGGCGGACAGGTTTCTAAAAATGTGGCCGGCTACGATGTGTCGCGATTACTGGTGGGATCGTTAGGCATCCTTGGCATCATTTGCGACGTGTCGATGAAAGTCTTGCCGGTCAGCGTGGCCACGACGACGCTGACCTTTGACTGGGACGAGCAGCAGGCGCTGGAAAAATTAGGCCGCTGGGCCGGGCAGCCTTGGCCGATCAATGCCACTGCCTGGCATTCCGGGCGGTTGTACGTGCGTCTGGCAGGGGCGCGCGCCGCCGTGTCCGCGGCCTGCGAGCGGCTGGGTGGCGGGCGCATGGAGACAGCCGCCGCGAATGCTTGGTGGTTGAGTGTGCGCGATCAGAGCGCGCAGTTCTTTTCGCTCGAACCAGCAGGCTCGGGCCGCGGCGAGTCGCTGTGGCGGTTGTCCGTGCCGGCGGTGGCGGCCGCGCTCCTGCTGCCGGGACAGCAATTCATTGAATGGGGCGGTGCGCAGCGCTGGTGGCGCACCACGGCGCCGGCCGCGGAGGTTCGAGATGCCGCCACGCGCGCCGGCGGGCACGCGACCCTGATCCGTGGCGCTGACAGAAGTCATGTGTTCGCGCCATTGAACAGCGTTCTGATGCGCGTTCACCACGGTTTGAAAAAGGCTTTCGATCCCGACGGCATCTTCAATCCCGGGCGCCTGTACGCCGGGCTTTAAGCCGTATGCAGACGCACCTCGCTCCAGAATTTGTCGGGACCGACGCGGGCAAGGAAGCGGCGGCAATCCTGCGCAAATGCGTGCATTGCGGTTTCTGCAATGCGACGTGTCCCACCTACCAGTTGACCGGCGATGAACTGGACGGGCCGCGCGGGCGCATTTATCTCATCAAGCAGCTGCTCGAAGGTGCGGACGTCACGCGCAGCACGCAGCAGCACTTGGATCGTTGCCTGACCTGCCTCAATTGCCAGACGACCTGTCCCAGCGGCGTCGCGTTTGGCAACCTGGTTGAAATCGGCAGAACGTTGGTGGAGGCGCGAGTGCCGCGCCCGCCTCTCGAAAAGGCGGCGCGTTGGTCGTTGAAGGAGGGGCTGACGTCAGGCTGGTTCGCGCCGGCGTTGCGCCTTGGGCAGATGTTGCGCCCGATGCTGCCCAAGGTACTCAAGGACAAGGTGCCGAGGGCCATCGCCACGCGGGCCCCCGACACGGCGGGCGCGATCCGGTCCCGCAAGGTGCTGATGCTGCAAGGTTGCGTACAGCCCGCGATGTTGCCGAACATTGATCGCGCAACCATTCGCGTGCTCGATGCCGCGGGTATCGAAACCATCCATGCCGCCGGTACGGGGTGTTGCGGGGCGCTGCGCACGCATTTGAGCGACTCCAAGGGCGGCCTCGATGACATGCGGCGCAATATCGATGCCTGGAGTACGCAGCTGTCATCAGGGGACGTTGAAGCGATCATTTCAACCGCCAGCGCATGCACTCTGGCCATCAAGGACTACGGCCACGCCTTGGCGCACGATGCCGCCTACGCCGAACGGGCGGCGCGCGTCAGCGGGTTGGCGCGCGACTTGAGCGAGTTGTTGCCGCTGCTCGTGCCTGCTCTCAAGGACAAGGTTCGCGATGCCGCCTCGCGACGGGCCGCGTTTCACGCGCCCTGCACGCTGCAGCATGGACAAAAATTGCGCGGCGGCGTCGAATTGCACCTGCGGGCGCTGGGTTTCGACGTGTCGGGGAGCTACGAGGAAAGTCATCTGTGCTGCGGCTCAGCCGGCACCTATTCGATCTTGCAGCCGCAGCTCGCGCGGGCACTGCGCGACCGCAAGCTGAGCAATCTTGCCAAGCTGGATGCGGAATGCATCTTGTCCGCCAATGTGGGCTGCATTCAGCATCTGCAATCCGGAACATCGACGCCGGTGATGCACTGGATTGAAATGCTCGAAGGGGCGTTGAATTGATGGACGCTGTTTCGACCCAGCTGCTGTCGGCGCAGATCAAGGCCGAGGCGCTGTTCGCCGAGGTGGTGAATAGCGGCATGGTGGAGGCGGGCAGGCTCGAAAGTGAGCTCACGGCGGAGATCCATGCGCTGGCTCAATCGCGGTTCGGCGTGAGCCGCCATTGGCATAAGCGAATTGTGCGCTCCGGCCCGAATACCTTGCTGACGTACCACGATCCGGACAACGACCGGCGCATCAGCGAGGATGACGTCGTGTACTTGGACTTAGGGCCTGTGTTCGAAGCGTGGGAGGCCGATTTTGGGCGAACCTATGTATTGGGGTCCGATCCGATCAAGCATCGCCTGGTCGGCAATCTTGCCGAGGCCTTTGAGCGCGGCAAGCGATTGTACGAGCGGACGCCGGCGCTCACCGCGGGGCAGCTGTATGACTTTGTCGCGGGCCTCGCCGTGGAGTACGGATGGGAGTTCGGCCACACCGCCGCCGGACATTTGATCGGACACTTTCCGCACGAGACCCGGCCGCAGGATCCGGATCACCTGCGGATACGGCACGGCAATTCAATCCAGTTGCGCGAACCGGACGAAAACGGCTTGCCGCGCCATTGGATTCTCGAGATTCACTTCGTCGATCGCGCGCGTCAAATCGGCGGCTTCTTCGAGGAGCTGCTGACCGTCGGCACGCCCGACTAAGGGCGCGCCCCGCCAAGGCGCGCCCCGCTAAGGCGCGGCGCGATGATTCAGGGCCCAAATATAAGCCGACACAGCCATCACCTGATCGCTGCTGAGCTGCGCTCCGCCCATCGCCGGCATCGGCGAACGATAGTTCTTCGGCTGTGCGACACCGCCTGCAACGGTCGCGGCGATGCCCGCATAGGTGCCGTTGCTCCACAGCCATTTATTCGCGGTGAGGTCCGGACCCAGTGGCGAACCCTTTGCATCGGAGCCGTGGCATCCGGTACAAGTCGCGCCGCCTGCCTGGCCGTGATAGACGCGATTGCCGAGGGCCACCATTGCCGGCGTCGTGCCCGGAGGCGCCGTCAGCCCGCTGGTGTCGGAGCCTGCGTCGGGATGCGTGCCCTCAGGCGGGCCGGCTTGGGCGGCAGCGATGGAGCCCGGGGAGTCGGTCGCGCTCGGACAGGGCACGGTCTGGCTATTCGCGTCCGCGCCGCCCTTATAGACGATGCGATAGATTCGGCCTGCCACATCGTCGGTCACGAAGAGTGCGCCGTCCGGTCCGACCGCCAATCCGTTGGGGCGATGCGCCGCCTTCTCAGGCGATTTGTCCGCGCCGGCAAATCCGTCGGCGAAGATTTCGCACTTGCCCGACGCCTTGTCGCCGGACAGCCCTTGATACACCAGGTTATAGCCGCCTTGCGCATATGGGGCGCGATTCCACGAGCCGTGGAAAGCAATGAAGAGTCCCTTCTGGTAGCGGGCGGGAAACTGTTTCTGGTCGTACAGCACCATGCCGTTCGGCGCCCAATGTGCCGGGAAATACGCCACGGGGGGAAGCTTCTGCGCACACAGTCCTGCCGTCTTTCCGTCGCCGCCATATTCGGGCGCGAGCACCAGTCCCGGTTGGAAAGGATCGTGATAGCACATCGGCCAACCATAATCGCCGCCTTGCTGCAGCAGCATCACCTCTTCGGATGGCAGCGTGGCCTCTTTGTCCGCGTCCTTGATGACGTCCGGCCAATTGGTGTGCAGCTGATCCCGGCCGTGCTGGGTCACGAAAATGTGTTGCCCAATGGCATCGACCGCAAAGCCTTCGCCATTGCGGATACCCGTCGCATAGCGCTCCTTCGGAGAAAAGACCTGATTGGTCTTCTTCGCGTCGTAGCGCCAAACGCCGCCGCGGGTCTCGAGTTCAGTGCAGGGATTGATGCCGGGAGATTTCAGCGTGCGATTCTTCTCCTGGCAGGAGTTGGTCGCACTCGCGACATCGATATACATCTCCCCGCCCGCATCGATCGCGAAAGGGTGCATGGGATGATCGCCGCCCAAGGGCAATCCGCTCACCACGACCTGCGACTGTTCGCCCGGCAGGATGGAGCCTTTCTTCAGCGGATACTTGAGAATTTTGTCGTTGAGCTCGGCGTACAGCCAGCCTTTATAGATGCCGATGCCCGTGCCGCCGGCGCCGCCGCTTTGCGCGGTCGCGCCGAATCGCTGATTGACATCGGCTTTGCCGGTGCCCTTCGTGTCCTTGAGCGCCACCAAAAATCCCCCGTCATGGGGCTTATCGTTGCCGTAGTAGCGTCCCGACCAGGTATTCACGTACACGACGCCGTCGTCGGCAACGACCACATGGCGCGCATGTCCGATCCCGTCGGCGAATATGGTCGCGCAAAATCCAGCCGGCAGCTTAAGACCGCTGTCATCGCCATCACAGGCGCCGGCGTTCGCCGCGCGGCTGTACTGGACCGCGCCGAGGGAGAGGGCGCAACACGCCGCGGCTGCGGCGGCGCTGTAAAATACTTGATTCTGCGATCGGTTCAGGCGCATATCACTCTCCCCAAAATTGAAGCGGTTCGTTGTCTTCAAGTGTATATCGCGCTCCGCTCGGCAAGCAATCAAGGTGATAGAGTCGAGCGCAAGGAGTTTGAATGTGCTTGATATTGATCGCGTGGCAGGGACACGCGAAACATCGATGCGTCATCGCCGCCAACCGCGATGAGCTGCATTCGCGTCCGACGGCTGCCGCGCAATGGTGGCCGTCGCAGCCGCCCATACTCGCAGGTCGAGACCTGTCGGCGGGCGGGACCTGGCTCGGGATTACAAGGACCGGCCGATTCGCGGCGTTGACGAATTACCGTGGCACGGCGGAGCGACGCGCCGATGCTCCGAGCCGCGGCACACTGGTCGCCTCAATCCTGACGTCCGCCGACAGCGTCGCACAGACCTTGGAATATCTGCGCAGCGTGAGTGCCGACTACAACGGCTTCAATCTGCTGTTTTCCGACGGCGAACGCCTTGCTGTCTACGAGAGCATGCGCGGTGCAGGGCGAGAACTGGAGCCGGGAATCTACGGGTTGTCGAACGATCTGCTGGATACCCCCTGGCCGAAAGTGCAAACGGCCAAGTCGCGCTTGTCGCAGGCGCTCACCAACCTGGAAACCACCGACCCGGTGCTCGCGCTGCTGCGCGACGACTCGATCGCGCGGGACGACCAGTTGCCGCGTACCGGCGTCAGCTTGGAATGGGAGCGGCTGCTCTCGAGCGCCTTTGTCCGCGCTCCCGACTATGGCACCCGCTGCTCTACCGTGGTGCGCATTGATGAAAGACGTCGCGCATGCTTTGATGAGTGGACTTGGAACGCGACCGGCGTCGAGATCGGGAAGGTGAGTTTGCGATTCGATTTGGAGTGATCGCATGTTCAAGCGCGTGCTGCTTTGCTACGACAGTACGGAGGCGGGTCGGCGGGCACTGCCTGCATGGTTGATGAACCGGCCCGATATCGGAAACTGTTGACCGAGTCCATCGATTGGCTGAAGGCGCGCGGGGTCAGCGCCGAGGGCTACCTGACCGGCGGCGACTACATCGATCAGATCATCGCGTTCTCCAATCGGCTGAACATCGATCTCATCGTGCTTGGTCACTACCCACGGCCGAGCGGAGGTTCCTGGTGGTCGGGATCGAAGCGCGCGTCGCTGGCGGACAGAGTCAAGTGCTGCGTTTTTGTTGCCGTCAGCGCCGCTGATGAGCCTGGCTCTGTGCCAAAATGAGGCATGACACCCGTCGACGCCACCGTCCCACCTAGCGCGCCGCATCGCGATCGGGCGTTGGGGATCATATCGACGGCGACGTTGTTGGCGCTGCTGTACTTTGCGCGCGATGTTCTCGTGCCGATCACTCTGGCTTTCATACTGAGTCTCTTGATTGCGCCGCTGGTGCGCGGGTTGCGGCGTATCGGCCTGGGACAAACGTTGTCGGTGATTGCGGCGGTGCTGGTGCTGGCGCTGTCATTCGGCGCGGTCGCCGCGGTCATCGGTACCCAGCTGATACACATGTCCGAAAGCCTGCCGAAGTACGAGCGAACCTTGGAACGCAAGGTCGAGACGTTGAACAACCTCACGCTCAAGCGCGTCAGTGCGCTGACGGCGGGGGCTCGAAGGGTGCTCAATAGGAACCCCGAGGTGCAGCAGGCCCAGACGACGCCGCAGACCGACGCCGCGGGCCCGCAAATACCCATTCCGGTCGAATTGCACGAGGCACCGGCCAATTCCCTGCAAGTCATCCAACGGGTATTGGGCTCCATCTGGGTATACATCGAGACGACCGGCATCGTCGTGGTCGTGCTCATCTTCGTGCTGCTCGAGCAAGAGGCGTTGCGCGATCGCTTCATTCGCATCGCCGGCGGTACGGATATTCGGTTGACGACGCTGGTGCTCAACGATGCCGGCGATCGCTTGTCGCGTTTCTTCGTATCGCAGTTCGCCGTCAATTTCGGCGTCGGTGCCTTGGTCTGGTTGGGCTTGAGCGTCATCGGCTTGCCGCACCCGCTAGTCTGGGCGGCATTGACGACGCTGCTGCGTTTCGTGCCCTATGTCGGCGTCTGGATAGCCGCGCTATGCGCCGCGCTGCTCGCCGCCGCGGTCGATCCCGGGTGGAGCGTGGCGTTGGCGACGCTCGGCTTGTTCGTCGTAGTGGAGCTCATCGCAGCGCAACTGGTCGAGCCGCAGCTGTACGGGCATACCACCGGCCTCTCGCCGCTGTCGGTGGTCATCGCCGCCATTTTTTGGAGCTGGCTGTGGGGGCCGATCGGCTTGATCGTGTCGACGCCCTTGACGCTGTGCCTATTGGTCGCCGGGCGCCACGTCAAGGCGCTGAGCCTGCTCGATGTCCTTTTGGGCGACACCCAGGCGCTGACCATGCCGCAACGCTTCTATCAACGGGCACTTTCCGCGGATTCGAATGAGATCATTGCCAGTGCGCATGAATTTTTGAAGCACAATTCCTTCGCCAACTATTGCGACTTGGTGCTGCTCCCGGCGTTGCATCTCGCGCGGTTGGACCTGTTGTCCGGCGCGATCAGCCAGGAACAGCTAACGCGGGTTCGCGCTGCGATGGTAGCGGTCATCGGCGCCATCGGCGGCGACAGTCCCAGGCTGTTGCGTCGCCGACTGAGTTCCAGCGTGCTTGACCATTCAACCGCGGGCCGCCTGTTACGCCAACAGCGCCAACAGGTCAGCGGACGCTGGCAGGGTCCGCTGCAGGTGCCGGCCGGGTCGGTGATCGTTTGCGTGGGTTTGGGTTCGATGGCCGATGATCTCGCCACCGAGTTGCTGGTGCGCATCCTGCGAGATCAGAAAATAGACGCGCGCCATATGTTGCTCGAGGATTTGGAGGCGGCTGCGCCGCCCAATGCCGCCGAGGCCGTGTCCATCGTCTATGTGGTCAGCGCATTCCCCAGCGAGGAACGCAGCCTGGGCGATGCTGCGGCAGAGAAGTTGCGGCTGCGATTCTCCAGCGCCTGCATCGTTGCGGTATTTCTGCCCGGCATGCTGCTGCAGGAAGATGAAGAAGACGCGGATTCAACCATGCGCAGCGCCGACAAATCCGCGGGATCCTTGGGCCATGCCGTGCAGATCTGTCTCGACATGCACTCCAAATCGGACCATGCATGACGTCTTCGACGAAGACCATCCTGGTCACCGGCGCGGCGCAGGGGTTGGGATTGACGACCGCGACGCTGCTCGCGCAGCGCGCGTGCCGGGTCATTCTCGTTGATATTCAATCCGTCGAGGATCAGAGCGCGCGGTTGCGCGCGCTGGGCGGCGATGCGCATGGCGCTTCGGGCGATATCTCCTCGGAATCCTTCGTGCAGCAATTGGCCGCGATGATTGGCCGCGACTACGGCGCCCTGGACGGATTGGTGAACAACGCCGGTATCAGTCTGATCGTGCCCGCCGAGCAGACGAGCGCGGAGCAATGGCAGCGCGTGATGGCCATCAATCTATTAGCACCCTTTCTACTGTGTCGCTATCTGGGTGCGCAGATGTTGGATCGGCGGCGCGGCAGCATTGTCAATGTGGCCTCGATCGCGGGGCTTGCGGCTGTCAGCCACCGCAGCGCCTACAATGCCTCGAAACATGGACTCATCGGTCTGACCGAGACGCTGGCCGCCGAATGGGGCGGGCGCGGTGTGCGCGTGAATGCCGTATGCCCCGGATGGATCAAGACCGAAATGGACACGGCAGACCAAGGTGCAGGCGCGTATAGCGACCGGGACATCATTGAGCGGGTGCCCATGGCGCGGTTCGCGCGCGCCGAAGATGTCGCTGAGGCCATTGCCTTTCTCCTCGATGCGGATCGCAGTGGATTCGTCAATGGCGTGAGCTTGCCCGTGGATGGCGGCTGGATGGCGGACGCGAGCTGGACCAGCTTGCGCTTGCGCACCCGCGCTTGAACGCGGCCTCAGCGGAGCAATAGGCATGTGGCTGCAAACGACGACGGCAAGTGAACGGCGCGCGCTGCTGGCCACCTACGCCGGCTACGGCCTGGATGGCTTTGATTTCATGGTTTACAGCTTCGTCATCCCCTCGCTGCTCACGCTCTGGGGCATGAGCAACGCGCAGGCCGGCTACATTGCGAGCGGCGCGTTGGTCACGTCAGCCGTGGGCGGCTGGGCCGCTGGGGTGCTGGCGGACCGCTACGGACGTTCGCGCATTTTGCAGCTCACCGTTGTATGGTTCGCCGTGTTCACATTCCTGAGCGGCTTCACCAATTCGTTTGGCGAACTCTTTTTCACCCGTGCCATGCAGGGATTCGGATTCGGCGGAGAATGGTCCGTCGGATCGGTTTTGGTCGCTGAAATGATCGACGCACGTCATCGCGGCAAGGCGACCGGCCTCGTGCAAAGCAGCTGGTCTGTCGGCTGGGCGGCGGCCGCGCTGGCGTTCTGGGCGGTCAGTTTGCTGGTGCCTGCCGCGATCGCGTGGAAAATTCTGTTTTGGCTCGGGATCCTGCCTTGTTTGCTGGTGATCTATATCCGCCGCAACGTGCCGGAGCCGGAAATTTTCACGCAACTGCGCGCCAAGCGAGCTGCGGGCGCGGACGGGGCAGGGCATCGCGGCGGCTTCTTGGATATCTTTCGTCCGCCGTTATTGCGCACGACCATTCTGGCCACGACACTGTCGACCGGAATGCTGGCAGCCTATTACTCCATCACCACCTGGTTGCCTACATTTCTAGCCACGGAGCGCCACCTCTCCGTGGCGGGTACGACCGGATACCTGTTGATGGTCATCACCGGTTCGCTGGCGGGCTACCTCGTGAGCGCATGGCTGACCGATGCGATCGGACGCCGCCGCAGCTTTATTCTGTTCGCCGCGGGAGCCACCGTATTGATCCTGCTGTACACGCACATGCCCGTCGCCGGCGGGATGTTTCTGATCGGCTTCCCGCTGGGATTCTTTGTGCTCGGGATTTTTTCCGGCATGGGCGCATGCCTGGCCGAATTGTTCCCGGGTGCGGTACGCGGCTCGGGACAAGGATTCACGTATAGCGTTGGCCGCGGCATCGGCGGCTTCTGTCCTTCGTTGATCGGCCTGCTCAGCACGCGGGTAGGGCTAGGCGATGCCATCTCGGCATTCACCGTCGCCGCCTACGCACTGGTCATCTTATCCGCCTGGGCGATTCCGGAAACGCGCGGCCGAGTTCTCATCGAGAGCGCCCTCGAAACATGAGCCGCTGGGAGTTCTGGATCGATCGCGGTGGTACGTTCACCGACGTCATCGGGCGGGCGCCGGACAAGTCGCTGCATACGTTGAAACTGCTGTCGGAGAATTCCACCCAATATGATGACGCCGCCGTGGAAGGCATCCGGCGATTGCTGGGTATCAAAAGCCCTCAGCTGATCAGCCCGGGGCAGGTCGCTTGCGTGAAAATGGGCACGACGGTCGCCACCAATGCCTTGCTGGAGCGCAAGGGCGAACGGACGCTCCTGGTGATCACGCGCGGTTTCCGCGATGCCTTAAGGATCGCCACACAAGCTCGGCCGCGTTTATTCGACCGCCACATCGTGCTGCCGGAAATGCTTTACGAACGCGTGATCGAAGCCTCCGAACGCGTGGGCGCCCATGGCGAAACCATTCAATCCTTGGACGCAGAGGCGCTCAAATCGCAGCTGCAGAGTGCTTACGATGATGGCTTGCGGTCCTGCGCCATCGTTTTCCTGCACGGCTATCGCTATGTGCATCACGAACTGGCCGCGGAAAGCCTGGCCCGCGAGGTCGGCTTCACGCAGGTCTCCGTATCGCACCGCGTCAGTCCGCTGATGAAGCTGGTGCCGCGCGGGGATACCACGGTGGTGGACGCGTATCTGTCGCCAATTCTGCGACGTTATTGCGACCGGTTGACCGACCTCATGCCAGGCGTGCCGCTCTTCTTCATGCAAAGCTCCGGTGGACTGACGCAGGCTCGCCGATTCAACGGCAAGGACGCCATTCTCTCGGGTCCCGCCGGCGGCATCGTCGGCATGGTGCGCACGGCGCAAGCGATGGGGCATGACAGGCTCATCGGCTTCGACATGGGCGGCACGTCCACGGACGTGAGTCATTTCGCGGGGGAGTACGAGCGGGCATTCGATACGGAAGTCGGCGGCGTGCGGGTTCGCGCTCCCATGATGAGCATCCACAGCATCGCCGCTGGAGGAGGGTCCATTGTTCGCTTCGACGGCGCGAGGCTGCGGGTCGGACCTGAATCGGCCGGTGCGAATCCCGGCCCGGCAAGTTATCGGCGCGGTGGCCCGCTCACCGTGACCGATGCAAACGTGCTGCTGGGGCGGATTCAACCGGAGTTTTTTCCGCGGGTGTTCGGGCCTGCGGCGGAAGAATCGTTGGACGGCAAGATTGTTGCCGATCGATTTGCAGAAATGGCCGGACATATGGCGGGCGCCGGCGGGCGCCCAATCACGCCGGAAGAGGTCGCCGCCGGTGCGCTGCGAATTGCAATTGGCAGCATGGCCAATGCCGTGAAGCGAATCTCCGTGATGCGCGGACACGATGTCAGCGGCTATACGTTGCAGTGCTTTGGCGGAGCGGGTGGTCAGCATGCCGGTCTCGTGGCCGACATGTTGGGAATGAAGCGGGTCTTCATTCACCCCTTGGCCGGCGTGTTGTCCGCGTATGGCATGGGCCTCGCCGATCAGATCGCCATGCGCGAATCGGCCGTGGAACGAGAATTGGATGTCGAGGGCTTAAAGGCAGCAGGGGCGCTCGCCGCTCATCTGCTGGATGAGGCGGCTGCTGAACTCCGGGCGCAGGGACTCGCCGGCGAGACGCTCAATCGCGTTGCGCGGGTTCACATCCGCTATCAGGGCACCGACACGGCGCTGCCTTGTGCGCTGCCGCTGACATTGCCGCTCCCCGACGCGCTAACGGCGGTGCGCGAGGAATTTGAGGACAGCTACCGGCGTCGCTTTGAGTTTGTGGTCCCGGATCAACCGCTGGTGATTGAGGCGGTCGCGGTGGAATGCATTGCACCGGGTGCGGAATCGCCCGCTGCGACGGCGGCGAACGAGGCGGCGCCCTACGAACCCGCCGCGCATGCCGATATCGCCATGTACTGCCTGGCTGACGCGCAACCGGCGGGCTGGCGCAGCGCGCGGCTGTATCGCGCCCCGGATCTGAGGCACGGCGCGCGCATCGCCGGCCCCGCCATCCTTGCCGACCGCAACGCGACCACGGTCGTCGAGGCGGAATGGGAGGCGCGCGTGCTTGCCGGCGGCTGCATCGAGCTGCGACGCGTTCAGCCTCGAGCCGGCGAACAGAGGCTTGGCGAACACGTCGATCCCATCATGCTCGAGCTCTTCAACAACATCTTCATGAACATTGCGGAACAGATGGGGTTGCGCCTTCAGAACACGGCGTACTCGGTCAATATTAAAGAGCGCCTGGATTTCAGCTGCGCGCTGTTCGATGGCGACGGCGCCTTGATCGCCAATGCTCCGCACATGCCCGTGCACCTGGGTTCGATGAGCGAATCGATTCGCACCGTGATGGAGCGCAATCCGCGAATGCGCAGCGGCGATGTCTATGTCTTGAACGACCCTTATCACGGCGGCACGCATTTACCGGACATTACGGTGGTCACGCCGGTCTATTTGGAGGCAAGCGATGCGGCGCCGAGTTTTTTCGTGGCCTCGCGCGGTCATCATGCCGACATCGGCGGCAGCACACCCGGGTCCATGCCGCCGTTCTCGACGCGCATCGAGGAAGAAGGGGTCTTGATCGACAACTTCAAACTGGTCGAGGGAGGGTCGCTGCGCGAGGCTGCCGTGCGCGAGCTGCTGGGCGGCGGCGTTCACCCCTCGCGCAATCCAACGCAAAATCTCGCCGATATGCGCGCCCAGATCGCCGCCAACGCCAAAGGCAGCGCGGAGCTGAAGGCGCTGGTCGGACAATACGGCGCAGGCACCGTGCGCGCATACATGCAGCATGTGCAAGACAATGCCGAAGAATCGGTGCGCCGCGTCATCACCACGCTCAAGGACGGCCACTTTGTCCTGGCGCTCGACAATGGTGCGCGCATTGAAGTGACACTGCGCGTCGACACCGCTGCGCGCAGCGCCATTATCGATTTCAGCGGCACGAGCGCTCAGCTACCCGATAATTTCAACGCGCCGCGCGCGGTCACGACCGCCGCGGTGTTGTATGTGTTTCGCACGCTGGTCGATGACGACATTCCCCTGAATGCGGGATGTCTGAAGCCTTTGCAGTTGATCCTGCCGGAGGCCTGCATGCTCAATCCGCGCCCACCGGCAGCGGTGGTGGCGGGCAATGTCGAGACTTCCATGTGCGTTACCAATGCGCTGTACGGCGCTCTCGGCGTCATGGCCGCCGGCTGCTGCACCATGAGCAACTTTACGTTCGGCAACGGCCGGTACCAGTATTACGAGACCATCGCCGGCGGATCGGGGGCGGGCCCTGAGTTCAACGGCACCAGCGTGGTCCAAACGCACATGACCAATTCGCGCCTCACGGACCCCGAAGTCCTCGAGTTCCGATTTCCCGTGCGGCTCGAGTCCTTCGAAATCCGCGAAGGGTCAGGAGGGCACGGCCGCTGGCACGGCGGCGAAGGCGGCGTTCGGCGTGTGCGTTTTTTGGAGCCGATGACCGCCTCCATTTTAAGCAACGGCCGCGAAGTCGGCGCGTTCGGTATGGCGGGCGGCGAAGCGGGGGCGGTGGGCGCAAACTTCATTGAACGCGCCGATGGCAGCCGCGAGAAACTGGCGCATATTGGCCAGGCCGAAGTGCGGCCCGGCGACACCATGGTGATTTGCACGCCGGGTGGTGGTGGCTACGGAGCGATCGATAAATGAGTTTATATAAATATCGTACGATATTGATATATAACAATATTTTAATACAGAAATGTCGATATGGGAGTCAAATTTAAAGTGATTTCTAGATTGCTTTAAACTGATTTGACCGCATTTAGGATTTAACGATGGCTGAAATTGAAATAGTCGAAGTGGGTCCGAGAGACGGATTGCAAAACGAATCCGTACTGTTCAGCACGCAGCAGAAGCTGGACATGATCCAGCGCGCCATCGACGCCGGCGTTCGGCGCATCGAAGTGGCGAGCTTTGTGAATCCGAAGCTGGTGCCGCAAATGGCCGATGCCGATGCGGTGTCCGGGGCGCTGATCCGGCGCGACGATGTGATCTATATCGGTTTGGTGTTGAACAAGCGCGGCGCGCTGCGTGCGATTGAGGCGGGACTTCAGGAACTCGGCGCTGTGTGTGCAGCGTCCGACGGTTTTGCGATCCGCAATCAAGGCCAGACGTCGGAGGAATCGCTGGCGATGTGCGTCGAAGTGGTGCGCTTGGCCCGTCAGGAAGGGCGGCGCGCACAGATCACCATTTCCACCGCCTTTGGATGTCCGTTCGATGGCGAAGTGGATCCGCAGCGGGTCATCGACATGTCCAAGGTGGCTGCCGCGGCGGGGCCGGTCGAAGTCGCCCTCGCCGATACCATCGGCGTCGCGGGCCCGCGCGACGTTGCCAATCTTGTGACCGCGGTGAAGACCGCCATTTCGCCGCTGCCGGTTCGCGTACATTTTCACAACACCCGCAATACCGGCTTGGCCAATGTCTGGGCGGCCGTGACCGCGGGAGCCAAGACGGTCGATGCCTCCTTGGGTGGCCTAGGCGGCTGCCCTTTCGCGCCTCGCGCCACCGGCAACGTACCCACCGAGGATGTGGTCTACATGCTGGAACGTTCGGGATACCACACCGGCCTAGATCTAGACCGTGTCATCGATGCGTCGGAATGGTTGACCCGCAACATGGGGCGCGACTTGCCCGGGATGGTAAGCAGGGCCGGAAATTTCCCCGGCGCCATAGCGCGGCGGTGAGCCCGGCGGCACTGATTTTATTGGCTGCCCAGGCAACGCTTGAAGCGATCGTCGACGCGATGTGCGTACCAGTCGGTCGTTAATTTGCGTTTGATTTTCGGCCCGCCCAGCTTGATGCTCGGCACCAGGCCGCGCGGCAGCGGATGTCCCGCCTGCTGCTCGGCCAGCCCAAACACCCGCTGATATAGAGTCGTGGATTCGAAGCTCTTGCTGCGCCCGTCAGCCAATGCGCTGTGAATGCTGCCATCGCTCATTTTGAGCTGTCCCGCCAGCGTGCGCAGTACGCGTTCGGTGGCGCCGGGATTATTGGCGTCGCTGTCATGGGGCAACAGTGCGCCGTCGGTGAGCAGGGGAATGCCTGCGGCAATACTGGCGGCGCTCTGGAAAGCGGCGTTGCGGCTCGCGTACTGTCCGGCATTGAAATCCGCGAAGCGGTACAGGTATTGATCATACGGTGCGCGATAGTCGAGCAAGTGGGCAATGCCGAAATACACGCTGCCGCGGCGGGTGAAGAGTTCATCCGCGATGCTTGATTGAACCGGGTAGGGGTAGGTCGCAGCCGAGGAAAACTGTTCCGCGAATGCGACATTGACCTGCATCGGGCCGCGGGTGCGAATGGGGTTGCGTTCCGCGAACAGCGTCCGCCCCAACGGCACGGCCCCGATCAGGTCCTCGTACGCGTCGCTCAAGTCCTTCTCGGTCCGCGCGGCGTCGATGCGCTCGCCGTAGGTGCGCCCGTTGGACGACTTCAGCTGCAGCACGCCGTCGACCAGAATCGCGGGCACGTGCGCCCGCGATGCGCGATCGTAGATCTCTTTTCTGGCTGTGACGCCTAGATTTGGGACAACAGGATCGACGCGAAATCCCGATTCCTGCTCGATCACGGCAACCGCGGCGCAAATGTTTTCGTGGGTGGGCGTTACCGTCAACGCCCTAAATGCAGCGTACATGTCGGTCGTCCAGCCGGAGCGGTCCTGCACGTACCGGGGCAAGGACTGTTGAATTTGCGCTTTAGCGTCGGCCACGACCAACGGCGGGACGGTTGTACGTTGCTCACCTGCGCAACCGCTCAGCCATAGCGCGGTGGTCAGACAATAAATGAGGGCTTTTCTTTGATACATTCCAGGTGCGAGGTATATCAGACGAACCGCTTGGTGTTGACGCGCGGCACAGCGTAACCTTAAATCAAGGGTCTTGATAACTCGAACATTGAATTCTTGAATTCAAGGAGAGGGGCCATGGCGATCAACGAATCAAATCTCAACGAATTTCTCGGCAAAGCGGTGGGCGATTTGGGCGCCGCCATCAGCGCCACATTGGTGCTCGTCGGCGATCGCTTAGGACTCTACAAGGCACTGGCGCAGGGTGCGCTGACTTCCGCGGAACTCGCCAAGCGCACAGGGACCAATGAACGTTATGTTCGCGAGTGGTTGGGAAACCAAGGTGCAAGCGGCTACATTCAATACGACGCGGCGAGCGGCAAGTGGTCGATGACGCCTGAACAGGCGCTGTGTTTGGCCGACCCCAATGGTCCGGTGGATGTGCCCGGTGCCTACAACATCGTCGAGGCGACATTCCACGCCCTCGGGCGCACGTTGGAAAATTTCAAAAGCGGCAATGGGATGGAGTGGGGCGAACATCACCCCTGCTTGTTCCATGGCACAGAACGGTTTTTCCGTGCGGGTTACAACGCGAACTTGATCACGTCCTGGCTGCCCGCGCTCGAAGGCGTCGTGGACAAGCTCAAGCGTGGAGCGCGCGTCGCCGATGTCGGATGCGGCCACGGCGCCAGCACGGTGTTGATGGCGAGGACCTATCCAAAATCCACGTTTGTGGGCTACGACTATCACGGCGAATCCATCCGGGTCGCGCGCGAGCGGGCCGCGGCCGCGGGAATCGCCAATGCTCAGTTTGAGGAGAGCGATGCGGTCAGCTACTCAGGCAAAGATTTCGATGTGATCGCTTTTTTTGATTGCCTGCATGATATGGGGGATCCGATCGGGGTCGCCCGGCATGCCCGTCAGGCTCTCAAGTCCGACGGCACGGCGATGATTGTCGAGCCGTTTGCGAATGACAAGGTCCAGGACAATCTCAATCCCGTCGGCCGCGTCATGTATGGCGCGTCCTCGCAAATATGCGTGCCGGTATCGCTGGCTCGCAAGGGCCCCGCGCTGGGCGCGCAAGCCGGCGAGGCGCGACTGCGAGAGGTCGTGGTGGGCGGCGGCGGATTCGCAAGATTCAGGCGGGCGACAGAGACTCCGTTCAATCTCGTGCTGGAGGCGCGTCCTTAACTGTTCGGTGTCACTCCCATCATTTTACGCACGGCCGTCGGCAGCCGTCCGTCGATGGCGGCCAGGCCAACGCCGATTAACAGCATTCCCATCAGCGCCCGGGTGGTGAATGATTCGTTCAGAAAGGCCACACCCAGCAGGATTGCGCTGACGGGAACCAGCAGGGTGACCAGCATGACGTTGGTGGCGCCGGCGCTGGCGAGAAGTCTGAAATAGATGATGTAGGCGAGCGCGGTGCTGAACACGGCCAGCGCAATCAGCGCGATCCATGCGGACGCGCTGGGATTCGGCAAATTCCACGGCCGATCAATCAGCAGCGACGGCAGGAGCAGGATGGTGCTGGCGGTGATTTGACCGGTGGCCACCGTGAGCGACGGCATGTCCTTGAAGCGACGCCCATAGATGCCGGCAATGGCATAGGTGAGTGCTGTTAATACGCAGGCAAGCTCGGGTATCAGTTGATCGCGGCCCGTGCTCAACAACATCGATGGGCCGATCAAGACGAGCACCCCGAAGAGTCCGAACAGCACGCCCAATCCCTTGTTCCAGTTGAGCCGCTCATGAATGGTGAAAAAGTGCGCGGCCAGCACCGAAAACAGCGGCGTCGTCGCATTCAAGATCGAAGCGAGTCCGCTCGAGATCTTGGTCTCCGCCCACACCAACAGGGCGAAGGGCACCACGTTGTTGAGAAAGCCCATGACGAAGAACTCGCCCCACCGCTTGGCCGTGGTGGGCATGGCGCCGCGCCTCGCGAGCATCACGAGATTCAGCAGGACGGCCGCCAGCAGGGCGCGAGAAAATACGATGGTCAGCGTGGGTAATTCGGCCCCTAGAACCTTGAAAAAGAAAAACGAGCCTCCCCAAAGTATCGACAACAGAAACAGCAGCGACCATTCGCGGGCGCCCATGTGGGACGCAGCCGAAGTGGCGGGCATTTAACGGGGCTGCATTCTGACGGCGCCATCCAGCCGGATGGTTTCTCCGTTCAGCATCACGTTCTCCAGAATTTGCACCACCAGCGCCGCGAATTCATCGGGCTCGCCGAGACGCGGCGGAAAGGGCGTCTGTTTGCCGAGCGAGTCCTGCGCTTCCTGCGGAAGGCCTTTCATCATCGGTGTCGCAAACAAACCCGGCGCCACGGTCATGACGCGTATGCCGCTCGATGCCAGCTCGCGCGCCATGGGCAACGTCATCCCTACGATGCCGCCTTTCGACGCGGAGTAAGCGATCTGTCCGATCTGTCCATCGAAGGCCGCAACAGATGCGGTCATGACGATGACTCCGCGCTCGCCTTGCGAGTTGGGTGTATTGCCCTGCATCGAAACGGCGGCCGCTTTGGCGACCAGCACAGTGCCGAGCAAATTGATTTCGATCATGCGTCGAAACGAGCTGCCGGCCATTGGGCCCTGCCTGCCGACCAAGCGGCCCGGCGTCGCAATGCCGGCGCAATTGATGGCCGCAGTAATGCTGCCCATGGCTTGGTGGCCCTGCTTGACCGCACCGTCCACGGCCGTTTCGTCGCTGACGTCGGTGGCAATGAAGGTCGCGCGGCCGCCCAGGGCCGCCGCCGCGGCACTGCCTTGCGCAACGCTCAGGTCTAAAATCACGACTTTGCCGCCCGCGTGCACGATCCGGTTCGCAACCGCGAGGCCCAATCCCGAGGCTCCGCCGGTGACGATGGCATTGACTTCATTCAACTGCATGCAAGAACTCCTTACAAATGACCTGCGGACGCGTCGCGTCCGCCATGGCGAATAGTAGATCATTGCGCGGACGGATGCGGCAGTGAGAGCATAGGGCAACACGTGCGGGCTGCTGGAGGCTGCGATGAATACGTCAATTGTTGCGGACAATGTCACGCCCCTGGTTCTGCACCAGCAGAAGGGCGCCGTCGCGTATCTGACGCTGAATCGGCCGGCGCAGTACAACGCGCTCTCCGAGGAGATGTTGGCGGCGGTTGAGGCTGCACTGGACAAAGTTGCCGCCGATGCTGCCACGCGCGTGGTGGTGCTGGGCGGCGCGGGCAAGGCCTTTTGCGCCGGACACGACCTGAAGCAGATGAAGTCGAAGCCCAGCGTCGACTATTACCGGCGGCTATTCGCGGACTGCAGCCGCTTGATGATGCGAATCCAGTCATTGCCGCAGCCGGTGATCGCGCGCGTGCACGGCATCGCCGCCGCCGCTGGCTGTCAATTGGTGGCCACGTGCGACATCGCAATCGCCGCCGAGGACGCGCGCTTTGCTGTTTCCGGCATCAACGTGGGTCTGTTCTGCGCGACGCCCTCGGTTGCACTGTCGCGCAACGTGGGGCGCAAGGCGGCCTTTGAAATGTTGGTGACCGGCGAAATGATCGATGCCGCCACCGCCGCGCAACAGGGGCTCATCAATCGATGTGTGCCGGCGGAGCGCCTCGATCATGAGGTCTCCCGCATTGCCGCAGCGATTGCCTCCAAGCCGCCGTCCGCCATCGCGGCGGGTAAAGCGCTCTTTTATCGCCAGCTGGAATCGGGCTTCGGCGCAGCCTACGAACTGGCAGGTGAGGCCATGGCCTGCAATATGATCGATTCCAGCGCCCAGGAAGGGGTGGCTGCGTTCATCGAGAAGCGGCCGCCGAATTGGGGCGCTGATTAGCGCCTTCGGTGTTGCAAATTCGCTCATCTGAGGCGACATTTTTGGCCATTTGTTTCGGTGTGCAGGTTCTCTAAACTCGTGGGCTAGGCCTGTTAATCTGGCTTCCTAGCCACCACCTGAGCAGATCTTATGAGCGCCGTATCCATCGCCGCCAAGCCCAGCCCCTACCAACCTGCGAACAAGGTGCGGTTCGTGACCGCGACGTCCTTGTTCGACGGACATGATGCCTCCGTCAACATCATGCGCCGCGTCCTGCAGGCGTCAGGGGCCGAAGTCATTCATCTGGGGCACAACCGCTCGGTGCAGGAAATCGTCAATGCGGCCTTGCAGGAGGACGTGCAGGGTGTGGCGATCACCTCTTATCAGGGCGGCCACGTCGAGTTCTTCAAGTACATGATGGACCTGCTGCGCAAGAGCGGTGGCGAGAACATCAAGGTTTTCGGCGGCGGCGGCGGCGTCATCGTGCCGGCTGAAATCAGCGAGCTCATGGACTACGGCGTAACCCGCCTGTATTCCCCTGAAGACGGTGCCAAGCTCGGCCTGCAGGGCATGATCGACGATGTCATCCGCACCAGCGACTACGATCTTTCCGCGTTGGCGCCCGAGGAAGGGGAGGCGCTGGAGGCGCTGCGTTCGGGGAACCGGCGCCAGCTGGCTCGGGTCATCACAGCGGTCGAAAATCGCACATATCCGATGCGCATCCGCCAAGGCATGCTGCAGGCAGCTGTCGGCATCAAGACGCCGGTGTTGGGGATCACGGGTACCGGCGGCGCCGGCAAGTCCTCGCTGACCGACGAACTCATCCTGAGGCTGCGCCTGGATCAAGAAGACCGCTTGCGGATCGCCGTCATCTCGATCGATCCGTCGCGTAAGCGCACGGGCGGAGCGTTGCTCGGCGATCGCATCCGCATGAACGCGATTGACTCGGACCAGATCTTCATGCGCTCGCTTGCGACGCGCGATACCGGCACCGAATTATCCGCCGCACTGCCTGAAGTGCTCGCTTGCTGCAAGATCAGCGGCTTCGACCTGATCGTGGTGGAGACCTCGGGAATAGGGCAGGGGGAATCGGCGATCGTGCCGTTGGTCGACACGTCGGTCTACGTCATGACGCCCGAATTTGGCGCGGCATCGCAGTTGGAGAAAATCGACATGCTCGATTTTGCCGACTTTGTCGCCATCAACAAGTTTGACCGCAAGGGCTCCGAGGACGCGTTGCGCGACGTGCGCAAGCAGTATCAGCGCAATCACCAATGGTTCAACCAGCCAACCGAGTCCATGCCCGTTTACGGCACCATGGCCTCGCGCTTCAATGACGATGGCGTTACCGCGCTCTATCAGGCCATCGCGCCGCGCCTGCAAGAGAAGGGCTTGAAGTTGGGCGCCGGCAAACTGCCGACTGTCGCGGTCAAGTCTTCGTCGCGCGGCCGGTCCATCGTGCCGCCGGAACGGGTGCGCTACTTGGCGGAGATTTCCGGGACACTGCGCAACTTTCACCGCTTCGTTGCCGATCAGGCGCGGATCGCGCGCGAGCGGCAGTCGCTCGGCACCGCGAAGAACTTGTTTGCCGCATCAGGCCGCGGGATTCAAGGATTTGACGAGCTGATCAGCGCGAAGGCCGCCGAACTCAATCCCGCGTCGGTCAAGCTGCTGCAGCAATGGCCGAAACTTCAGGAGCTGTACGCGCAGCCCGAGTACGTGGTGAAGATTCGCGACCGCGAGATTCGCACGCAGCTCACTTACGAGTCATTGTCTGGCACCAAGATCCGCAAGGTGGCGTTGCCGCGCTTTGAGGATGATGGCGAGACGCTGCGATTCCTGTTGAAGGAAAATGTCCCGGGTTCGTTTCCCTATACCGCCGGCGTCTTCGCATTCAAGCGCGAAGGCGAGGACCCAACGCGCATGTTCGCAGGCGAGGGCGACGCGTTTAGGACCAATCAACGCTTCAAGCGCGTCTCCGAAGGCATGCCGGCGCATCGGCTGTCGACCGCCTTCGATTCGGTGACCCTGTATGGATGGGATCCGGATCCGCGGCCGGATATTTACGGCAAAGTCGGCAATTCCGGCGTGTCGATCGCGACGCTCGACGACATGAAGGTGCTGTATGCAGGATTCGACCTGTGCGCGCCGACCACCTCGGTGTCGATGACCATCAATGGTCCGGCGCCGATGATCCTGGCCATGTTCATGAATACCGCCATCGATCAGCAAGTCGAGAAGTTTCAACAGCAGAACGGCCGCGATCCGACCGCGGACGAGCAGCAGAAGATCAAGGCCTGGACGCTGTCCACGGTGCGGGGCACGGTGCAGGCGGACATCTTGAAGGAAGACCAGGGGCAAAACACCTGCATTTTCTCAACCGAGTTCGCGCTCAAGATGATGGGCGACATGCAGGAATACTTCGTGCACCATCAGGTGCAGAACTTTTATTCCGTCTCGATCTCCGGCTATCACATCGCCGAGGCCGGCGCGAATCCGATTTCGCAGCTGGCGTTCACGCTCGCCAACGGCTTTACCTACGTCGAGTCCTATCTGGCGCGCGGCATGCACATCGACGACTTCGCGCCGAATCTTTCGTTTTTCTTCTCCAACGGCATGGATCCGGAGTACTCGGTCATTGGCCGCGTCGCGCGCCGCATCTGGGCAGTGGCGATGAAGAACAAGTACGGCGCGAACGAGCGCAGCCAGAAGCTCAAGTATCATGTGCAAACCTCCGGTCGCTCCCTGCACGCGCAGGAGATGGCGTTCAACGACATCCGCACCACCCTGCAGGCGCTGTGCGCCATCTATGACAACTGCAACAGCCTGCACACGAATGCCTATGACGAGGCAGTGACCACGCCCACGGAAGAGAGCGTGCGCCGCGCGATGGCAATCCAGCTGATCATCAATCGCGAGTGGGGCTTGGCCAAGAACGAGAATCCAAATCAAGGCAGCTTCATCATCGATGAACTGACGGATCTGGTCGAGGAAGCGGTGCTGAAGGAGTTCGATGCCATCGCCGAGCGCGGCGGCGTGCTCGGCGCCATGGAGACCGGCTATCAGCGCGGCAAGATCCAGGAAGAGTCGCTGTTTTACGAACGTATGAAACACGACGGCTCCTATCCCATTATCGGCGTCAACACGTTCCGCAGCCCGCACAGCGAGGCGGCGCCGGAAAAGATCGAGCTGGCTCGATCGACCGACGCGGAGAAGCAGTCGCAGCTCAAGCGCGTCAAGACGTTCAAGGAGGAGCATGCGCAGCAAGCGACTGAGCTGCTCGAGCGCCTGCGGCGCACCGTGATCGACGACGGCAATACCTTCGAAGTGCTGATGGACGCCGTGCGCGGCTTGTCCCTGGGCCAGATCACGCACACTTTGTACGACGTCGGCGGCCGCTACCGCCGCAATATGTAGGAACGACATGCACGAATATCAGGCGCCGCTAACCGACATGAAGTTCGTGCTGCGCGAATTGGTGGATTCGAAGCTACTGGCGCAACTGCCGGGATTCGCTGAAATGACGCCGGATGTGGCGGACGCGGTCCTCGATGAAGCCGCGAAATTCGCCGCCGCCGTGCTCTCGCCGCTCAATCGCAGCGGCGATCTGGAAGGCGTGCGCTGGCAGGATGGCACGGTTCTGACCGCCGCCGGGTGGAAACAGGCCTATGACCGGTTCGCGGCCGACGGCTGGAACGCGCTTTCCTGTCCTGCGGATTTCGGCGGCCAGAATTTGCCGCGAGTGCTGTCGGCGCTGATCGAGGAGATGTGGAACGGCGCCAACGTGGCGTTCGCGCTGTGCCCGATGCTCACACGTGGGGCCATTGATGCGCTCGAGCTGCGCGGCACGCAGGCGCAGCGCGAGACCTATCTGCCGAAGATGGTCAGCGGAGAGTGGACCGGCACCATGAATCTGACCGAGCCGCAGGCTGGCTCGGATCTATCGGCGGTGCGCACGCGTGCGGTGCGCACGGACGATGGCCGTTATCTGCTGACCGGCCAGAAGATTTTCATCACCTACGGCGAGCATGACTTGACCGGCAATATCGTGCACATGGTATTGGCGCGCGTGGCCGGGGCGCCCGAGGGCGTCAAAGGCACCTCGCTATTTCTGGTTCCGAAGTATTTGGTCAATGCCGACGGCTCTTTGGGAGCACGCAACGATGTGCACTGCTTGTCCGTCGAACACAAGCTCGGCATTCACGCCAGTCCCACCTGCGTGCTGGCCTTCGGCCAGAACGGCGGCGCCATTGGTGAACTCATCGGCGAGGAAAACCGCGGCTTGGAGTACATGTTCATCATGATGAACGCAGCGCGCTACTCGGTGGGGATCGAGGGAGTGGGCCTGTCGGAGCGCGCATACCAAACCGCATTGAGCTACGCCCGCGAGCGGATTCAAGGCACCGAGGCCGGGATACGGGGCGGCGCACGCGTGGCGATCCTGCGCCATCCCGACGTGCGCCGGATGCTGATGCTCATGAAGTCTCAGACCGAAGCGATGCGAGCGCTCGCCGGCGTGGTTGCCGTGTCACTGGACGCGGCGCGCTTGCATTCGGACGCCGAGGAGCGCGAACGGCATCAAGCGTTCGCCGATCTGATGATTCCCGTCGTCAAGGGCTGGTGCACCGAGAACTCGGTCGAGATTGCATCGCTGGGCATCCAAGTGCATGGCGGCGTGGGCTTCATCGAGGAGACCGGCGCTGCGCAGTTTTTGCGCGACGCGCGCATCACCCCCATCTACGAGGGTACGACGGCCATTCAAGCCAACGACCTGATCGGCCGCAAGCTCGCGCGCGATCGCGGTCAGGCGGCGCAGACGGTCATCGCCGAGATGCGCGCATTGTCGAAGGCCTTGAGCGCTGAGCCGCAGGTGGCCGCGCTGGCCCCGGCTTTTTCGGCGGCCATCGATGCGCTGGAACGCGCCGTCGCCTATGTGGTGGAGACCTACGCCACGGACATCCGTGCGGTCTCCGTGGGCGCCGTACCGATGCTGAAGCTGCTCGGTATCGTCGCCGGCGGCTGGCAGTTGGTGCGCTCCGCGTTGATCTCCCAACAGCGGCTGGCCGCGGGCGGCGCGCTTCCGGCCGATGCCGAGTTCTATACAGCGAAGCTGTCGACGGCGCGCTTTTATGCCGATTACGTCTTGTCGCAGGCCGCCGGGTTGGCGCACGGCATCGTGCACGGCGCCGCCGGCGCGCTCGCTGAGGGTGCGCTTTAGGCGGACATGGACGGTCGTTATCCGCGGCGTATTGTTTGCCTGACTGAAGAACCCACGGAAGTTCTCTACGCGCTTGGGTTGGAGGACCGGATCGTCGGTATTTCGGGTTTCACCGTGCGCCCAGCGCGCGCGCGCCGCGAAAAGCCGCGGGTGTCGGCATTCATCAGCGCCAAGATCGACCGCATTCTGGCGCTGCAGCCGGACTTCGTCGTCGGCTTTTCCGACATTCAGGCCGATATTGCGCAGGCTTTGATCAAGCACGGCATCGAGGTCTGGATCAGCAATCATCGCTCCGTCGAAGGCATTCTGGGCTATGTGCGGCGCTTGGGCGCGCTGGTGGGCGCGTCCGAGCGCGCCGAGGCGTATGCGTGCGAGCTCGAAGCCCATGTCGAAAAGGTCCGGCAACAGGCTGCCTTATTGCCGCGCCGCCCGCGGGTGTACTTCGAAGAATGGGACGAGCCTCTCATCACCTGCATTCGTTGGGTGAGCGAACTGATCACGGTTGCGGGCGGTGATGACGTTTTCCCCGAGCGCGCACTGTGCGCGCTCGGCAAGGACCGCATCTTGGGAGATGCCGGCGAAGTCGTTCGCCGGGCCCCGGACATCATTCTGGGTTCTTGGTGCGGCAAGCGTTTCCGGCCGAATCTGGTAGCCGCCCGCGTTGGTTGGGATGCGGTGCCCGCCGTTCGGGACGGCGAACTGCATGAAGTCAAATCGCCCATCATTTTGCAGCCGGGCCCTGCTGCACTGACCGATGGTCTCGATGCAATCCACCAAGTCTTCAGGCAATGGTCGAGCCAACACTGAAGGGTGCCGGGGTTACACAGGGTTCCGGCGTGGCCTCGCCCTGCGTGGACATTTGCCGGCTCGATGCGCAGGGTTTGTGCGTGGGATGCCGCCGCACCTTGGGCGAAATTGCAGAATGGTCTCGTGCCAGCGACGCGCGCCGCCTCGAAATCTTGCGAGCACTTGAACTGCGAAGTGCGCGCGGCTAACTCCTGGTCACATGCCTAAGGGCTGCGCGCCGCGAACGATTCCAATTTGGCCAGCGGATGCGCGGCGGCGGACCACCGCTCGTGGAAGAAGGCCTCGATCATGGCCTCCGTGACCTCTTCGACGCGGTTCGGTTGCCAGCGCGGCAAATTGTCCTTATCGATCAGCACTGCGCGCACGCCTTCGAGGAAGTCGCCCTGTTCGAAGCAATGTGCGGCCATGCCGAGCTCCATGCGAAAGCAGTCGGCAAGACTCAAGTGCGCGCCGCGCTGCAATTGCCGCAATGTCACGCTCAGCATGGTGGGCGAGCGGCTGCGCATGAGCTTGGCGGTTTGATGCGCCCAATCGGCATGTTCGCTGCGCGTTTCCTGCTCCAGGGACGAGAGGATGGCGCTGACGGCGGAATGCGAGAAGTGTGTATCGATGCTCGCGCGCAGCGCAGCCAGCTGCGGCGGCGGCGCCGCAGGGGGCCCGGCAGGTCCCCTAAGCTCATCAACGCAGCGGCGCAGATCAGCAACGTGGGACTCGCTCCAGCGCAATTGCGCCAGGGAGTCGCTTAAGGAGGCAATGGCGGACGGCGTCAGATAGACATCGGCCAGCCGGCTGTATACCGCGTCGGCAGCGCGGATCTGCACGCCGGTCAGGGCCAGATATACCCCCAGCCTGCCAGGCATGCGCGACAGGAAATAGCTGCCGCCCACGTCGGGAAAGAATCCGATCCCCACCTCCGGCATGCCCATCCGGGTGCGATCGCCAACGATGCGAACGCTTGAGCCTTGGGCAATTCCCATTCCGCCCCCCAAGGTGATGCCGTCCATTAAGACGAGGTAGGGCTTGGGATACGAATACAGCAGGTAGTCGAGCGGATATTCCATCGCGAAGAACTCCCGATGCAGGGAACCCGCGCTTTTGAAGCTTTGGTACAGCGCGCGAATGTCACCGCCGGCGCAAAAGGCCTTCTCGCCGGCGCCCCTGATGAGCACGGCATAAATCTCCGTATCCGCCGCGCTGCGGCCGAGCAGTTCGCGCAATTGCAGGATCATGTCGAGCGATAATGCGTTGAGGGCGGCGGGCCGATTCAGGGTGATGAACGCGACATGATTGCGAATCTCGCACAGCACTTCCATGGGATTGTCCCGGACCTTAAGGGTGCTTGTAGAGATTGACGATCGCGGAAAAGTCCTGCGAGCCCGAACCCCGGGCGCTCCACAGCTGGTACAGCTGCTGCGCCATCGCACCCATGACCACGGTCTGTTTCGCCTGCTTCGCCGCGTCGGTTGCGAGCCCGAGATCCTTCAACATGAGGTCGGACGCAAAGCCGCCGGTGTAGCCGCGCGCGGCGGGTACGTTGTCCATGACGCCGGGGTAGGGGTTGTAGGTATCCGAGCTCCAGCAGCGGCCGCTCGAGGTATTGATGATGCCCGCCAGTACTTTGGGATCGATGCCGAGCGCGGCCCCAAGACTCATGGTCTCGGCGACGCCGATCATGCTGATTCCCAAAAGCATGTTGTTGCAGATCTTCGCGACTTGTCCATTGCCAGATTCACCGCAGTGGACGATGTTCGCAGCCATGGGCTTGAGGATCGGCTTGATGCGCTCGAACAAGGTGACTGTCGCGCCAACCATGAAGGTGAGCGTCCCGGCGCCCGCGCCGGCCGTTCCGCCGGACACCGGTGCGTCGGCCATGGGATTACCCTGTTGGGCGGCGATCGCGGCGACTTCGCGCGCCGCATGTGGATCGATGGTGCTCGAATCGATGAGAGGAACGTCGCTGCGCACCCCCGCGAGAACGCCGTCGGCGCCCAGGTACACCGCTTTGACGTGCGGCGACGAGGGCAACATCGTCAGCACCACATCGGCCTGCGCGGCTGCGTGCTTGGCTGAAGGCGCGGGCACGGCGCCCGCGGCCTTCAATGCGTCCATGCTGCGCTTACTCAAGTCAAACACGGTGAGCGAATGGCCGGCCTGCAATAAATTTTGCGCCATGGGCTCGCCCATATGGCCCAAGCCGACGAAGGCAATTTTCATTTGAGACTGATGGTGGTGTTCACGCCGCTGGATGTGCCGCCGTCATCGAACCAGCGGGAGGTGACCGTTTTCGTCTGCGTGTAGAACTGCACCACTTGCTTGCCATAAGGACCGAGATCGCCGAGCTTGGAGCCGCGCGATCCGGTAAAGCTGAAAAAAGGCACGGGTACGGGGATGGGCACGTTGATTCCCACCTGGCCGACGTCGATCTCGCTTTGGAACTTTCGTGCGACCGCGCCGCTTTGAGTAAAAATGCCGGTGCCGTTGCCGAAAGGATTGTTGTTGATGAGGGCGATCGCCTCATCCAGGGTATTCACAGCCACGATCACCATCACGGGGCCGAATATTTCCGTGGTGTAGATTTTCATCTCCGGCGTGACGGCAGAGAAAATCGTCGGACCGATGAAGTTGCCATGCTCGTAGCCGGGCACTTTGATGCCGCGGCCGTCCAACTCGAGTTTCGCGCCTTCCTTGATGCCGTCTTCGACGAGACCGAGAATCCGCTGCCTTGCGTTCTTCGACACCACGGGACCCAGGTCGACATTCTTCTCGATCCCGGCGTTGACCTTCAAGGTCTTGGCCTTCGCTACGATATCGGGAATCCACCGTTGAGCTTCTCCGACCAGCACTGTCACCGAAGTGGCCATGCAGCGTTGGCCCGCAGCGCCAAACGTCGCTCCAACCAATGAATTGAGGGATTGCTCTTTGGCGGCGTCCGGCATGACCACGGCGTGATTCTTGGCGCCCATCATGCATTGCACCCGCTTGCCATGCTCGGAGGCCAGGCTGTAAACGTGCGTGCCGACCGCGGTTGAGCCGACGAATGAGACGGCGGCAATGTCCGGGTGGGTGCAAATCGCGTCGACCACGCGCTTACCGCCATGGACGATGTTCAAGACCCCGGGAGGCACGCCCGCCTGCAAAGCGAGTTCTGCCAATAACATGGGTGTCAGCGGATCCTGTTCCGAGGGTTTGAGCACGAAGGTGTTGCCGCAGACAATGGCCATGGGAAACATCCACAGCGGAATCATGGCGGGAAAGTTGAACGGGGTAATGCCCGCGCACACGCCGATGGGTTGGCGCAGCGTGTAGGTATCGACGCCGCCGGCAACGTTTTCGGCAAATTCCCCCAGCTGCAGGCTGCCGATCGAACAGGCGTGCTCGACGACTTCGAGGCCGCGGAACACATCGCCCTCGGCATCGGCAAGCGTTTTTCCCTGCTCCGCGCTCAAGGTTTGGGCGATGCGGCTCATGTGTTCGCGCACCAGCGCCTGCAGCTTCAGCATGATGCGCGCACGTGCCGCCAGCGGCGTGCTTTTCCATGTCTGGTAGGCGTGCTTGGCTGAGGCAACCGCGGCGTCGAGCTCAGCCTCGGTGGCAAACGGAACCTGCGCCAGCACCTCTTGCGTTGCCGGGTTGACGACGTCCTGCCATTCGGTGCTGCGCGAGTCGATAAACTTGCCGTCGAGCAGCATTTTGACGGTGGGCACGTGGTTCGCCAGCGTTGCGGGTTTGCTTGTCATGAGAGTGCCTCTATGCGTCCTGAAGCGCCGTCCGGGGTGAGGCCCTAGTTTAGCCGATACGCGATCCTTGAGTTGTGCGTATCGCGTAAACTAACGCAGTGCGAAATTCCAACGCTGACACCAGCGCCGTCAGTCGGACGGCGGCTTCCGCGGCCCGGCCTGCTGAACCCGGAACCATTGCCATCTGCTTCGTCGCTGCAGCCCTACAAAGTGTGCGTGGCCGCGATCTGAACGCGGACGAGTTGCTGGCCAGGGTGGGGTTGTCGGCGAGTTTGCTGCAGGTGCCGCAGGCGCGGGTTTCGGCAAAGCATTACGGTGCGCTGTGGCGAGCCATCGCGGCCGCCCTCGATGACGAATTCTTCGGCCAGGATTCGCGCCGCATGAAGGCCGGCAGCTTCGCCATGCTGTGCCACGCGGTCTTGGGCTGCAAGACTTTGGCGCAAGCACTGGAACGCAGCCTGCGTTTCTATGCTCTCATCCTGGATGACATCGCCGGAACGATCGAGCGCGATGAGAAAGAGGCGCGAATCGTTTTGCACGAGCGCACGACGGGCGCCAACAATCGGGTTTTCGCCCATGAGCTTTTACTGATGCTCCTCTACGGTGTGTCTTGCTGGTTGGTCGGACGGCGGATCCCGATCCTGCGCACCGAATTCAGCTACTCGGAACCGGTCCACAGCGCGGAATACCGGCTGATGTATTGCGCGGATCTACGCTTCAACCGGCCCAACACCGTGCTCGCCTTCGAGGCAAGTTACCTTGATCTACCGGTCGTGCAGAATGAGCGCTCTGCCAAGGAGTTTCTGCGCACCGCGCCGGAGAACATCTTGTTGAAATACAAGAATGTCAGTAGCCTGACGGCGCGGGTTCGGCGGCGGCTGCGCCAATTGATGCCCGGCACGGTTCCGGATTTCGAGAGGTTGGCCGACGATATGGGCATGACGCCGGCGACGATGCGCCGCCGTTTGCACGACGAGGGTGAGTCCTACCAATCAATCAAGGATCAGCTGCGCAGGGACCTGGCCATCAGCTACCTGAGTCATTCCAGCCGCACCGTGATGGATATCGCGTTGGAATTGGGGTTTTCCGAGCGCAGCGCATTTCATCGCGCGTTCCGGAAATGGACCGGCGCGTCGCCGGGTGAATTTCGGCGCACATTGCAAACTTAACTTTCCGGAATCGAGGATAATCTGCTCATGGATTTATCAGGAAAAGTCGTGGCGGTGACCGGCAGCGATGGCGCTTTGGGGGGCGCCGTGGCCGCCACTTTAAGTGCATACGGCGCCAAATTAGCGCTCCTGACGCGTTCAGCCGGCGCGGCGAGCTCGCAGCCGAGCGGTGCAATGCATTACGGCGGCGTCGATCTGACCGAGGAGACGGCCGTGCGCTCCGCGATGCAGCGCATCGCCCAGGATGCCGGACACTTGGACGGATTGATCAACCTTGCCGGAGGCTTCCATTGGGAGAAGGTTGTCGATGGCACACTCGAGAGCTGGGACTCAATGTACAGACTCAATTTAAGAACCGCGGTGGTTTCTTGTCAGGCGGCGCTGCCGTATTTGCTCAAGTCCGGCAATGGACGCATCGTCAATGTCGGTGCGCTGGGCGCTGTGAAAGCCGCCGCGGGCATGGGCGCCTACGCCGCATCAAAGGCAGGCGTCGCGAAATTGACCGAAGCTCTGGCCGATGAACTGAAGGGGCGAGGCGTGACGGTCAATGCCATCCTGCCGAGCATTCTCGATACGCCGAAGAATCGCCTCGATATGCCGGATGCCGATTTCACGCGCTGGGTCGCGCCGGCCGAGGCCGCCGAGGTGATCGCATTTTTGATTTCGGATCAGGCGAGCGCCGTCACCGGTGCGTTGCTGCCTGTTGCGGGGCGCGTATGAGCGCGGCGCAGTTGTCGGCCGGTGCGCGCCTGCGCGCCGCCATCGCCGAGGAGAATCCGCTGCAGATGGTGGGCGCGGTCAATGCGTATGCGGCACGCATGGCTGGCGCATGCGGATTCAAGGCCATCTATCTGGCGGGCAGCGGCGTCGCCGCCAATTCGCTCGGTATCCCCGACCTAGGGATCAGCACAATGGATGACGTGCTCATCGATATTCGACGCATCACCGACGCCTGCCCCTTGCCGATGCTGGTGGATGCGGATACGGGATGGGGCGGGGCGTTCAATATCGCGCGCACGGTCAAGTCGTTCACCAAGTTTGGCGCGGGCGGAATGCACATCGAGGATCAGGTGCAGTCCAAGCGCTGCGGTCACCGGCCCGGCAAGGAAATCGTCTCCAAGCAAGAAATGGTGGACCGCGTGAAGGCCGCCGTGGATGCGCGCACCGATTCGCAGTTTGTGATCATGGCGCGCACCGATGCGCTGGCGGTTGAAGGCATGGATAAGGCGCTGGAGCGCGCCAACGCCTGTGTGGAGGCCGGCGCGGACATGATCTTCCCCGAAGCGATTACAGAGCTCTCAATGTATCGGCGCTTCAAGGATGCGGTCAAAGTGCCGATTCTTGCCAACATCACGGAGTTCGGCCAAACGCCCTTGTACACCCGCGATGAACTTGCGACGGTCGGCGTCGATATCGTGCTGCATTGCTGTTCCGCCTATCGAGCCATGAACGCCGCGGCGCTCAACACCTATCAGGCTATTCGCCGCGACGGCACGCAAAAAAACGTGCTCGGCAGCATGCAAACGCGCGCCGACCTTTACAAGTATCTCGACTACTATGCATATGAAGCCAAGTTGGATGAATTATTTGCCGAAGGAAAAGAAAAGTGAGCACTAATTCCGAAGCTTCGCCTCCCGGGGCATTCAAACCGAAGAAATCAGTCGCCCTGTCCGGCGTCGCCGCGGGCAACACCGCGCTTTGCACGGTCGGCAGAACCGGCAACGATTTGCACTACCGCGGCTATGACATTCTGGATATCGCCACGCAGTGCGAATTCGAGGAAATCGCCCATCTGCTGGTGCACGAGAAATTGCCGAACAGAATCCAGCTTGCCGCCTACAAGAAAAAGCTCAAAGCGCTGCGTTCGTTGCCGGGTGCCGTCGCTACGGTGCTCGAGCAGCTGCCGGCAGCGAGTCATCCGATGGATGTATTGCGCACCGGCGTATCGGCGTTGGGCTGCTGCAACCCTGAGGGCGCGGGACACTCGGGCGAGGGCGCGCGCGACATCGCGGATCGCCTGTTGGCGTGTCTGGGTTCGATGCTCTGCTACTGGTACCACTTTTCAAAGAGCGGGAAGCGCATCGACGTGCAGACGGACGATGACTCCATTGGCGCTCACTTCCTGCACCTTCTACACGGCCGCAAACCCTCGGCCAGTTGGGTGCGCGCGATGCACACGTCCTTGAACCTGTACGCCGAGCACGAATTCAATGCCTCGACGTTCACCGCCAGGGTGATAGCGGGCACCGGATCAGACATGTATTCCTGCATCACCGGCGCCATCGGCGCGCTGCGCGGCCCGAAGCATGGCGGTGCGAACGAAGTGGCGTTTGAGATTCAGAATCGCTATCCGTCCGCGGATGCCGCCGAGGCGGATATCCGCGACAGAGTGGCGAAGAAAGAGGTCATCATTGGATTCGGACACCCGGTCTACACCGTATCGGATCCGCGCAATCAAGTGATCAAAGAAGTTTCCCGGGCCCTCGCACGCGAAGCGAACGACATGCTCGGATTCGAGGTGGCAGCGCGGATTGAATCGGTCATGTGGGACATCAAAAAGATGTTTCCGAATCTGGATTGGTTCTCCGCCGTTTCATACCACCTCATGGGGGTCCCGACCGAGATGTTCACCCCGCTGTTCGTCATCAGCCGTACGTCGGGCTGGGCCGCGCATGTCGTCGAGCAGCGTGAGGACGGCAAAATCATCCGGCCCAGCGCCAACTATATCGGCCCTGAAAACCTATCCTTTGTGCCACTCGCGGAGCGACCCTAAGACCATGTCCCACGATATCAAGTCGGCCGAAAGACCGGCTCCCGATGAAGTTCTTACCAAAATTGCGGATTACGCGCTGAGCTACGAGATTACCGGGGCGCTGGCTTATGAGACCGCCACGTACTGTCTGATGGACACCCTGGCCTGCGGATTCCAGGCGCTGAAGTATCCTGCCTGCACCAAGCTGCTGGGCCCTGTTGTACCGGGCGCGACCCACACGGGTGGTGCGCGCGTTCCCGGCACGGCCTATGAGCTGGATCCGATCAACGCGGCATTCAACATCGGCGCCATGATTCGTTGGCTGGATTTCAACGACACATGGCTGGCCGCAGAGTGGGGCCATCCATCGGACAACCTCGGCGGAATTCTCGCCGTGGCCGACTATCTGTCGCGCTCAGGCAAGCGCGTTGTAGTGCGCGACGTCCTCACCGCCATGATCAAGGCCCATGAAATACAGGGCGTGCTTGCGCTCGAGAACAGTTTCAATCGAGTCGGTCTGGATCATGTGCTGCTGGTACGGGTGGCCTCGACGGCGGTTGTCACCGCAATGCTCGGCGGCACGCGCGAACAAATCATCAATGCGGTGTCGAACGCCTGGATCGACGGCGGCGCGCTCAGGGCTTATCGGCATGCGCCTAACACCGGATCGCGCAAGAGCTGGGCGGCCGGGGATGCGACCAGCCGCGCCGTGCGCCACGCCTTGTTTGCGCTCAAGGGCGAGATGGGCTATCCCTCGGCGCTTTCCGCCAAAACCTGGGGATTCCAAGACGTGCTCTTCAAGGGCAAGCCCATCGTGCTGCCGCAGCCCTTGGGCAGCTACGTGATGGAGAACGTGCTGTTCAAAATCTCCTTCCCGGCTGAATTTCATGCGCAAACAGCAGTCGAGGCGGCGATGACCTTGCACCCGCAAATCAGCGCCAAGCTCGAGCAGATCGAGCGCGTGGTAATCGAGACCCAAGAGCCGGGTGTGCGCATCATTGATAAAACCGGACCGCTCGCGAATCCCGCTGATCGAGATCACTGTATCCAATACATGGTGGCCATCCCATTGCTGTTCGGCCGGCTGGAAGCCTCTGACTACGAGGACCAGGTCGCGAGCGACCCGCGCGTCGATGCGCTGCGCGCCAAGATGCAGGTGAAGGAAAACCCGTTGTTCACGGCCGACTATTATGACGCGGACAAGCGCTATATCGGCAACGCCGTGCAAGTGTTTTTCAAAGATGGTTCGGCCAGCCAGCGCGTTGCGGTCGACTATCCGATCGGACACCGTAAGCGCCGCGCCGAAGGCATGCCGGTGCTCGTCAAGAAATTCGAGAACAGTGTGGCGGCCCATTTCCAGCCCAAGCAGAGCGAAATCATCAAGGACCTGTTTTCAGACCAGCGCGCATTGGCGGCGCTGCCGGTCAGCGACTTTGTCGCGAAGCTGGTGACCGCCACATAAAAAAATAGTCGCGCTCGAG
The DNA here is from genome assembly GCA_035997505.1 of Steroidobacteraceae bacterium. Lineage (GTDB taxonomy): Bacteria > Pseudomonadota > Gammaproteobacteria > Steroidobacterales > Steroidobacteraceae > Bog-1198. The sequence continues at coordinate 96 of DASYIN010000128.1, read as the reverse complement.
GGCGCATTATGACGCATTGGGCTTGGCCTAGGGGCGGCAAGCCGGGATAGTGGGCGTGATGAAGGACGCGAGCCGCCCGGAGCGGATTAACGACTG
>DASYIN010000127.1:0-16116 GCA_035997505.1 Steroidobacteraceae bacterium | reverse complement strand
CGATGGCGGCGCTGGATCCCCTGATTCGGCGCAGCCTACAGCGGGAACTGAAATCCATCTTTCAGCGCTTGGGCAAGACCGTGCTCTTGGTGACACATGATCTCGGCGAGGCGGTTTATCTGGCCGAATGCATCACGCTGCTGCACGAGGGCAAGGTCGTGCAAAGCGGGACCTATGGCGCATTGCTGCGGCAGCCAAGAGATCCGTTCGTGACCGCGTTCATCAATGCGCAGCGCACCTTACCCGACGCGGCCGAGGTCGCATGAGGCGAATTCTTGCGGTGCTGCTGATCGGGGCGGCGGGCTTGGCGCCCGCGCCGCTGTTCGCAGCGCAGAGCATCGTCGTGGGTTCCAAGGCCTTCACCGAAGGCTACGTTTTGGGGGAAATCGCCGCGCAGGCGATCGAGGCGGCGGGACAGGGGCCGGTGACGCGCAAGTTGGGGATGGGCAGCACGGGCATCGTATTCGAGGCTTTGAAGAGCGGTGCGATCGATGTGTATTCGGATTACACCGGCACCCTGGCCGAAGCGATCTTGAAGCGCCCGGACCTCAAATCCATTGACGACATTCGTCAGGCGCTGTTGAGGATGGACTTGGTGATGTCCGAGCCCTTGGGGTTCGACGATACCTACGCGCTGGCGGTGAAGGAAAACTATGCCGACGCACGGGAGCTGCGCTCCATCAGCGACTTGAGCCGCGTGGAATCGGGTCTGCGCGCGGCCTTCAGCTATGAATTCATGGATAGAAAGGATGGATTTGCCGGGATGGCGCAGAGCTATCATCTGCACCTGGCGCCGCAGAACATCAAGCGTATGGAGCACAGCCTCACGTTCCAGGCGATCGACGACGGTGCGGTGGATTTGATCGACCTGTATTCCACCGATGCCAAAATAGAGAAATCGAAACTGCGTGTGCTCAAGGACGATCACGGCTACTTCCCGGTCTACCAGGCGGTGTGGGTGGCGCGCAGGGAATTCACCGAGCAGCATCCGCGCGCATGGGCTGCGCTCACGGGTCTGCATGGTTCGATCAACGAGCGGACCATGATCGACATGAACGCGCAGGCCGACATTCAGCACGTGAGCTTTGCAAAAATCGCGGCGCAGTTTTTGGGCGCCGAGGCGCCGCGCTCGCAGAGCTTGAAGAGCAACATCCTGCAGCGCACGCGCGAGCACCTTTGGCTGGTGGGGATTGCGTTGCTGTTCTCGGTGCTCGTCGGGATTCCGTTGGGGTTGGTGGCCGTGCGCTTTCATGCGGCGGGGCAGGGGATTCTCATTGCGAGCGCGCTGATTCAAACAGTGCCGTCGTTGGCGCTGCTGTGCTTTCTGATCCCGCTGTTCGGCGTCGGCATGAAGCCCGCGCTGGCGGCGTTGTGCATGTACAGTTTGCTGCCGGTGGTGCTCAACACTTTCACGGGCATTCGCAGCATCGATCCCAAGCATCTGGAAAATGCGCGCGCGTTCGGCATGACGCGTCGGCAGGTGTTGATGCGGGTGGTGCTGCCGCTCGCGAGCCCCACGATTCTGGCGGGCATTAAAACCGCGACCATCGTCAGCATCGGCACGGCCACGCTCGCAGCGCTGGTGGGCGCAGGGGGGTATGGGGCGCCCATCGTCTCCGGCCTGTCTTTAAACGACGTGCCCACCATCCTCACCGGGGCCATTCCGGCAGCCCTGATGGCGCTGATCGCCTATGGACTGTTCGAGCTTTTGGGACTGGCCGTGATCCCCGCCGGTCTGCGCAAGCAGACGTAACCCGCCTCGTATCGCCTCAAATCGCGGTGCCAGGGCCTTAAAAGGCTAATTCTCCTTCCGTTAACGGAGTCCCTGCGCGCTCAACTGCAATGTAAATAATAATGATTCGTGTTAGCATTAAACCAGACTAACTTTTTAGGGATGTCGGGGAAGCCATCGGCTTCTCGCAACTAGATGCCATGAGCTCCATCTCGATCACGTCGCTGTTGGGTCAAATGAGCACACCGAGGCTCGAAGCGTTGTTCGCCCAGGATGCGAGGCGCGCCGCGGACTGGGTCTTCGTCGCCGCGGTTGAAGGTCTGCCGCAGGCGCAGGTGTGTTACGGCCGGATGCTGCTCGAGGGAACTGGGGTTTCCAAAAATCCGCAGCAGGCGCTGAAATGGTTTCGACGTGCGGCAGCGGCGAGCGATGCCGATGGCATCAACATGGTCGGACGGTGCCTCGACAGCGGGTGGGGCACCGCCGAAGACGCGGTTGGGGCCGCGGAGCACTTTCAACTGGCCGCGGATATGGGCCACGCGTGGGCGCAGTACAATTTGGGCCACATGTACTTGGACGGCCGCGGGTTCAAGCGCGATCGAACGCTCGCCTATCTCTATTATTTAAAGGCCGCCGAGCAGGAGCATGAGCGCGCCATGAGCCTGGTGGGCCGGTGCTGCGAGGAAGGTTGGGGCACGCCGCGCAATTTGGACGCCGCGGCTGACTGGTACCGGCGCTCGGCGGAGGCTGGTTATTTTCGGGGTCAATACAACTGGGCCAGCTTGTTGCTGAAGGCAGGCCGCTTCGAAGAATCTGCGTCGTGGTTTGAGCGCGCCGCGGTAGGCGGCACGGCGGCGATGCGCAGGGCCGTGATGGAACTGATCGCGCGCGCCGGTGCGCCGCGCGCATTGCAGAGTCTCGCCGCGCGCCTCAAAGCCGGACGCGAAGGCCTGGGCAGCGCGGCCGCAACTGCGCCGACCAGCCCTTAAGCACGGTTGCTCGGCATGTTTCTGCGCATTGAGAAAATATTGGGCGAGGAGCAACTGGCGACGGTGCGCGCATCGCTCAACAGCGAGAGCGCTCCGTGGGTGGATGGCCGCGTGACGGCGGGACATCAGGGCGCGTCGGTGAAGCACAATCAACAGCTTGATGAAGGAAGTCCCCTGGCGCGCGAGCTGGGCAATTTCATCCTTACGCAACTCGAACGCAGCGCGCTGTTCATCAGTGCGGTGCTGCCCAATAAAGTGTATCCGCCGATGTTCAATCGCTACGGCGATGGAATGCATTTCGGCACGCATGTCGATGGGTCGGTGCGCATGATCCCCGGTAGTCCCCAAAAATTGCGCACCGACCTGTCGGCAACCCTGTTCCTCGTGGAGCCGCAAAACTACGACGGCGGCGAGCTGGTGGTGGAAAGCGATTTCGGCACCCAGAGCGCAAAATTTGCCGCGGGAGATCTGATCGTCTACTCCTCCACGTTGCGGCATCGCGTGAATGCCATCACGCGCGGCGAGCGCCTCGCGAGTGTGTTCTGGGTTCAGAGCTTGATCCGCGAGGACGCGCGGCGGGCGCAGCTGTTCGAACTCGACGGCACCATCCAGCGCCTGACTCAAACGGGCGCTGATACGGATTCGCTCGTGCGCCTCACCGCGCACTACCACGGACTGCTCAAGGCTTGGACTGAAATTTGAGCGTGCGAGTAACTTGGCTTTTTTTGGTCTAGCTGCTGCCAACGTTCGCCGGGTATAGTTCGCCGGAGTGTATAAGGGCCTTGGTGCCCACGTTTTCCAAGGGGAGATTAAGATGATGAGTAGTTCAAAGCTCGCAATTGCCGCCATGGCGCTGCTGGCAACCGGCCTCGCCTGTGTCCACGCTGCTGATATGCCGGCGCCCTTGCAGGCCGCCGAAATGAAATGGGGTCCGCCGCCGCCGGTGCTGCCCGCGGGCGCTCAATTTGTGGTCCTGTCGGGAGATCCGGCGGGTAAGGGTTTGGTGACGGTGCGTATGAAACTGCCGGCCGGCTACGTCATTCCGCCGCATTGGCATCCAACGGATGAGCACGTCACGGTCATCTCCGGCTCACTGGCGCTCGGCATGGGCGACAAGGTGGATCACAAAGCGTCGAAGATGTTGACTGCGGGCGGCTACGGCGTCGCACCCGCGAACATGCATCACTTCGCCTGGACCAAGGCCGGCGCGGTCGTGCAGGTCAATCTCATGGGTCCGTTTGCCATTACGTACGTGAACCCCGCAGACGATCCGACTCACGGAAAATAGGCCCGCTCTCCCAGCGGACTCGATTTGTCCCAGACGCCAGGCGGGGCCGTTCGCCCCGCCTGTTCGACCGCTCGACATCTTATTTGGCGGCGCAGGTCCGTATTGCGCTAGTCTCTCTGGCCCAGTATGTGCCGGCGAGAGAACTATGCAGAAGAATAAAAAATGGCTATGGGCGTTCCTATTGTTGGCCTCGGCAACCATTCAAAGCGGTGCCTTCGCCCAGGCGACTTCGGCTGCCGCGGGCGCTGAATCGCCGGCGGCTCATGCTTTGAGCGCAGCCGACGTCGAGACCTGGCTCGACGGATATGTCCCCTATGCGCTGCACAGCGGCGACATTGCCGGCGCGGTGGTTGCCGTGGTCAAAAATGGCGAGGTGTTGTTCGAGCACGGCTACGGCTATGCCGACTACGACAAGCGCGTGTCCGTCGATCCGAAGCTCACATTGTTTCGTTGGGGTTCGGTCTCGAAACTGTTGACCTGGACCGCGGTGATGCAGCTGGTCGAGCAGGGCAAGCTCGATCTCGATGCCGACGTGAATCAGTATCTGGACTTCAAGATCCCGCCGCGCGAGGGCAAGCCGGTCACGTTGCGCAACATCATGACGCACACCGGCGGATTCGAGGAGCGGTTGAAGGGACTCATCGGAATCGAGGCGGATGGCATCATGCCGCTCGATCAGTTCGTGAAGCTGTACATACCGGCGAGAATTTATGCGCCGGGCGAGACGCCTGCGTACTCCAATACCGCCACGGCGATTGCCGGATATATCGTCGCGCGCGTGTCGGGCATGCCATTCGATGACTACATCGACAAGCACGTGTTCGAGCCGCTACGGATGCAGAATTCCACCTTTCGCCAGCCGCTGCCGGCGGCGCTCAAGCCGAATGTATCGAACGGCTACCGAGCGGCGTCGCTGCCGCCGAAGGCCTTCGAGATCGTCGGACCTGCGCCAGCAGGGAGCTTAAGCGCGAGCGGTGACGACATGACGCACTTCATGATCGCGCACCTGCAGAAGGGCCGCTACGGATCGGGTCAGATCCTCAAGGAAGAAACCGCCGAGCAGATGCACAACACGGCGCTGACCATCCTGCCGCGGGTGAATCGAATGGAGCTGGGGTTTTACGAGGACAACTATAACGGTCACCGCGTCATTGCCCACGGCGGCGACACGCAGTGGTTTCACAGCGATCTGCACCTGTTCATCGACGATGGCGTTGGACTGCTGATCTCCGTGAACAGCGTTGGCAAGGACGGAGCGGCACAAGAAGTTCGCTCCCAGTTGTTTCACGAGTTTGCCGACCGCTATTTCCCGGGACCCGCGGCCGACGGAAAAGTTGACGCGAAGGCCGCCGCTGAGCACGCGCGCATGATTGCGGGCCGGTACAGCGTGTCGCGCCGTGTCGACACGAGCTTCGTGAGCCTGCTTTACCTGGCCGAGCAGGCCACGGTCGCCGACAACGGCGACGGCACGATATCGGTTTCATCGGCGACCAGTCCGTCGGAGGTGCCTCTCAAGTGGCGTGAGATCGCTCCTTTTGTTTGGCGCGAGGAGCATGGCAAGGATCTGCTCTCGGCGCGGATGGAGAATGGCCGCGTCGTGCGTTTTGCGTTTGGTGAAGGATCGCCATTCGACCAATACCTGCGAACGCCTTGGGAAAAATCCGGGGGATGGTGGACGCCCGCCATGGCGTTGAGCGTGGTGCTGCTGTTGCTGACGGCTTTGGCGTGGCCGGTCAGTGCGCTGACGCGCCGTCACTATGGCGTGGCTTATGCGTTGAGCGGGTTAGACGCCCGGGCGCACCGCGGGGTGAGAATCGCCGCCGTGGCCGCGACCGTGGTTTTTGTCGGCTGGGTCGTGCTGGTCGTCAGCATGCTGTCGTCCCTCGACTTGATACCCAAGGTCAATGGCTGGATCGCGTTGCTGCGGATTCTCTCGCCGTTCGCGTTCTTCGGCGGCGCGGCGATCGGGTTGTGGAACGCATGGGTCGTCGTGCGGGGACGCCGCCGCTTCTGGGCAAAGCTATGGGCGGTGCTCGTGGCGCTGGCATTGCTGGTGCTGCTGTGGGCGGCGCTGACGTTTCACCTGATTTCACTGTTTACGGGATTTTAAACTCAAGACTCGACGGGATACGGCCCGTCCTCGAACACCGTGGCGTGATAACCCTTGCTCCCCACCGCGAGGGACAGGGTGCTGCGGAAGTCCTGGCCGAGCCGAAGGCTTGTGAGCACGTGGGCGAAGTCGTACTTGGGAGTCCATGCCAACGCCGCCCTCGCCTGATGATTGACATAGACGCGATCGATCGTTGGAAAAAACGTCCAGCCCTGCGCGGCGTAGAGATCCGCAGACTCGGGAAACAGCCGATGCAGGACGCTCGGTGCATCGCGACCGAGAGCCGCCAAATCCGCAGGAGTGAAGGGTGTCGTCGCGGATAGGACGTAACGGCCGAAGCCGATGGCGTGGGCGCGCTCAATGGAGAGCAAGTGAGCGTCGACGATGTCCTCGATGTCGGCGCGCCGATACAGCATCTCATTGGCCATGGCATTGGCAATGGTGTACTTGCCGCGAATCGCGGCATCGTCATCCGCTTCGGGAAAAAACCGGCCGGTGCGCAGCACCACCACCGGGAGCCGACGCTTTGACGCGAACAGTTCGCATAGCTGCTCAGCAGCGTGCTTGGTGACGCCATAGATATTCTTGGCGACCGGCACGACCGATTCGGTGATCCACGCGGCAGGCGCACCGGGTTCGCCCGTCAATGCCGCGCCGAACACGCTGGTGGTGCTGGTGTAAACAAAGGAGCGCACGCCGGCATTGGCTGCTTCCTCCAGCAGCACCAGCGTACCGGTCACATTGGTGTCGATGAAATCCTTAGGGCTATGCGTGGCAATGTGCGGCTTGTGCAACGTGGCTGTGTGCACGACGGCCTCTACGCCGGCCATTGACGCGCGAACGAGGTCACGATCGATGATCGTGCCGACACGGTCGGTAAACGGCGATGGATTGATGTCCAGTCCTATTGCGGAACGGTGCTGCAGACGCAGAGTTCTGATCATGGCTTCGCCAAGATGCCCCGCGCTACCGGTTACCAGAACGGTCATTGGCAGAACGAGCCGATACCCGATACGCTCTCGGCATTGACGCGATTACATATTTGAGAGGGCGGTCGGTGGATGAGCGTGTTTTGCATTGGCGTGAGGATACCCCAGGCGTTGCCCGGCGCGTGCACCTGAACAATGCGGGCGCGGCTCTCATGCCGAGCCGCGTTCTCGGCGCGATTACGGACCATCTGCAACTCGAACTCCTTCATGGCGGCTATGAGGCGGAGGATGAGGCGGCCGAGTCGGTGCACAACGCTTACGCCGCGGTTGCCAGCCTCATCGGTGCGTCGCCAGCCAACGTGGCCATCGTCGAGAACGCGACTGTGGCCTTCTATCAGGCACTGTCCTGTTTCGACTTTCAGCGCGGCGATGTCATCGTCACGACCCGAAATGACTATATCTCCAATCAATTGGCTTACCTGTCATTGGCTCGCCGCTGCGGCGTGGTGGTGCACCGCGCAGAGGATCTCGCGGCCGGCGGCGTCGACCCGGACTCGGTGTGCGACATGCTGCGCAATCCCAGAGTACGGCTGCTTGCGGTCACCTGGGTTCCCACGAATTCCGGCTTGATTCAACCCGTCGCAGCGCTCGGCGAAATCGCCGCGGCGGCAGGGGTCCCCTACTTGATCGACGCCTGCCAAGCGGTTGGGCAGCTGCCGATCGACGTGGCCAAATTGCGCTGCGATTTCCTGGCCGCCACGGCCCGAAAATTTTTGCGCGGGCCGCGCGGCATCGGCTTCCTCTACGCGTCCGATCGCGTTCTGGAACGAGGCCAGTACCCACTGTACATCGACATGCGCGGCGCGAACTGGCAAACGCCAGACACCTTTTCCCTCGCCGTGGATGCGCGGCGCTTTGAAAACTGGGAGTTTTCCTACGGGTTGGTGCTCGGGCTGGGCGAGGCGGCTCGCTATGCAGCGGAAGTCGGCGTGGCACGCGGCGGCGCACGCGCGCGCGCGCTCGCCGCCAAGACCCGCCTGAAGCTGGCCGATCTTGCGGGCTTTCGCGTGCTGGATCAAGGCGCGGATCTGGCCGCAATCGTGACCGTGGAGATTCGCGGCCGGTATGCTCCCGATGTCATGAACGAGCTGCGTGCGCGCGGCATCAATACCTCGGCGGCGGTGCGGGACCATTCGATCATCGACATGGACCAAAAGCGCGCCGCATCGGCGCTGCGAATTTCGCCGCATTACTACAATACCGAAGCGGAAATCGATCTCGTGTGCGACGCATTGCGGGTTTGACCAAGGGGATCGTCATGAATTCGAATCTCATTTCTCGGCGGATGATGACCATCGGCATCGCAGCCATTCCGGCCTGCCTCGGGTTGGCAGCACAAGCGTGGGGCCAGTCAAAGAAAGCGGCTGCGGCAGCCCCCTCAGCAGGGCAGGGCCTGTCGCACACGGCCGAAGGCATACACCAGGAAATTTCCATCAACGCACGGCGCGAGCGCATCTATCGAGTCTTGACCGATTCGGAAGAATTCCGTCACGTCATGCTGCTCGGGCCGGCCAGGGAACTGGTTACCGCACCGGGAGCGCCACCGGCGAGAATCAGCCAGGCCGTAGGAGGCACCTTCACGCTCTTTGGAGGCATCATCACCGGGCAGCAGCTTGTACTGCACCCCAACGAGTCGATCGTGCAAGCGTGGCACGACAGCTCTTGGAGGTCGAACGAGTTCTCGATCGCGAGTTTTGTCCTGCTCGAGGATGGGCAGAGGACTAAGCTGATGTTCGATCATCGCGGTTTCCCGGACGGTGCTGGAGCGCATCTGGCCCCCGGCTGGTATCTGAACTACTGGGATCCGCTCGCCAAGTTTCTTGCAGCAGCAGCATGAGCGCAAGTAAAGACAAAGAAACAAAGGCGGCCGGCTCGGCGTTCGCACCGGTGCTCGAATTGGCTGCGCGACTTGCGATTGCACATCTCAACGGATTGCCCGACCGCGCGGTTCAGCCTGCCGGCACGGTGGAATCGCTTCGCGCCCAATTACGTAAGCCCCTGGCTGATCAGGGAATGGCGGCGGAGCAGGTCTTATCCGAACTGGTGCGCGACTGCGCTGACGGCTTGCTGGGCAGCCCTGGCGGCCGCTTTTTTGCGTGGGTGATTGGCGGTTCGCTGCCGGCGGCCTTGGGCGCGGATTGGCTGACATCCGCGTGGGACCAGAATGCGCATTGCTTTTCCACGGCGCCGGCCGCCGCCGTCGCCGAAGAAGTCGTGGGCTCCTGGCTGAAGGATCTTTTGCGCATTCCCGACAAGGCTTCATTCGCGCTGGTGACGGGATGCCAGATGGCGCACGTCACCTGTTTAAGCGCCGCGCGACAGGCCTTGTTGGCCCGACGCGACTGGGATGTGGAAGAGAACGGTCTGTGTGGCGCTCCACGAATCGTCGTGCTGGCGAGCGATCAATTGCACGGCTCGATCGAACGGGCGGTGCGGCTGATTGGATTGGGAAGATCGAATCTGATCGCCTTGCCCACCGATGACCACGGTCGCTTGTCAGCTGCAGTTTTAACCGAGGCGCTCGACACGTACGCGGACTCGCCGACGATCGTCACGCTGTGTGCCGGCGATCTCAACATCGGCGCATTCGATGACTTCGAAGTGCTGATACCGCTGGCCAAGGCGCGCGGTGCCTGGGTACACATCGACGGCGCATTCGGCCTCTGGGCAGCGGCGAGCGCGCGCTATCGGTACCTGCTCGCGGGTGCGCGGCGGGCTGACTCTTGGGCCACCGATGGGCATAAGTGGCTGAATGTGCCCTACGACTGCGGCTATGCATTCGTCGCCGACAAGATGGCCCATGCCAGGGCGATGTCCTATCGCGCATCGTACATTTCGTACGCGGCAGAGGCGCGCGACGAAGCCGACTGGAATCCGGAGTGGTCGCGCCGCGCGCGCGGCTTCTCGACCTACGCGGCCATTCGCGAATTGGGCAGAGAGGGTGTGAGCGAGATGATCGAGCGCTGCTGCGCCTGCGCCAAGTCCATCGTCTCAAGGTTGGGCGGCCTCAATGGGGCGCAAATGCTGTGGCTGCCGCAATTGAATCAAGGACTGGTGCGCTTTCTGGATCAACGTGCAGGCGCGACTTCTGAAGATCACGACAGGCGTACGGACGATGTGATCGCGAGGATCAATGCCGCCGGCGAGGCGTTTTTCAGCGGGACGACATGGCACGGACGGCGCGCCATGCGGGTCAGCGTGTGCAATTGGCAAACAAGTGACGAGGACGTCGAGAGAACCGTACAAAGCGTGGCCGCAATACTGCGGTCGTCCGGTTGAGTTCAGCCTGATCAGGCGCCTCATGGGATCAGGACGATCTTTCCATGTGCACCCGGCTCCGTGACGCGTCTGTGTGCATCGGAGGCCGAGGCCAACGGGATTTCCGCGGCGACCACCGGACGCAGGGTCAGCGAACGCAATCCTGCTTGAATTGCCGCATGGATCTCCGACGCTTCGGCAGGCAGTACTCCCCATAGGTAGACACCGAAAATGCTCGCCTCGCGCAGCATGATTTCGCGCGGATTGATCTCGACATTGCCGCGGCTGCCGATCACGACGATCCGTCCGCGCTTGGCCAGCAGCTTAAGATCGTGGCCGAGGTTGATGTTCGCCAGCATTTCGAGGAGCACGTCGACGCCCGACCCTTGGGTGAGATCCAGAATCTGCTGCTGATAATCCGCGGCTCGATGATTCACCGCTGCCTGCGCACCCTCGCGCGTTATGGTTTTAAGGCCCTCCTCACTTCCGGCCGTGCCGATGACCCGCATGCCGGCGGCGCTTGCAAATTGAATTGCGGCGAGTCCGACACCGCCGCTCGCGCCGTGGATCAATACGGTTTCGCTGGGCCTGGCATGGGACAATTGAAACAAGGCTCGATACGCGGTCGCATAAGGAACATACACGGACGCACCCTGCGCATAGGTCACCCGCGGCGGGAGCGCATGAACCTGGAAGCGATCGCACAAGGTTAATTCCGCGTAAGCGCCGGTGAGGGTACCGGTGGTGTAGACCCGCTCCCCGGGCTTGAGATCGACGCCCCCGCCGGCCGATTCCACGATGCCGGCCGCGTCGGATCCGGGAATGAAGGGGAGGGTCGGGTTTCTCGCGCCGTATGTCCCAGATCGCATATAGGTGTCGTAGGGGTTCACGCCCGCAGCCTTGACGCGAATCAAGACCTCGCCGACAGCGGGGGCCCGCGGATCGGCCACTTCTTGAAGCGCCAATACCTCCGGGCCGCCAAAATGACTCACGCTGATCGCCTTCATGGGCAAAGCATCCTTTGGTTAGTGGTTGGAAGTTCGCCCTCGGGCTGTTAACTTCGTCACAACAAAAATAACATCTTCGGGCTCACATCTCATTCACATCGCCTCCGTACCCTTACTCTTTAAGGGTTGCGTTGCAGGAGAGTTCCTTGAAGGACCCTACAGGGCCGAGCCCAGAATCCAGTGCTGCCGAGAGTTCGCGCAAATCCTGGGAACAGAGCTTGCGCGAGCATCCTGAATTGGAGTCCGCGCACGAGCAGGCCGGCACCATCCTTCAGCAGCAATTTTCCACGCTGACCTTGCGCCAGCTACGGTTGGCTTATCCGCACGTTCAATTCCGATGGCCCGCGGAACGGGTGGAGCGCGAGGCGCTGGAAGAGCGGCGCTGGAGCCGTGAAGTCGTGCGTCGCGGCCTGTTCGAATCGCTGAATCTCGGCGCCAATCTGGCGATCGCGATTTTCGCCTTGTTGTGGCTGGTTCGTTTGCTGTCGCACGCACCGGCGTCAAGAACCGGGCTTTTTCTTGCCGCCGCTGTCGTTGTGAGCCTTGCTGCCTATCATTTCGCCCGCTGGAGGGCGGGTGCGCGGATGACACGGCAAGTGGAAAGGTTCACCGCATGGCTGGTCGCCACACTTGGAATCGCATTGATTTGGGGCGGCGTATGTCTCGCCTTCGCGTACGGAGCGTTTCGATGGTTCAGCGCGCCGGGGATTTACGGCTGGAGCATCGGCGGTATTGCGGGGCTTTGCGGCTTCGCCTACATCGTGATGGGCGAATGCAGCGATTTGGAAGATTGTCTGGCGCTTCCAGGCCGTGAAGGGGTCGTGACCCTACAAGAGACCCGCGAACTTCACCAAAGCCATTAAGCTCTCGGTATTCACGGGTTTCATTAGATATTCGCGTACGTCGAACTCTTGCCCAGCGAGGGGAATCTTTTCGAGCGGATAAGAGGTGAGGATCGCAACCGCGATGTTCATCGTGGCGGAGTCCTCGCGCAGTCTCTGCAAAAACTCGATTCCGCCGAGTCGCGGCATTTTGAGGTCGAGTAAGATTAGTTTGGGCAGCGCGTTGTCGCGCTCGCCAAACCTTGCTTGTCGAAAAATGAAGTCGAGCGCTTCAACGCCATCCGCAAGTCGCAATATCTTTTGGGTTACGCCAATTCCTCGCAGGGCGCGCACGGTCAGTTCGGCGTCCGAAAGATTGTCTTCAACCAGCAGGATTTCGACGTTATCCCATTCTTTCACGTTCTATTCTCGGCAATGTTGCGATCGAGCGCGGCCAGCCGGCCCATCGACGCCTGAAATTACCTTGTTTCATCCGCAAGCGCCACCCGGGCCAACACCGATTCGATCCGGGCACGAACGCAGCGATTCCACAGAAAAAGAGGGGCCCTGCGGGCCCCGAGAAGTGTCCGCTAAACGACTCTCTCAGTCGTCCAATTCCTCGAACAGGTCGTGGTGGGATTCTTTGAAACTGTCTGTGAAGCGCAAGACTTGAAAGCCATTGCCATCGCTGACGGTCCAAATCTGTAACTCGGACTCGTGCCGACGGTCGCGGCCGCGATCATGGTCATCATTGCGCCGGTGATCTACCTTGTAAAAGCGCGGGTACCCGGCCAGGCGATCGACGGTCAGATCGACCCCGGGGGCCCAGCTGCCCGATCCCGGCAGGACCGCCGTGCGAGGCGCGGGCGGTTTGTAGTACGCAACCTCTTTGGGGTGGCGCAGGTCGCGGATGTCGAAAACCCGCAGGCCCGCATTCTGAAACGCGCATGCGAGCATGGTCGGATTGTCGTGGCGATTGGCAACGCACCTTTCCTGATTGTAGGCAGGAATACCGGAACCGGTATCAGGAGGATCATTGAGAAGAAGATGACAGTTGGCGGGATCGCTCACTTGGAGCCGCAGTTTTTGCACGATGCGAGGATTCGTCTCATCGGTGATGTCGATGATGTTCGGATACCCAAAAGCAGCCGCGCCACGCGCACAAGCCGCTGCAAGACCGCCGGCACCCCCCGCACCGCCGGACTCATCGGAGCTGACCAGATAGTGGCGACCGTGTGCGAAGAAAGGGTACATATCCTCCACTTGGCCCTGGTCGGTCCAAAAGAGCTTGCTGACGTTACGAATCTGCGGATTCGGGCGACGGAACTGATAGTCGCTCACATCTTCAATGATCAACCCATCGGGACCGACCGAGGAACCGGTGTTGCCGAAGAGGCCGGGCTGGCCCGCGTACATTCGCGTCCCGGCGGCATTCAACCAAAGTCCGTGCGGCCTGCCGTCGCCCAAGTACTGCCAGGGAGGCAATTCCTTCGGGCTCGCCGGGTCATCGAGATCCACGACATACACGAAACCGCCGATGCCTCGATTGTTCTGACCGATGTAGTACGTCCGGCCGTCGGGCGCGAAATTACCCATGTGTGCCTGGCTGCCGGGTAGGTCGATGCTGGCGAGCAATGCAGGGTTGCGGCAGTCGTGGGCCAGACTGTACACCGCAAAGTTCGGACCATTGTTCTGCGCGCCCGCGAGAAGCTTGCGTCCGGCGTTCGCCCGCAAAGTCTCGTGAGGGTTCAGCATCGTCGGCGTGTCGTCCAGGTATCTGGTGACCACCGGATGCGATGTGTTCGATACATCGAGCGCGACTACGCCTAGGTGCTGCTGCTGCGGATTGTCATTCGTCGCGTAGTAGGCGCAATCACCGAAGTAAGTTGGCCCATCCTGGGAGACGGAGCCCTCGCCTTTGAACTGGGACACGAGCGCCAGATTACAGTTGTAGCCGCGTTCGGAATCGCCGCTAAATCGTTCTTCCGGTGTCGTTTGGCCCTGCAATCCACTTTCGGGCCGATCTCCTCGACCACAACCGGCCTTGGGTACAGAGCCTGTCAACGGGACAGGCTCGCTCGAGTTTTTATCGCCATCGCTCGCTAACGCGATCGACGTACTGAGCAATAGACCCAGCGACGCGCCGGCGGCGATGCTGAGTGCTTTGACTCGCTGCTGTTTGATCATGATTCCCCCTCGCCTAGGTGGTGTTGTCCAAATGATTCGACACCCGGCAGGCAGCGCGCGTCAATTGACGTAATCCCCGAATTTGAATGTAATTCCTACAACTCTGGCCTGCCGCAGTACAATGAATTAGCGCGTGAGCGGACGCGTCGGGAGGACCGAATGCCAACGCGAGAATCCGAGCGACAACTCGCAGAATTCATTGCGAAATTTACGCCCGAGATGGGCAAGTTGATTCGTGCTGCGCGCGCCAAGATGCGCGCTTACATCCCGCAAGCCTTGGAACTTGTGTACGACAACTACAATTTCTTTGTTATCGGCTACGGACCCAATGAAAAAGCCGGCGCCGCCATCTTTTCTCTCGCGGCTCAGGCGAAGGGCATCAATCTTTGTTTTCTTCAAGGCGCAAAGCTGCCGGACCCATACAAGTTATTGCGAGGCAGCGGCAATGTCGTACGCAACATTCGCCTCGACTCCGCCGATACGCTCGATGATCCCAAAGTTCGCGAGCTGATGGATGCCGCGTTGAAGCGTGCAAAGTCGCCGATTCCAGATGACGGTAGCCATCAATTGATCATCAAGTCTGTTTCAGCCAAGCAACGGCCGCGACAGTCCTCGGCTGCCAGGAAGAAATAACGGCTGCGAGGGCAGGGCCATACTCGGAGCACTTCAGATCGCTATTTGGGCAATGGCATGGAACGCGCGCGATCGGCCGCGCGCTCACCGTACCAGAGCGTATCGCCAAAGGGTTCAATCGCGGTGGGCGTCGCCAGGCCTTCCTGAAGCACGGTGACCGTGGCGGTGTCGCCGCTGACCGTGACCATATCGACTTTGCCTGCGCCATTCTCGGTGAGAAACAGCTTGCCATTTGCGGCGCGCATTCCATCCGGCCCCTTGACCGGCTTGTCCATCCAGATGTCCACTGGTTTGCCGGCTTTGCCGCTGGCATCGATTGGAACCCGGTAGAGTTTGTTGAAGATCACGTTGTTCTCATAAAGCGAGTCGCCAATGAAGGTGATGCCGTCAATGCCGTACAGGCTGCGATCGTCGCTAAACATGTCCGGCACGGTTGCGCCAGGCTTGAGGCGCCAGATCTTCGCACCGAATGTATCGCTGAGGTAGAGCGCCTTGTCGGGCCCGACCACGAAGTCGTTGCACAGGGTCTTCTCGCCAGGGAGTTCCCAGCGAAACTTGGCGGCACCTGTTTTCAGGTCAAAGCCACGCAAGGCGGTGCGGGGGCCGCTGCCAGGCGGACTCGTATAGATCTGGCAGGCCCAGAGCGTGTTGCTGGACGCATCGGCCAGCACGCCAAGGAAAGTTCCGGCGCCATCGGCGCCGACGTCGATGAAAACCTCGGCCTTGTCGGCGCCCTTCTTGGCGCGGTAGATTTTCGAGCTTCCCGCACTGCCGAGGATGAGATCGCCATTGGGAGCAACGGTAATGCTCTCGGGCTGAGATTTCTCCGGTACCGAGACAGTTGCGGCATTGGCGATGGGTGATATCAATGCGCACAAGCCGACGGCACATTTGTATTTGCGGATCACTATGGCGTTCCCCTTTTTAGTGCGAGTCCCGCGTGCAATCCTAACAGCTTCGTTCAAACGAAAGTGCGCGTGCTTGCATCTAAGCCAGGAATCAGGAGACCTTGTGACCAAGGCCTTCATTGCATTCGTGGCGCTCGTTGCACTGGGTAGCGCGAGCTTCGCGGATCCTTTGGACGTGGCGCTTGCAAAGGTAC
>DASYIN010000126.1:0-14845 GCA_035997505.1 Steroidobacteraceae bacterium | reverse complement strand
CAGCTTTCCTCCATTGCGGGGCCGCCGTTGGTATTCAGTGGTCTTGGGGACCCGGGTGGTCGGCATCGCACTGGACAGTGACGCTTCTCTGCTGCCCGGGAGCGAGCAGCAAACGTGGCTGCAGAGTCAGGTGACGGCGCTTGATCCCGCGGTTCGCGTGGTGCTGATCGTGATGCATCACCCGCCCGTGGCCGATGTCCAGACCGTCAAGTTGGTGGACCACAACGCCCGGCCCAACGAACAAGCGTTGGCAGCCTATCTTAAGACCGTGGCGGCACATTCCGCGGCCCGCTTCATCGTCAGTGCGGGTCATATTCACAACTACGAACGGCTGTCCCAGGATGGCGTGACGTACGTGGTTTCCGGAGGCGGCGGCGCGACCCCCTACGACATCGACCGCACGCCTGCAGATCTATATCAAAGTACCGATTTCCCAAACTATCACTACATGCGCTTCGAACTGCGCGGGCAAGTTTTCAGCGGCGCGATGATCCGGCTCGAGGACTCTACGTCAAAGAATCCCAAGCGCTGGCAAACCATGGATCGTTTCGAAATTACCCTGCAGCCTTGACGGCTTGTATCAGCTGGCTGACGGCCGCCTGCGCATCGCCATACAGCATTCGGGTTTGATCCAGCACGAACAGCGCGTTGTCGATACCTGAGAACCCCTGGCCTTGCCCGCGCTTGATCACAATCACATTCTTCGCTTTGTCCGCGTTCAAGATCGGCATGCCGTAGATCGGACTGCTTTTGTTGCTGCGTGCGTCCGGGTTCACGACATCATTCGCGCCGATGATGAGCGCGACGTCGGCGGTTTCGAACTCTGCGTTGATTTCGTCCAGATCCGAAATCAAGTCGTACGGCACGCCCGCCTCCGCGAGCAGCACATTCATGTGCCCCGGCATGCGGCCTGCGACCGGATGAATGGCGAAGCGTACTTTCACGCCGTGATCGATGAGCAATTGCGTGAGTTCCCAAACCTTGTGCTGCGCCTGGGCAACCGCGAGGCCATACCCGGGCACGATGATGATCTTTTGCGAATACGCCATCATGACCCCGGCATCGGAGGCTTCGATGGCCTTTTGCGTACCGGTCACAGCGCCGCCGCCCGCGACCGAAGTTTCGCCGAAATTCGAGAACAGCACATTGCCGAGCGATCGGTTCATGGCCTTGGCCATGAGCTGAGTGAGCAAGGTGCCGGCCGCACCGACCACGGTTCCGGCGATGATCATGGCCGCGTTGTCGAGCACGAAGCCTTCGAAGCCCACGGCCAGTCCGGTGAGCGCGTTGTACAGGGAGATGACCACCGGCATGTCGGCGCCGCCGATCGGAAGCGTCATCGCAACCCCTAGAATTAGCGCGAACACGAAGAACAAGGACACAACGGGGAGCCCCGAGTCCGCGCCGGCGCCGCTCACCACCATGAAGCCGAAGCCCACTGTGACCAGCAATATGGCCAGATTCACGAATTTTTGACCGCTGAATCGCACCGATTTGGTGATCAAACCCTGCAGCTTGGCGAAGGCGATCAAGCTGCCGCTGAACGACACAGCGCCGATGAAGCCGCCGGCGGCGGCCATGGTCAGATGGACGATGTTGTGTTCGTTGCCGCTGTACAGTTCCACGGCCGCAATCGCGGCGGCGGCGCCGCCGCCCATGCCGTTGTACAGCGCGATCATCTGCGGCATGTCCGTCATGGCGACGCGCTTGCCGCTCACCCAGGCGATCACCGTTCCGATCGCAATCGCGATGATGACCAGCATCAAGTTGAGGCTGGACGCGCCCATGAAGGCCAGCGTCACGACCGTCGCAAGCACCATGCCGACCCCGGCCCAACGGACCCCGCTGACCGCCGTCACGGGCGAGCTCATGCGCTTCAAGCCCAAGATGAAGAGCGCAGCCGCAATCAAATAGGACAGCTGGATCAAGGTTTGAGTCGTCGCGGCGGAAGGCATCCTTAAGATCCTTTCTTTTTGCCGGCCAGGACGAACATCTTCAGCATGCGTTCGGTGACCACATAGCCGCCGACGGCATTGCCGGCCGCCAGCAGCACGCCGATGAAGCCAATGGCCCGCACCAGAGTGGTGTCGGCTGTCGCGAGCGCCACCATTGCGCCGACGAGGACTATGCCGTGCACGAAATTCGATCCGGACATGAGCGGGGTGTGGAGGATCACCGGCACGCGCGAAATGACCTCGTAGCCCGTGAACGCGGCCAACATGAAAATATAAAGAGCAATGACGCCGTCGATCATGTCCTCTGTCCCTCCACCGCGGTGCGCGTGGCTTCGTGCTTGATTTGTCCTTCGTGCGTGAGCACGGCACCGGCAAACACTTCGTCGCTCCAGTCGATGACGAGTTCGCCCTTGGGTAAAGCCGGCTTCAGGAAATTGAACAGATTGCGGGCGTACATTTCACTGGCGTGATACGGCAGGGTGGCGGGCAGATTGACAGGCCCGACGATCTTGACTCCGCCATGCAGCACCGTCTCACCGGCCTTGGTCAACTCGCAGTTGCCGCCTTGCTCGGCCGCGATGTCGATCACAACCGATCCGGCCTTCATGCGCTCGACCGCCGCTTGAGACACGATCCGTGGCGCCGCGCGTCCAGGGACCGATGCCGTGCTGATCACCGCATCGCTCGCGGCGATGCGCGCTTCCAGAACCTCTTGCTGCTTGGCTTTTTCCTCGGGCGTGAGCTCGCGGGCATAGCCGCCGGCGCCTTCCGCTGAAACGCCGGTCTCGATGAACTTCGCCCCCAGCGATTTGACCTGCTCCTTCGTCGCACTTCGCACGTCGTATGCTTCGACCACGGCACCCAGGCGTTTTGCCGTGGCGATAGCCTGAAGACCTGCGACCCCCGCGCCGATAACCAACACCGACGCCGGCCGAATCGTGCCCGCGGCGGTCGTCAGCATGGGTAAAAATCTCTCCAGCGTGTTGGCGGCGATCAATGCGGCTTTATAGCCGGCCACCGAGGCTTGCGATGACAGGGCATCCATCGATTGAGCGCGCGAAATACGCGGCACCAATTCCATCGCGAAGCTGGTAATGCCGCTTTCCTTGAGCGCCCGGACCAGGTCGGGGCGGGCATACGCCTGCATGAAGCCGACAATGACGGCGCCTTTTTTGAGCGCTGCGACTTCCGTCAAGGTGGGCGGCTGTACTTTCAATATAACGTCGGCAGATCCGAGTATCGTAGCGGCATCGCTGAATTCCGCATCCGCATACAGGGAATCCGGAAAATGAGCGGCGGTCCCGGCACCGCGTTCGATGAGCACGCGAATGCCGAGGGCTTTCAGTTTCGAAGCGATTTCCGGAACGAGTGCGACACGGGTTTCTTTGGCAGCGGTCTCCTTGAGGACACCGACGACGACGGACATGCAAAACTCTCCCAAGCCTTTACTTACGCGCCAAACATTGAATTATGGCATAAGACTCGACTATCTTTAGGGTGTTATGAACGTGATAGACCGGGAGAAGTATCAGTTGCTGGATTGGCGGGACGACCTCACGGTGGTTTCGCATACCTATCCTCTATCGCAACAGATACTGCGAACCGACGTCTCCGGCATGCCGTTGGAGTGGGTCGACTACCGCGAAGCCGCCCGCTTGTATCACACCGAGCAAGTTGCCTACACCTGTGGAACGCTCCTGTACCGGCTGTACGGGGGAACCTGCGCGAAGTCCGGCCTTCGAACCATCGTCGACGTCAATTCGATCATCGCCACATTGGGCGTGACCGGCAATCCAGGCAATCTTCGCGGCGCCTCTTATACGCCGCCGTTGAATAATCAAACGCTGTTTCGCCGCGATGCCTACCTGTGCTTGTACTGCGGCGCGCGTTTTACATACAGCCTGTTGTCGCGCGATCACGTGACGCCGTTCAGCCGCGGCGGTCATGATACGTGGAGCAACGTGGTCTCCGCGTGCCGCCGCTGCAACAATGCCAAGGCCTCGCGCACGCCGGAGCAGGCGGGCATGCAGTTGTTGGCGGTGCCGTTCACACCCACGTATGCCGAATATATTTTCTTGAAAGGCCGGCGCGTGCTCGCCGACCAGATGGAATACCTGGTCGCGCATTTCCCGCGCTCCAGTCCGCTGCACGAGCGCATGCAACGCTGGCCGATGTGAGCGCAACCGCGGGGATTCCCGTTGCGCGGTCCGGCGTGGTGTACTACATCGACGCCAGCTATTTCATTTTTCGCGCCTACCACTCGATGCCGCCGGACATGGTGGACGCCGAAGGCAATGCCACGCATGCCTTGTACGGATTCGCGCGCTTTTTGTCGGATCTTCTCGAGCAGGTGAGGCCTGAAAGGATCGGCGTGGCCTTCGACCTGAGCCTGAAGAGCGTAACCTCGTTCCGCAACGGCATTTATCCGGCGTACAAAGCCAACCGCGAGTCGCCGCCCGCCGATTTGGAGCGCCAATTTGCACTGTGCCGCGAGTTTTGCCGGCATATGGGCCTGGCCGAGTTCGCGAGCGCCGAATACGAGGCTGATGACATCATTGGAACCCTGGCTTCCCGCTCACGGGCGGCAGGGCTGCGCAATGTCCTGGTGACGCGCGACAAGGATTTGTCGCAATTGATACGCGATGGCGATGTCTTCTGGGACTACAGCGGCAATAACCGTTATCACTACCACGACATCAGCCCGCGCTTCGGCGTTGTTCCCGAGCTCATTGCCGATTTTCTGGCGCTGACCGGGGACAGCGTCGACAACATTCCCGGCGTGCCCGGGGTGGGAAAGAAAACCGCTGCGGAACTGTTCGCGGTTTTCGGTTCGCTCGACGAGTTGTACGCGAATCTTCATCGAATTCCTCTATTGAAGCTGCGCGGTGCCGCCGCAGTCGCTGCTAAACTACTCGCTCATAAGGATGCCGCCTATCTTGCCCGCCGCTTGACCGGCATCGTTTGCGACATGCCCATCGTAGCGACGTTGGACGATCTGAGGCGCAGGCCGCAGGATCGCAGCGGACTCGACTCCTTTTTCAACGCCCATGGATTCGGGAATATTTTGCGACAGCAGGTGCGTCGCATCGCCACCGCTGCCTAAGACGGGGAAAGACCATGGCGCATAAAGACATTCAATCGGTCCTGCAAGAGGATCGCGTATTTCCACCTTCCGATTCGTTCGTAAAGCATGCGACGCTCAAGGCCGCAGAGCTGCAAAGCATGTACGACAAGGCGGCCGGCGACTACATCGGTTTCTGGGCGGACCTGGCGGCCGCCGAAATCGAATGGCAGCGGCCGTTCACGGTGCCGCTCGACGACTCGCGCGCGCCCAATTACCGTTGGTTCACCGATGGGCAGCTGAACGTCTCGCACAACTGCTTGGATGTGCACTTGGCGAAGCGCGGCGACAAGGTCGCCGTGATTTTCGAAGGCGAACCCGGCGACGTGCGCAAACTGACCTACTCCCAACTGCACCAGGACGTTTGTCAGTTCGCCAACGCGCTGAAGGCGCAGGGCGTGGAGCGCGGCGATCGCGTGATCATTTACATGCCGCTCATCCCAGAGGCGCTGGTCGCGATGCAAGCGTGCGCACGCATCGGCGCCGTGCACTCGGTGGTATTTGGCGGATTCTCCGCCAACGCGGTCAAGGACCGAATCGAGGACGCGGGCGCCAAGCTGGTTATTACCGCCGATGCCGGTTGGCGCGGCGGTCACGCCATCGAGCTCAAGGCGGCGGTCGACAAGGCCTTGTCGGAAGGGTGTGAGTCGGTGCAAAAGGTCATCGTCTACAAGCGCACGGGTACCGCCTGCGATATGCGGTCGGGCCGCGACGTGTGGTGGCAGGATGCGATCGCGGGGAAAGATCTGGCCTGCGAGCCGGAATGGCTGGACGCGGAGCATCCCCTGTTCCTGCTGTACACCTCCGGATCGACCGGCAAACCCAAGGGCATCCAGCATTGCTGCGCCGGTTATTTGCTCAACGCCAAGTTGACCACCAAATGGGCCTTCGACCTGAAGGCCGATGATGTGTACTGGTGCACCGCCGATGTCGGCTGGGTTACCGGGCACACGTATGTGGCTTACGGGCCCCTGGCGGCGGGCGCCACCCTCTTCATGTACGAAGGTGCGCCGACGTTTCCCGATGGCGGACGCTTCTGGAAGATGTGCCAGGCGCATGGCGTGAGCATTTTCTACACCGCGCCTACGGCAATTCGCGCGCTCATGAAACTGGGCGACGCTCTCCCGGCCAAGTATGATTTGCGCAAGCTGCGGGTGCTCGGCAGCGTCGGCGAGCCCATCAATCCCGAAGCATGGATGTGGTACCACCGTGTGATCGGCGGCGAGCGCTGCCCGATCGTCGACACCTGGTGGCAGACCGAAACCGGCGCCGCCATGATGGCGCCCATCCCCGGCGTCACCGCCACCAAGCCGGGATCCTGCACCAAGCCGCTTCCCGGAATCTTTGCCGATATTGTCGACGAGGAGGGCAGGCCGGTAAAAAACGCGGACGCCGGCGGATACCTGGTCATCAAGCGGCCCTGGCCTTCCATGCTGCGCACGATTTGGGGCGACAACGAGCGCTACATCAAGACCTACTGGGAGAAATTCAGGAATCGCTACTATGTCGCCGGCGATTCGGCCCGGCGCGACAAGGACGGTTACTACTGGATCATGGGGCGCATCGATGATGTGCTGAACATTGCGGGCCACCGGCTCGGGACCATGGAAATCGAATCGGCGCTCGTGGCGCATCCGAAAGTGGCGGAGGCCGCGGTGGTCAGCAAGCCGCACGAGATCAAGGGAGAATCGGCGTTTGCCTACGTGGTGCTGAATGTACCGCGGCCGCAAGGTGCCGCCGCCAAGACACTGATCGATGAACTCCGCGCCTGGGTCGGCGATCAGCTGAGTCCCATCGCCAAGCCGGATGAAATCCGCCTGACCGACAATTTGCCAAAGACGCGCTCCGGCAAAATCATGCGCCGCCTGCTGCGCGCCGTCGCTCGCGGCGAGGAAATTACCCAGGATATGTCGACCCTGGAAAATCCCGCGATATTGGAACAATTGCGCGGCGACCAACCCGCTGCCGCAATGCCGGCAGCACCCAAGGCGGCGAAGAAAGTCGCAAAGCGGGAGGTCAAAAAGACCGTCAAAAAAACCGCGAAGAAGCGGGCCAAGGCGAAGCCCGTCAAAGCAAAGCCCCCCAAGCGCAAGACCGCCGCGCGCAGGGCGAAGGCTGCTGCAAAGCGCACCAAGCCTAAACTTAAGCCACGCTCAGCGCGAAAAAAGAAGTAGCCACCTGCTCGCCTGAGCGGATTACTTTGCCGTTTTTACGGTCACGTAAGTGATCGATGACTTGGGCGAGACGAGCACCTTGTGCGGAACGCCCGCGGGAATGAACAACACATCGCCCGGGCTCAAGGAGTAGTCGGTGCCCCCGGCAATGTCGCCGCCGCGCCATTCCGTGGGTGCGGTTTCGTGATTACCCGTGACTTGGCCGCCGACGGTAATCTTGGCGTGGCCGCTTTTGACGATGAAAATGTCATTGAGCGCCATATGCACCTCTGCGTCGCCAGTCTTGTCGCGACGCACGATGTAGACGTTGGAGCCTGGACCATTGAGGAATTGCTTGGATGCAAGCCCGTCTGCCGGATGGGCGATGTGCGATGTCAGCTGCGCTGCGCTGAAGTATTCAACCTTGGGAGCGGCGTCGCTGGCAACGCAAAGTCCCGCCCAACCAATCGAGAGTAAAACCGTTAGCCTTTTCATCGTGCCTCCCTATGCGCCGGTAAGTCATCAGCAGTTGCCCATTCAATATACCAAGCCGCGTCTTTCGGGGGATAATCGGCGTTGTAGCACTTAAGCGCCCCGAGCAAATCCATGAATCTGAATCAAGTGACGCTGCCCGCCACGAACGTGGAGAAATCCGCTGAGTTCTACCGCCGTCTGGGATTTACGCAGATCGTGAGTGCGCTGCCCCGCTATGCGCGCTTTGAGTGTCAGGATGGCGCCACCTTTTCGCTGCACGCGTTCGACTCGGTGATTCCCTCACAAACCGTGGTCTATTTCGAATGCGACGACGTAGATACCACCTATGAGCGGCTTTGCAAACTCGGCATAGAGTTCAACCAGGCCCCCAAGGATCAGATTTGGCTGTGGCGGGAGGCCTATTTGCAGGATCCGGACGGCAACATCATCTGCCTCTATCACGCCGGCAACACGCGGCGCTTCCCGCCTTGGCGCCTATCCGAGGAATCCCCAAGGCTTTGAAGCCCTTGGCCTCGAAAAGCACGAACTTGCGGGCCAAGCTCGGCTAGAATGACGCCAGCCGGACAGGGCGATTTTAGACGCCCCGCGTGCCTCACGCAGCGACACGGCACTCCATCGAGATGGGTTTTTGAAAGGGCAAACGTGGCCGCCGCGGCCGCATTTTTCGTGAGTGTTGGAACAATATGCTTTCTACCTCCAATGTCGCCGTTCAATTCGGCGCCAAACCGCTGTTCGAGCAAGTAACGGTCAAATTCTCGGACGGTAACCGTTATGGTTTGATCGGCGCGAACGGCTCGGGCAAATCGACGCTCATGAAGGTGCTGGGCGGCGACCTCGAGGCGAGCGCCGGAGACGTGATGCTGCAGGTGGGCATGCGCCTCGGCAAGCTGGATCAAAATCAATTCGGCTACGAGGATGATCGCGTGCTCGACGTGGTCATGCGCGGCCACACCGAGCTTTGGGCGGCAATGCAGGAGCGCGACCGCATCTACGCCGACCCCAAGGCCACGGACGCCGACTACATGAAGGCGGCGGAGCTGGAGGGCGTGTTCGCCGAATACGGCGGCTACGACGCCGAGGCGCGGGCGGCAAGCATTCTCACCGACGCCGGCATTCATGAGTCGCGGCACAACGGACCCATGCGCGAAGTGCCGCCGGGCTTAAAGCTGCGCGTGCTGCTCGCGCAGGCCCTGTTCTCCAATCCCGATGTGCTGTTGCTGGATGAGCCCACCAACAACCTGGACATCAACTCGATTCGCTGGCTCGAAGGTGCGCTCAACAACTACAACGCCACCATGGTGATCATCAGCCACGATCGGCACTTCTTGAATCAAGTGTGCACTCACATCGCGGACCTGGACTTTCAGCAGCTCAAGATCTACCCCGGCAATTACGATGATTTCATGCTGGCATCGGTGCAGGCGCGTGCTCGCGTCGAAGCAGCCAATGCCAAGGCGAAGGACCGGATCTCGGACCTGCAGGAGTTCGTGCGGCGTTTTTCGGCCAATGCGTCCAAGGCGCGACAGGCCACCTCGCGCAAGAAGCAGCTCGAAAAGATCAAGATCGAGGAGATCAAGCCGTCATCGCGGCAGAATCCCTATATCCGTTTCGAGCAGGGCAAGAAGCTGTACCGTTCCGCGGTCACGGTCGAGAAGCTGAGTTTCACTTATCCCGGGTCGACCGAGAGAGTGCTCCACGACTTCAGCTGCAACATCGAGGGCGGCGAGCGCATCGCGATCATTGGGCCGAACGGCGTCGGCAAGACCACCCTGATGCGCTGTCTGGCGGGCGAATTGCGGCCCAACAGCGGACGCATCGTCTGGGTTGAAAACGCCCAGCCGGGCTATATGCCGCAGGATCCCCAGGCGGAGTTCGAGGACAAAATCGACCTGTTCGGCTGGATGTCGCAGTACACCGGCAAGGCGGACGACGATCAAATCGTTCGCGCCACCTTGGGGCGTCTGTTGTTTTCCGGCGAAGAGACCAAGAAGTCCGTGAAGGTGCTGTCCGGCGGCGAGAAGGGCCGCATGATCTACGGCAAGCTGATCCTGACCAAACCCAACGTGCTGCTGATGGACGAGCCGACCAATCACATGGACATGGAAACCATCGAATCCCTGCAGATTGGCCTGGAACACTACGCCGGCACGCTGATCTTCGTTTCGCACGATCGCGAGTTCGTCGGCGGTCTGGCCACGCGCATCATCGAAATGCGGCCTGACGGAAAATACGTCGATTTCCGCGGCACCTATGATGAGTATCTGAAGTCGCAGGGCGTCGAGACATAGCGCGAAGGCGCATCTGCTGGCAGTATTCGTGCGATGAATCTAAGCGCCGACCGACTGCAAAAGAAATTCGGCGCGATCACGGCCGTCGCGGATGTTTCCTTCAACGCGGCGCCGGGCAAAATCTTGGGATTGCTGGGTCCCAACGGCGCCGGCAAGTCGACCACCATCAGCATGCTCGCGGGCCTCACCACGCCGGATTCGGGTTGCGTCAAAATCGACGGTGCCATGTTAAGAACCGGCGCCGACCCCACCAAGCGCAACATTGGACTGGTAACGCAGGAGATTGCACTCCTCGAAGAGTTGCCCGCCCGCATGAATCTGGAATTCTTCGGCGGTCTGTACGGTCTCTCCGGTCGGGCGCTGGCGACACGAATCGCCGCGGTGTTGGAACTCACCAGCCTGGCGGATCGCGCCGGCGACCCGCCGAATAAATTCAGCGGCGGCATGCGCCGACGCCTGAACATTGCCTGTGCGCTGCTGCACGAGCCGCAAATCCTGCTGTTGGATGAGCCGACCGTGGGAGTCGACCCTCAGAGCCGCAACGCCATATTTGAAACCATCGAAGTGCTGGCGCGTGAGGGACGCACCGTGATCTATACGACCCACTACATGGAGGAGGTTGAACGGCTCTGCGACCGCATCGTCATCGTGGACCATGGCCGCGTTCTCGCCGACAACAGTCTCGCCGGCCTTCTGGCGGGCGCGCCGGCCGGCAACAAGCTGACGCTGAAGTATGACGTGCCCCCTGACAGCGCTGCGCTGGCGGAAATCAAGGATTTGCCAGGCGTCAGCCGGGTCGACCTGGCGGGCACCGAATTGTCCGTCGCCGCCACGGATTTGGGCACGGCCGCGCCGCGCGTGCTCGAGCGCCTCGCAGCTCGCGGCTTCCGGTGTCAAGAATTGACAAGCCGGCGCGCCAATCTCGAGGATGTGTTTCTGGCGTTGACCGGCCGTACGTTGCGCGACACATGAGTGCCAGCTTCACCGCGTTTCGGGCCCTCGTGCGCAAGGACATCGCGCTGTTTCTGCGCGACCGCCGCGCCCTTGTGATCAGCGTGCTGACACCGATCCTGGTGGCCGCCTTTTTCGGGTCCCTGTTCGCCCCCGTCTCCGGCGGCAACTCGATAGCGCGGATGAAGGTGGGCGTCGCCGATCTGGACCAAAGCGCGCTCACCAAGGCGGTGCTCGAAAGCCTGAGCCAGGATGCCTCGCTCGATGTGCAGGTCCTGCCGGAGGACCAAGCGACAGAGCTGGTGCGAAGCGGCAAGCTGCGCGCCGCCATCGTGTTTCCAAATGGATTCGAGCCCGCGGCGACCGGCGCACTGCTCGGCATCGGTCAGATGCCTGACGTCAAGCTGCTGTACGATCCCTCGCAATCCATGATACGGCCGATGGTGGCGGGTCTGCTTTCGCAGCATGTGATGCAACGGCTGTCGCGACCGAATTTCATCGGCAACAGCAAACCGATACCGTTCAATGTCGATAGCATCGCGGTCACCGCGGGCCCGCGCTATAACTCCTTCTCCCATTCATTCGCCGGCATGAGCATTCAGTTCATCCTGTTGATGGGAATCGATGCCGGCATAGCCCTGCTGCTGATGCGCCAGGAGGGGATGTGGCGCAGATTGCGTGCCGCGCCATTGTCCCGCGGGCTACTGCTCGGCAGCCGGGTGACCGGCACGACGCTCATCGCGATGGGGATACTAGCGGTCGTTTATCTGGTGGCACGCCTCATATTCAACGTGCGCATCGAGGGCAGCGTGCTCGGCTTCGCCCTGGTTGCAGCCGCGTTCGCCTTGCTGGCCGCGACCACCGGACTCATGATCGCCTCGATCGGCGGTTCGGTCGGCGCGACGCGCGCGGTCGCGACGCTATTGGTGCTGCTTCTGGTCATGCTGGGCGGCGCGTGGGTGCCGTCGTTCCTGTTTCCTGAATGGCTGCAGCAGGTGACCGAATTCGTGCCGACACGCTGGGCGGTGGATGGACTGGATAACACCACGTGGCGCGGCCTGCCACTGGAATATGGACTGAAGCCCGCGGCGATCCTGGTTGGCTGGTCGGCACTGTTCGCGGCGATCGCTGTGTGGCGTTTCAGTTGGGAAGATGGCTAATGGCACTTGGTGCCGGCTTGGTAGATTGCTACGATGCGACGCTGAATTTTTTGAGAGGGGGTTTAAGCGGTGCTGACAAAGCTGTGTGTTTCGTGTGCCTTCACATTTCTTGGCGCTTCATCGATGGCGGCCGTCACTGCACCCAAGACCGGCACCTTTCCACGCGAGTCCGTCGCCATCAATCGCATTTCCGACGAGGGCTTCAATCATAGCCAGGTCGTCGACACCGCGGCGTATCTGGCCGATGAAATCGGCGGCCGCATGACCAATTCGCCGGCCATGCGCAAGGCCGAGCGATGGACGCAGGAAAAATTCAAGGGTTGGGGCCTGAAGGACGTCAGAACCGAGGCCTTCGATTTCGGCCGAGGCTGGTGGATCGAGTCCTCGCATGTGCGCCTGATCGCTCCGCGGCCGTTGGAGCTGCGGGCCATACCGCTGGCCTGGACCCCGGCGACCAACGGCGTCTTGAGCGCGCCGATCATCGTTGCGCCGATGGCGAGTGAAAAGGATTTTGCCGAATGGAAAGGCAAGCTGTCCGGCAAGATCGTGCTGGTCACCTGGCCCGCGCCGCCCAAAGACGACGGGGCCGCGCCGTTTCAACGGCTGACCGCGGACGAGATTGCGAAGCTGGATAAATATGAACAGCCGACGTTCGACCCGGAGCAGCGTAAAAAGCGCATCGAGCGTTTTCGCTTCCGACCGAATCTGGACGCGTTTCTGGCGCAAGAAGGCGCCGTCGCCCTGGTGCAAATGTCGCGCACCGAGGGTCGACTGGTGCATGGCGAAGGGTATGGTTATCGCGTCGGCAAGACCCCCAAATTACCGGGCATCGAACTTGCTGCCGAGGACTACCGCAAGCTGACGCGGCTCGCCAAGCGCGGCGAGGTTCGAATGGAAATCGACAGCCGCGTGCATTTCGAGGACGCCGACCACAATGCCTACAATGTGTTCGCCGACATTCCCGGCGACGACCCGCATGCCGGCTTTGTCATGGCCGGTGCGCATTTGGATAGCTGGGTCGCCGGCGACGGTGCGGCGGACAACGGCGCCGGCAGCGCCGTGATCATGGAAGCGGCTCGGATTCTCGCAAGCCTGGGAGTGCATCCCAAGCGCACGATTCGCTTTGCCCTGTGGGCGGGCGAGGAAGAAGGACTCTTGGGATCGGCCGCTTACGTCGAGAAGCATCTCGCGCATCGTCCGGCGCCTACGGATCCCGAAGAGGCCGATTTGCCGCCATATTTTGGGACCGATTCCTATCCGGTTCAGGCGCTGCCGGGAATCGCCGATCTGGCGGGCTATTTCAACCTCGACAACGGGTCGGGAAAGATTCGCGGCATTTATACGGAAGGAAATTTTGCGGTGGTTCCCATCTTTCGCGAGTGGCTGTCGCCTTTTTCCAGCCTCGGTGCGAACACCGTGGTTGCCGAGCCGACCGGCGGCACGGACCACGTGTTCTTGAGCCGGCTCGGCTTGCCGGCGTTCCAATTCATCCAAGACCCGTTGGATTACGATACACGGGTGCATCACACGGATCTCGATACGTTCGATCACTTGCGGCCGCAGGATTTGCGGCAGGCTTCCGTGGTGATCGCGACGATGCTCATGGCCGCGGCCAACAGCGAGAAGCCGTTGCCGCGCAAGCAATTGCCCACGCAGCCGGTGGTAACCGATCCGTTCGAGTATCCGGATCCGACCAAGAAATAGCGCGAAAGGCTCGCGCTAGGCCTGCTTCAACCGCCCGCGGCGAAAGTCGGCGATGATTTCCCGCGCCGCGTTGTGCCCCGGTGCACCGGTCACGCCCCCGCCGGGATGCGTGCCGGAGCCGCACATGTACAAGCCCTTCAAGGGTCCGCGATAGTCGCCGTGCCCCAGCATCGGCCGCGCCGAAAAGAGCTGGTCCAAGCTCAGGGCGCCGTGAAAGATATCGCCGCCGATGAGTCCGAACGTGCGCTCCAGATCCAGCGGACTCATGATCTGCCGTCCGAGCACGGAAGCCCTGAAGTTCGGGGCGTGGGAGTTGACCAGATCGATCATCACATCCGCGGCTTCCTCGCGATGGGCGTCCCAGGACGCACCATTCGGCAGCACCGGCGCGACATGCTGGCAGAACAAGCTGGCCACATGCTGACCCTTGGGGGCCAGACTGTCGTCGAGCGTCGAAGGAATCAACATCTCAACAATGGGCTGCTTCGACCATCCGCCCGCCTTGGCGTCCAAGTAAGCTTGATCCATGTAGGCGAGGCTGGGCGCCATGATGATGCCGGCAGTATGGTGATCCGCGGCAGCGCGGCCCGGCAATGCCTTGAAATCGGGCAGCTCCGACAGCGCGACATTCATGCGAAAGGTGCCCGAGCCGCAGCGCCAATGACTGATGCGCTCGCGAAAATCCTGCGGCAGGGCGCCGGGATCGATCAGCGATCCGTACAGCAATTTTGGATTCAAGTTGGACACGACGCTGCGCGCCCGAAGCGCTTCGCCTTTCTCGGTAATCACGCCCACCGCACGGCCACCTTCGATCAAGATCTCCCGCACCGGGCTAGCGACGCGAATTTCCACCCCGCGCTCCGCCGCGGCTTTCGCCATTGCCTGGGTGATGGCGCCCATTCCGCCGACGGCGTGTCCCCAGACTCCCTTCTTGCCGTTGACCTCGCCAAAGACGTGGTGCAAAAGCACATAGGCGGAGCCTGCGGCATACGGGCTCGCATAATTGCCGACCACGCCG
>DASYIN010000125.1:0-26326 GCA_035997505.1 Steroidobacteraceae bacterium | reverse complement strand
ATATCTTACGGCGATGGGAGAAGGCCGCCGTGACCAGCATGCGCAGTACGCCGTCCGCACCGATGTCGAAGCGCGGCTGAAGGGTCGGGCGCAACCGAACGATGGCCGACCAGACCTTGGGCCGGGGTTGGAACGCGCCGGGTCCGACGTCAAACAGCTTTTCAACTTCGGCCACCGCGGCGAGCATGACCGTCAATCGACCGTAGGTTTTGTTCGATGGTTCGGCGGTCATGCGATCCACGACTTCCTTTTGCAACATGAAGTGCATGTCGGCAATCGCGCCTCGCTGCGCCAGGAGCCGGAACAGCAGCGGCGTGGAAATATTGTAGGGAAGGTTGCCGACGATGCGCAGCGCGGCGCCCTTCGCGCGCAGCTGCATAAAGTCGGTGTGCAGCGCGTCCTCGACGTGCACACGCAGGCCAAGGGCCGCGCGTGCATCGTCTTTCAAGGATTGGGCCAGGTCGCGATCGATTTCGATGACGTCCAAGCCCTTGGCACGCTGCAATAAATCCCAGGTCATGGCGCCGCGTCCGGGACCGATTTCCACGATGCGGTCGCCGTCGGCAGGCGAGACCGCGTCGATGATTCGCCTGATGACGCCTCGATCATGCAGGAAGTGCTGACCGAAGCGTTTACGAACCGGCATCAGGCCCCTTGCTGCTCGCCAGGTCGATGGCAAGCGCCAAAGCGGCGCTCAAGCTCCCGCTCTCCGCCTTTCCCGAGCGCGCCAGGCTCAAGGCGGTGCCGTGATCCACACTGGTGCGCAAAATCGGCAGTCCCAAGGTCATGTTCACGGCATTGCCGAACCCCACATGCTTGATCACGGGCAGTCCCTGGTCGTGATACATGGCGACGATGACATCGACGGTCTTCAAGAAGCGCGGCGTGAATGCGGTATCCGCGGGGATGGGTCCCTGCAGGTCGAGCCCCTCGGCCTTAAGTTCCTTGATCACCGGCTCGATTATGTCCAATTCCTCCCGGCCCAAATGGCCGCCTTCGCCGGCATGCGGATTGAGCCCGAGGACCGCAATTCTGGGAGGTTGCAGGGAGAAGTGCCGTTCGAGATCCATGTTCACGATGCGCAATGTCGAGCGCAGACGATCGCGCGTAATGGCACGAGGCACATCCGTCAACGCCAGATGAGTGGTGACCAGCGCCACGCGCAACTGATCGTTGATGAGCAGCATCACGGGCATCGCGGCGCGGGTGCGTTCCGCAAGATACTCGGTATGACCGCTGAAGCGGTAGCCGGCGTCCATGAGGATGCTTTTCTGCACGGGGGCGGTGACCATCCCGGCGAACTCGCCATTGGTACAGCCGTCGCAGGCACGATTGAGCATTTCTATGACGTAGGCGGCATTGCGCACATCCAGGTGCCCGGGGACAACCGCGCAGCCGGTGGGAATGTGCATGACCTGCAGTGTTCCACCGCGATGCGGCTTCATCAGCCGTGTGGAGTCATAACGTTCCAGGGTCAGCGGCAACTCGAGCGCCGAGGCGGTGGCCGCCAGCACATCCGCATCCCCCGCCACCACCAGATCGGCTTCCCAATCTCTCTGCGCCAAGGAGACGCAGGCGTCCGGTCCCACACCGGCGGGTTCCCCCGACGTGATGACGATGCGCGGTATGTACACTACATCTTGGTTTCAACGAAGGCATCGTCGCGCAAGCGGCGCAACCACAACTCCGTTTCTTCGTCCGCCTTGCTTTCGCGGATCGCGGCGAACGCTTTCTGCCGCCGCACATCGTCGGTGCTGTCGTAGGTTCGTGTGCCCAGCATCTGTACGATGTGCCAACCGTAGCGGGTCTTGAATGGCTCGCTGATCTCGTTGGCCTTCAAGTCGGCAATGGACTTGTCGAACTCGGGCACGAAGGTGCCGGGACCGCTCCACCCCAGGTCGCCGCCATCGGGCGCGGAGCCCGGATCCTCGGACGCAGTCGAGGCGATGCCCGCGAAATCCTCACCCTTGAGAATTCGCTCGCGCAGTTTGGCGAGCTTCTCGCGCACCGTCGCATCGTCATCCAATTCGTTCGGCTTCATCAGGATATGCCGGACGTGCATCTGATTGATGATCACGGGGGCCTCGCCGCTGCGGCGCTCATTGAGCTTCACGATGTGGTAGCCGCTCGGCGTGCGCACCGGCGTGCTCACATCGCCCGGCTTCATTTTCACCACCAGATCCAAAATGAATTGCGGCAATTGCGAACCCTTGCGCCAACCGAGCTGGCCGCCGTCCAAGGCCGTTTGGCTGTTGGAGTTGGCAAGTGCGAGCTGGCCGAAATCCTCACCCTTGCCGGCCCGCGATGCGACATCCTGGGCCTTGTGGGAGATTTCCTCGAGCTGCTGCGGGGTCGCGGCCGCCGGCAGCGACAGCAGGATATGCGAGACGTTGAATTCGTCGTTTGCCGCGGCGTTTTGCTCGTGCTCGAGATATTGCTCGAGTTCATGCGGCGAGACATTGATATGCGCAATCACGTCGCGTTGCCGCAGGGTGCTCAAGGTCAATTCCTTGCGCATCGACTCGCGGTACGCCTTGTAGTCGACCCCCTGAGCGGCAAGCGCGGTCGGTAGTTGATCGAAGGGGATCTTGTTGCGGCCGGCGATTTCCTGCAGCGCACCGTTCAATTGCTCGTCGGTAATGGTAAGGCCGACATGCTTGGCTCGCTGCAGTTGAATCTCCTGCAGGACCAGGCGGTCGAGCACCTGTTGCTGCAACACGTTCTGCGAGGGGAGCTCGACTTTCTGCTCCAGCAGACGTTTCTGCACCGATTCCATCTGGGTGTCGAGCTCGCTCTTGAGCACCAAGCCGTCGTTGACGATGGCGGCAATCCGGTCCAGCAGGTCGCCGTGCACGCTGATGTCGCGGGTCTGCGCGTAGGAGGGCGACAGCAACAACATCTGCGCGATGAGGATCGCACAGCCTTGAATCACTTTACGCATGGGTCAAAATCCTAACTTACCTAATTTATTGGGCGCTCGGGTCGCGGGTCGAGTACCCGCGGATCGACTGTTCCAGGAAGGAATCCTCACGCTTTCCGACCGAACTCAAGCCCGTCAGTTCCAATTGTAATGCAATCGAGGTGTCCAGTGTGCCCCCGGCAGTGATGCTGCCGGGCCGGATGCTCAGGTAGCGGCGCTGCACCAACTGGACCTTGTAGCAGCAGCTTTTGTACTCAAAACCAGCCACTTGCTCGATTGTTTGGCGATCCTGGAGCGAATACACCCAGCGGCCCACCGCGTTCCAGTGTTCCGCGATCGGCCACGCAAAGGAACCATCCCATTGCTTGAGGATGCCCTCCTGGAAGCGGTAGCCGATGTTTATCACGCGCGAGGAGTCGGGGCGGTACTGGACCGATATTTCCGACTTTTCGGTTTGCGAGGTGTAGGGATTCCATTGATAGTCCAGGTTGACACCCAGATGCTTGTAGCCGGTCAGGGCCACTTCCGCGACGATGTCCGAGGCGGGAAACGCTCCGAGCGTTTGCGAGGAGAACCCCAGCGGCTGCACGAATCCATTGCGGTTCAGACCGTAGGCATACTGGCCCGGGTAGTAAGCAAGAAACGGCTGACCGCGCGCGACGAGCAGCGCATCGCCAGGCAGTTCCAAGGGATTGACGATGGGGATGTTTTGGCCGATCTGCCCCGTCGCAACGGCTGGATCGGGCGGCAAACCCACCCGCGGTATCGAGAAGTAGCGAATCTGTCCGATGGTTGCCGACAAGTACTGAGTGCCCGTGACGGTGTCGAACAAGCGCGTGGTCACCGCGAGCGCCACTTGATTGGCATCTCCGACGCGATCCGAGCCGACATAGCGATTGGTGCGGAACAGCTCGGTCAGGTTCAGATCGGGCAGACCGCTGTCAAATATCGGCAACCTGTCTTGATTGCGATAGGGCACGAAGCTGTACACCAGCCGCGGTTCGAGGGTTTGGGTGCGCTGGCCCTGAGAGCCCGCGTCACGCTCGAACACCAATCCAGCATCGACGCGTGCGTAGGGCAGGGACCGGGTCGGCGTGCTCGGGCGCCCCGCCCCCGCATCCTGCAGATCGTACTGCGTGAAGTCATAGCCGATGGCAGGTTCGAAGAAGTAGCCCCGGCCGCGGCTCGACCAGCGGATTTCAGGAGACAGATTGAGGCGCACACCGGTCGGATTGTTCAGCGAGGCATCGAATTGAGACGGGTTGATGACGCGCAAAAAATTCACCGCCTCGCTGTCCAAGGCGAACTCGAAGTTGCTGTTGGCGATGGGGTAGATCGCGCTGGCCTGCACGGCCGGCACCCTCGAGTACGGACGATCGTAGTCGGACACGGACAGGTCGATGGTCTGAAAATTTTGCAGCATCCCGCGAATGCGCCAGACGTCGTCGTAGTACAAGAGGTCCGCACGGCGCTCGAGAAAAGTCACGCTGGTCTGCTCGGTGCCCACCGCGAAGCTCTGAAAGTAGTCGCTGTCGCTCACCGTCGCGATGTCGGCGTCGAAGCGCAGTCCGTGGCGGATGTCGGTCACGTCGGTATATCTTAAGTAGCTGCGATTGTCGTGCTGCTGCTTGTCATTGGGCAGAAACGTGGCGTCGAGTTGGCCGCGCGAAGTCGAGGTCAGATAGCGGAAGTCCTCGGACAGCTCCACGCCGCGCGCGGTCAGCACGCCGGGTGTCAGGGTCAGGTCGTAGTTGGGCGCGAGGTTGAAGTAGTAGGGGACTTGGGCGTCGAAGCCGTTGCTGCCGGAGTGGCCGAAGCTCGGAAACAGCAGGCCGCTCTTGCGCTCATCCCCCAGCGGAAAGGAAATGTAGGGCGTATAGAAAACCGGCACGTTCTTGAAGCGCATGGTGACGTTGCGTGCGACGCCTTCCTGCAGTTTGGTATCCAGGCTGATCTTGGATGCGCTCAGGCTCCAATCTTCGATTCCGACCGGGCAGCTGGTGTAGTGGACAAGATTGAGCGTCACCTGACCGTCCGGACTCACGTCGACGTCCTTGGCGAATCCACGGCCGTTGCGGTTCATCAGCTGAAAAAAAGCTTCATTGAAGTTGGCGCCGCCAGCGGTCTCATAGCTGCCGTCGTCGCTGCGCACGCGCAGCTTCGGATCCAGAAAATCCACTTTGCCTTTGACGTTCAGCCTATCGGTGTTGTAGTCGTAGGTGACCGAGTCGGCCGACACGCTGCGTTCGTCCTGGGTCACCGTGACCCGGCCGTTGAGCACGGCGCTGCCGTCGGCGCCGAGCAGGGCGTCGTTGCTCTCGATATGAATGCGATGATCATCGGCGGCAATATCGGGAGGTCGCGTATAGGTGAATTTGGGCGGGGCTGGGCAGACGTCGGCGGCGTAGGCTGCGGCGCTTACGAGGCTGAAGAAAATATAAGCGGCCCGAACGTGAGAAGCCATGGACAAAATGCGTCGCCTTAGTCGGTATACTTAAATCGCCGCATTTGCGGTGTGCGAATGGTCAAGCATGGTTGTATTGGATGCAAGCGATTCCCGCCTGGCGAACTTGACGCAATGGGTGATCGAGGACTTGGGATTCGACGGCGCTGGTATCGCGCCCGCGTCGGTGGATGCCAGCTTTCGCCGATATTTCCGCGTGACTTTGGGTGAGGACAGCTACATTGTGATGGATGCGCCGCCCGACAAGGAGGATTCCGTCCCTTTCCTCAAGGTCGCCAGAATCTTAGGCAGCATGGATCTGAACGTGCCCATCGTCCTGGCCCGGGATATGCAGCGCGGCTTCTTGTTGCTGTCGGACTTGGGCTCGCGCCAATACCTGGATGCGCTGCCCGAGGACGGCGCCGCCGATCGGTTGTATGGGGATGCGCTCGGGGCGCTGCGTACCATGCAAACCACCGATGCGCGCGGCGCGCAGGATCTGCCGCAATACGACCGCGCCTTGTTGCTGCGGGAAGTGGAACTCTTGCCAGAATGGTTCCTGCAGCGGCATTTGGGGCTAAGGATCGCCGCCGACGAACGCACGATGCTCGATCGTTTGTTTGACAGCCTGGTACGCGCAGCCCTTGAACAGCCCGCAACCTTCGTGCATCGCGACTACCACTCGCGCAATCTGCTGGTGACGCCGCGGAACAACCCGGGGATCTTGGATTTTCAAGATGCGGTGTGGGGCCCGGTGACCTATGACTTAGCCTCGCTCCTCAAGGATTGCTACATTGCCTGGCCGCCGGCACGCGTGCGTGAATGGGTCCTGGTATATCGCGAGAGCCTGATCGAGGCCGGATTCAAATTAGACGCCGATGCCGCGCAGTTCATGCGCTGGTTCGACCTCATGGGCCTGCAACGGCACATCAAGGTGTTGGGGATATTTGCGCGCCTGTTCTATCGCGACGGCAAGCCGCAATATCTGCGCGATCTGCCGCGGGTGCTCGACTATGCGCGCGACACGGCGGCGCGTTACGCAGAGACCAAGGCGTTCGCCGATTTCATCGTCAAACGCATCGACCCGGTATTCGAGGGCGCGCAACGGCGCGCGCTCGCCTAAGGCATGGAAGGGGAGCGACCGCGGGCGGCGATGATCCTGGCGGCGGGACGCGGCGAGCGCATGCGGCCGCTGACCGATGCGACGCCAAAACCCCTGCTGGCCGTGCACGGTGAGACCCTGATCGAGCGCCACGTCCATGCTCTGGTGCGAGCGGGGATCGGGCGCATCGTGATCAATCTGGCGTGGTTGGGAGGTCAGATCCGCGATCGGCTGGGCGATGGCTCGCGCTATGGCGCCCCCATCCTCTATAGCGACGAGGCGCCGCGCGCGCTCGAGACCGCCGGCGGTATATTTCGCGCTTTGCCGCATCTCTCGCCCGGAGCGTTTGCCGCGGTCAACGGCGACATTTACACGGATTTTCCGCTCGACACCTTGAGGCTCGCCGCCGATCGCGATGTGCACCTGGTGTTGGTGCCGACGCCCTCATATTTGAAGGGCGATTTTGGCTTGGAACGCGGCGAGGCACTGGCCGATGCCGCCGAGCGGTACACGTTCTCCGGCATTGCCGTTTATCGTCCGGCGTTTTTTGCCGGCTGCGTCGACGGTGTGTTTCCGTTGAAACCCTTGCTGGTGCGATCCATGAAGGCGGGACGCTGCTCCGCGCAGCTGTACACCGGATCGTGGGAGGACGTCGGGACGCCGGAGCGCCTTGCCGCTCTCAACGCACGTCCCCTCGAGACTTAGAGCACTTCGCTCAAGCGTCGCACGCCTTCGCGGATGTCGCTCTCTTTCATGCGCGAATAACCCAGCATCAGCCCACTCTTTCGCGGCGCGGTCAAGAAGTAGGGCGAGATGCCGTAGACGGCGACGCCGAGCGAGGCGGCGCGGGCGATGACGGCGGACTCGACGATGCGTGCGCGCGGCCACAGCGCGACATGGGCGCCGGCGCCGTAGCCGGTCACCTCCACCCGATCGCCCAAGTATCTGCCGATGGCTTCGCGTAACGCCGTGCGGCGCGCGGCGTTTCTGCGGCGTACACGGCGCAGGTGACGCTCATACAGGCCGCTGGTGATGAACTCCGCCAGGGTTTCCTGCTCCAGGGTCGCCGTGTGCCGGTCGCAAAGCCATTTGGCCGAGGTGAAGGCCGAGATCAACGGCTTCGGCACCACCAGATAGCCGATGCGCAGCGAGGAGAAGACCGTGCGCGAGAAAGTACCAATGTAGATGACGCGCCCCTCGGTATCCAAGCCCTGCAGGGATTGCAGCGACTGATCCTCGTAGCGGTACTCGCCGTCATAGTCGTCCTCCACGACCAAGCCGTCCTTGCGTCTCGCCCAGTCGACCAGCTCCAAGCGGCGGGGCAGGGAGAGAATGGCGCCGGTGGGAAATTGATGCGAGGGCGTGACGAACACCATGCGCACATTGTCCTGAATTCGTGCGGGATCCAGGCCGTCGCGATCCACCGGCATCGGCAACAGGGAGGCGTCCACGCTGCGAAGCACCTCGCGGGTGCCTTGATAGCAGGGATCCTCGACCGCGATGCGATCGCCGCGATCGATCAGCACGCGTGCCACCAGGTCCAAGGCCTGCTGCGAGCCTGAGACGACGATCACTTGCGAGGAGTCGCAGATCACCGCACGGGAACGGCGAACATGCACGGAAATCGCTTCGCGAAGCGCGGCGCTGCCGCCGGTAGGACCGTAGTCTAGGGCGCGAACCGAAGCCTTGCGTGCGTTTCGCAGCAACATGCGGC
Organism: Steroidobacteraceae bacterium; assembly: GCA_035997505.1. Taxonomy (GTDB): domain Bacteria; phylum Pseudomonadota; class Gammaproteobacteria; order Steroidobacterales; family Steroidobacteraceae; genus Bog-1198. The sequence continues at coordinate 18,147 of DASYIN010000125.1, read as the reverse complement.
GCCACATTTCGAATGGAAAGACTTCCACATCGCTGCGGCCGTAGGCGAAGTCGTAGCGCAGGCGCGGCACCGGCTTGCCGAGGAAGTTGGAATTGACCGCTACCTGCGCCGCGCGGCCGTAGCGGGACAAGCGCATCTTCACGGGGCCGGCGCGCGTGCCGGCTCGGCGGACCGACAGGACGTGCGCCACGTAGGTTCCCGATCCTGCGCGTCCCACGACGAAGCCTTCCGCGAGCAATTGCTCATACGCCAGCACGACCACGGTTCGAGACACGTGCAGCTGCTCCGCCAGTTCCCTCGTCGAGGGCAGTTGTTCGCCGCCTGCCATGACGCGCCGCAAGATCGCCTGTCGAAACCAGAGGTAAATCTGGCGCGACAGCGGTTCTTGACTATTGAGAAGCGGTATTACGAATGACACGAATAGTGGACCTTTTAAAAGACCATACCATCCTGCAGGATTTGGCGATGAAAATTTGCAAGCTTTTGGGTGTCGGCGTGCTGTTGTGTGCCGCCGCCACCACCTCCAACGCTACGGCGACCTCCGCCGCTCCTTCACAGGCGGCGGCGCCGCATGATGGCCAGCGTGATTTCGACTTCGACATCGGCGTCTGGAAAACGCATTTGCGGCGTTTGGTGCACCCTTTGAGCGGCTCGACCACGTGGGTCGAGCTCGATGGCACGACCGTGGTCCGGAAAATCTGGGACGGCAGGGCGAATCTGGCCGAACTCGAAACGGACGCAGCCTCGGGGCACTTGAGCGTGTTGTCGCTGCGCCTCTACGATCCTCAAGCGCGGCAATGGAGCCTCAATGCCGCAAATGCCAGGGCGGGCACGTTGGGCGTGCCGACGGTCGGTGAATTTAAAGACGGGCGCGGCGAATTCTTCGATCAGGAGACCTTCAGTGGCCGCACCATTCTCGTGCGCAATGTTTGGTCGGACATCACCGCCGATTCCTGCCGCTTCGAACAGGCGTTCTCCGACGATGGCGGCAAGACCTGGGAAGTGAACTGGATCGCCGTGGATACCCGGGTGAAATAGGGCCAACGTCACGGAACGACTGCCCGGAGCAGCGACAACTCGGGGTAGGGTACAATTGTGGGCATGTCCGAGTTCAAAGGCATCCCCATCGCGCAGCCGCAGCACCCGGCGCGCAGCGGCGAGAAGTACACCACGCAGCAGGGTTTCACCGCCATCAAGGATGGCATCAAGCAGGCGCAGGCACCGGCGGCGAATCCGCGAAAGCCGGCGTGGCTGCGTGCACCCCTTGCGACCGGCGCCGCCTTCGGCGCGGTGAAGCAAATCGTTCGCGAGCATCGCTTGAGCACCGTGTGCGAGGAAGCGAAGTGCCCCAACATCGGCGAATGCTGGAACGCCGGCACCGCCACCATCATGCTGATGGGTGCGGTGTGCACGCGGGCCTGCCGATTCTGTGCGGTGGATACCGGCAATCCGCGCGGCTGGCTGGATGCGGAAGAACCGGACAACGTCGCCAAGTCGGTGCAGCTCATGCGCCTCAAGTACGTGGTGCTCACCTCGGTGAATCGCGACGACCTGCCCGACGGCGGCGCCGGACACTATGCCGCCGCGATACGCGCCATCAAACGAATGAATCCGGACACGGCGGTCGAAGCCCTGACTCCGGATTTTCAGGGCGCCATGAGCGACGTGCGCACCGTGCTCGACTCCGGGCTGGATGTGTTTGCGCAAAATGTCGAGACCGTGCGCCGCTTGACGCATCCGGTGCGCGATCCGCGCGCGGGATATGACCAGACCATCGAGGTGCTGCGCGCGGCCAAGGTTTACAAACCCGACGTGCTCACAAAAACCAGCCTCATGCTGGGATTGGGGGAGACCGACGCGGAAATTCGCGAGACCCTCTCGGATCTGCGCGCGGCGCAGGTCGATGTCCTGACCTTGGGCCAGTACCTGCGCCCGACGCCCAATCATTTGAACGTGGAGCGGTTCGTCAGCCCGCCGCAATTCGATCAGTACCGCGTGTGGGCGCTAGATCTGGGATTCCTCGAGTGCGTCTCCGGTCCCTTGGTGCGATCGAGCTATCGCGCAGAACAGGCGCTCAAGCGCAACAATGCGGGACTCGATAACGCACAACTCGCCCTCAAAACGGCGGGCATATAAGCACCGTGATCGAGGCACCTCGAATACGCCACCTGGGACTGGCCGTGTACGAACCGCTTTGGCGGGCGATGCAGAAGTTTACCGACGAGCGGCAGGAGGACACCTGCGATGAGATCTGGTTCGTCGAACATCCGCCGGTATTCACACTGGGATCGAACGCCAGCCGCGAACATCTGCTGTCGCCGGGCGAGATACCCGTGGTGCAAATCGACCGCGGCGGTCAGGTGACCTATCACGGTCCCGGCCAGTTGATGATTTATCCGCTGCTGAACTTGCGGCGCCTGAAGCTCGGCGTGCGCGATTTGGTGGTGGCGCTGGAAAATGCCGTCATCTCTTACGCGGCCGAGCGCGGCATCGAGGCGGCCGGTTCGCGTCAGGCGCCGGGCGTGTATGTCGGGGCGGCGAAGCTCGCCAGCATCGGCCTGCGCATCCGCCGCGGCGCGTGCTATCACGGCATGGCGCTGAATGTGTCGCTCGATCCTGAACCCTTCGGGCGCATCAATGTGTGCGGCTATAAGAATTTACAGGTCACGCGGCTGGCCGATCACGGCGTGAGCGGGACGGTCGAGTCCGTGGCGCGGGACCTAACCCCCCATTTGTTGCGGCATTTGGGCTACGACGCGCAGTCCGCCGTGCGCGACCCCGAATTGCGCGGCTACAGCGCCATCAATACCGATTTGCAGGCCGTCAACTCCCGATAGATCTTGTCCAGTTGTTCGCGGCTCTCGGCGTGTACCGTATAGGTCAACGCCAGGAAATTGCCGTCGGCACTCGTGCGGGTCTTCACGCGGGTTTCGGCGATGGGTCCGGCGTGCCGCTCAACGATGGCCTGGGTGAGTGCGCGCAAATCACTGTCATGGCGGCCCATGACCTTGATTGGAAAATCACTCGGGAAATCTTGCGGCGCGCTGCTCATAGAGCGGGGGTCTTGCCCAATTCACGGACGTAGTTGGCGAGGGCCAGATGGATGCGCTTGAACAGCGGTCCGGGAGCGCCGGCCCCCACGGGTGCGCCATCCAGTTTGGTGACCGGCAGGACACCGCGCGTCGAGAACGCCAGCCAAATCTCGTCGGCGCCGCGCAGCGCGGATTCCGAGATCGCCTCGCTGCGATTGCGAATGGACAATAGGTCCGCGAGTTCCGTCACCACATCGCGCGTGGTTCCCGGGAGTATATGGTGGCCGTTCGGCGGCGTGTGGATGACGCCGTCTTTTAGGACATGCACCGTCGTCGAGGAGCCTTCGGTGAGTTCGCCGTTTTCCAGCATGATGGTTTCGAAGGCGCCGGCATCCGCCGCGAGCTTTTTCAAGAGGATGTTGGCCAGCAGCGCCGTGCTTTTGATGTCCCGGCGTGCCCAACGGGTGTCGGCTGCCGTCACCGCCGCAACGCCGCTCTCGATCAGCGCGTCCGGCAGCGGATCCAGTTCGGTACAGTAGGCGAAGATCGTGGGCTTCAACCCTTCGGGCCATGCGTGATTCCGTCCAAATTCGGCGCCACGGCTCACCTGCATGTAGAGGTGACCGTCTGCCGCCGAGTTACGCGTAATCAATTCCTGGCACACATGTGCCCAGTCGCCATGCGACATCACAGGCTGCATGCGGATGCCGCCCAAACTGCGGTTCAACCGGTCCAGGTGCTGGCGCAGCCGGAAGGGCCGCGAATCGTATACCGGCACGACCTCGTAGACCGCGTCGCCAAAGAGAAAGGCTCGATCGAAGGGCGACACCGAGGCTTGCTCGAGCGGCAGGTAGCTGCCGTTCAAAAAGCACAATGGCAGCGGTCCGCTCAAGCGAACCACAGGCGAATGGTGTCGATCAGGCGCCGCCACCAGCCGCCCGCCGCCACGGGTCTCAGCGGGCGCAACGGTATGGTCTGCAGGACCTGGCTGCCGTTGAGCACGCGCAGCACGCCCGCGTCGGCGTCCTGCGCGAGCGGTGCAATGAGTTTGGGCTTCACGTCGACGGCGGTTTTCACATCCGCCTGGCCGCGCCCCAAGGTCATGTACAAATCATCCTTTATCCCTAACTCTGCGCTCGGTTGCGCGGCCTTCCAGACGTGCGTCGAGGCGAGCGCCGTGCCGCCCTTGACGATGAGCTTGGTGTCGAAAAACGTAAAGCCGTAGCTTAGGAGCGCGGCGCTGGCATCCTCGCGCGCTTTCATGCTGGTCGAGCCCAGGACCACCGATATCAAACGCATGCCCTCGCGATGAGCCGAGGTCACCAGACAGAAGCCGGCGGACTCCGTGTGTCCGGTCTTCAGTCCATCGACGCTCGGATCCTTTTCGAGCAGTCCGTTGCGATTCTGCTGCTTGATGCCGTTGTGCACGAATTCGCGCACCGAATAATATTTGTAGTACTGCGGGAAATCGCGAATCATGGCAGTCGCCAGCAATGACATGTCGCGGGCGGTGGTGTAGTCCTCCGGCGAGGGAAGGCCCGAGCTATTGCCGAAATGAGAGCCGATCATGTTCAAGCTCTTGGCGGTGGAATTCATGAGCTGCGCAAAGGTATCCTCGGTACCGGCAACGCGTTCGGCCAGCGCTATGGTCGCATCGTTCCCGGACTGCACGATCATGCCGAGGATCAGGTCGTCCACCGACACCGGCTTCCCCAGCTCGATGAAGGTGCGCGAGCCCTCGGAACGCCAGGCGTGTTCGCTCACCGTGACCATGTCCGTCAATTTGAGCTTGCCGACGCTAAGCTCACGGAAAACGATGTAGGCCGTCATCAGCTTCGTGAGGCTGGCGGGTTCCATGCGTTCCGTAGAGTTGGCGGCGGCAAGAACCTTACCAGTCTGGTAGTCGACGAGAATGTAGGAGCGGGCAACAACTTGCGGAGGACTCGGGATGGCCATCCCCGCCGCCGCCGGTGTGGACACGGGGGGTGTGGACACCGCGGGTGCGGAAGCTGCGGCGGGCGCGGAAGTCGGTGCCGCGGCGTGATGTTTTGGGTGAGACTTCGCTGCCCAGCAGGTCGTGGCGAAGACCGCGGCTAGGACCAGGCTTACTAGAACAGAACGAACCATAGTTAGTGCATACCCCATTAAAGGCCGGCTAGTTTACGGGAGTATCGCTGCACGGCAATAGCAATTAGTCGAGTGCAAGATGCGCGTCGTTGACGCCAACGCGCTCGAGAGCCGCGACGATGCGATCGAATTCCGCAACGTTCGGAACAGGACCGATACGCACCCGGTACATTCTGCGGCCGGCGATTTCATTGTCGCGTACAAAAACTTTGCCATAGCCGCCGCCGCGCAATTTTTCCATGAGCCGCTCGGCGTTCTTCGGATCGCTGAAGGCGCCCGCCTGAATAAAGAGCGTGCGGGGGACGGGAACTGTTGAGACACCGCTGCTGATGTCCGCCGCCTCAGGCGGCGGCGCCTCGGCTGCGGCGGTGATAGGGGCGGCGTTAAGTGGCGCGGCTGACGGCGCGTCCAGGACCGGCTCCAGGGTGCGAACTTCCACCATGGCGGTGCCGTTGCGCAGCATGTCGAGCTTGGCTGCCGCGGTATACGACAGATCGATGATGCGATTGCCGACGAACGGCCCTCGATCGTTCACGCGGACCACCACGCTGCGCCCGTTTTGTAGATTGGTCACACGCACGTACGCCGGCAGGGGCAGCGTCTTATGGGCCGCCGTCATGCCGTACATGTCGTAGGTCTCGCCGGTGGACGTGCGTACCTTGTGGAAGCCAGGTCCATACCAGGAGGCGACGCCGCGTTCCACGTAACCGACGCTCGAGGACAAGACGAAGTAGCGCTTGCCCAGCACGTCGTAGAACGGCGGATTGCCGCTGCGAGAACGCGGCTCGACCCGCGGAACGATATCGGGCACGGGCTGCGGCGCCGGCGGCGTTTCGGCGGGCGCTATCGGCTCGGGCACGGAACTGGGGCCTTCGATGCGCCGCGGAGTGCTAAAGCACGCGGCCAACCCGGCCGCGATGACGACGCAGAAGGGCAGCGCCAGCGCACGCGACAATGTCACGGCGGCGTCGCGGTTGCCGCGGACCTGGCAAGCTCCGCGGCATCGTTCGAGAGCATGCGCTGCTTGACCGCGGCGGCGAGCTCGTAGACGGCCATGGCGTACAGCGCACTGTGGTTATAGCGGGTGATGACGAAGAAATTGTTGTAGCCGACGCGCCAGTGGATCCCATCCGCCTCATCGGCGGCGATCAAAATCGCCGGCGCCTCAGGCGGCAGCGCGGCGGCATCCAAACTCACGCCCTTCGCGGCGAGCGAGGCCAGGGTCTCCGACAGCGCTAATTTGCGGCCATCCAAGTCGCCCGCCTTATCGGGCGCCACAGTTGCTTCCGCCAGGACCGGTTCGCCGGCATTCCAGCCATGCTCCTTCAGATAATTGCCGACGCTCGCGCACACATCCGGCCAGTCGGTCCACAGATCTATGCGGCCATTGGCATCCGCGTCGACGGCGAAGCGGCGATAGTTCGAGGGCATGAACTGGGGCGCGCCCATGGCGCCGGCGTAAGAGCCTTTGAGCGTGTTCGGATTCAGGTGGGCATCGCGCGTCAGCAATAGAAACTGTTCCAGTTCCTCGCGAAAGAATTTTTCGCGCGCCGGGTAGTCGAAGGACAGCGTGACCAGTGCGTCCAGAACCCGATAGTTGCCCGTGAGCCGGCCGTAGTAGGTCTCCACGCCGAGGATGGCGGCGAGATATTCCGGCGCGACGCCAGTCTTGATGCTGGCCTGATCGAGTGCTTCGCGGTGCGCTGCCCAGAATTCCGTGCCTTCGCGAATGCGCCGCTCATTGAGGAAAATCGGCCGATACTCGTACCAGAGCTTGGCCTTCTCGGCCGGCTTGGCCATGGCATCGAGAATGGCCGGTTGGCTCTGCGCCGACTTGAGCAGCTTGCGCAGCGCGCGCTTCTTGAAGCCGTAGCCGTCTGCCATGTGGTTGATGAAATCCTTCACCTCGGGGCGCTTCAGGTCGATGGCCACCGCCGGCTCCATGCCGATCGCGAGCAGCGCGGCGCAGACGACGAGCAGCGTCGCGCAGTGCAGGATCTTTGAGCCGATTAAATGCCGCATGAATATCAAGATCCGATCAGCTTGCGGTGCGAATGCAGCGACATGAGGATGCCGAAGCCGGCGAGCAGCGTGACCATCGAGGTGCCGCCGTAGCTGATCAAAGGCAGCGGCACGCCTACCACGGGCAAGATGCCGCTGACCATGCCGGAATTGACGAACACATACACAAAAAAGCTCAGCGCGACCGCGCCGCCGGTGAGGCGCGCAAAAGTTCCTTGCGCCTGCATCGCCAGGTACAGCGCGCGGCCGATCACCACGCCATACAGCGACAGGATCAACAGCTGTCCCAACAGCCCGAATTCCTCGCCGATGACGGCAAAGATGAAATCCGTCGAACGCTCGGGCAGGAATTCGAGCTGCGCCTGACTGCCGTTCATGTAGCCCTTGCCGAAAAGGCCGCCGGAACCGATGGCGATCTGCGACTGGATAATGTGGTATCCGGCGCCAAGCCGGTCGGTCTCCGGATTCAAAAAAGTCAAAATGCGCTGGCGCTGATAATCGTGGATGAAGTGCCAAGCCCCCCAGGCGGCGGCGCCCAACAGCGGAATGGCGATGAGAATCAGCCGAATTTGCAGCCCGGCCATCAGCATGACGATGAGTCCCGACGCTGCAATCAAGAGCGCCGTGCCCAGATCCGGCTGGGTGACGATCATGGCCGTCGGAACCGCGATCAGCACTCCCATCACGATCAAATCCAAGAAGGTCGGCGGCAAGGGCCGTTCATGCATGTACCAGGCGCAGGCCATCGGCACCGCGAGCTTCATGATCTCGGACGGCTGAAAGCGCATGAAGCCGATGTCGAGCCACCGTTGCGCGCCCTTGCCGACGTGCCCGGTGACATCGACGACGATCAAAAGCAGCACGCCGAGTACATAGGCTATTGGGGCGAACATGCGCAAGTATTGCGGCGTCGCAAATTTGGCGAGCGCCAGCATCGCCGCCACCGCGATGCCGATATTCATCAGGTGATGCTGCACCATTTTCCAGTTCTGGCCGGACGCGCTGTAGACCACGAGGATGCCGATGAAGACGATGATGGCCAGCACGCCGGTGAGCGGCCCGTCCAATCCCAGTGCGCGCAAGGTGCGGCCGCCGGCGGTCAGGGTCCTGCGCGTTCGCGAGGGCGAGAATTCGTCGTAGATCATGTCTCAACGCTCATGCACTTTCCCCATGATGTTGATGAGCACCGGCCACAGCAGTGCGCCTATGAGGGGCGCAAGCCAGCGGCCGAAGGCGGTCACCGGATTGCCGGTCGCGCCATCGACCCAGAAAAGGACGAATTGATAGCCCGCGAGCAGCGCGAACACGACCAGACATTGCGACAGCAGCGAGAAGACGCGAATGCGCAATCGCAAGTGCGTAGCCCACGCGCCCATGAGGGTGAGTGCGAGCGCGTGCTGTCCCAAGACCACACCGTGAATCACGTCGAGCGCCAATCCGGAGAAGAAGGCCAGGGACAGGCCGCCGGCGCGTGGCGACTCGATGCACCAGTAAAATACCACCAGGACGAGAAAGTCCGGCCGGAACGCATCCAGAACCGCCGGCAGCGGCACGACGGCCAGCGCGAGCGCGACCAAGGCAGACAGCGCCATGGGCAGGCGGCGGATTCGCGTGTCGCGCATCATTTCTTGGGCACCGGCGCGGCTTTGATCGGCGGCAGCAGTTCCGCGGCCTGGGGTTTCAGCCACACGAACAGCAATTCCTTCGATCGGTCGAGCGCTGCGGCCGGCTTGACGTCGACGTCGGCGAGCGACTGCGCCGGATCGCGCTTGACCTCCGCAATGGTGCCGACCGGATAGCCGGCCGGAAATCCGCCGCCCAAGCCGGACGTCACCAGCAGGTCGCCCGCGACCACATCGGCGCTGGTGGGCAGGTAGGGCAACTTCAACCTATTGGTGTCGCCGGTGCCCACGGCCACGGTGCGCAAGCCGTTGCGGTTGATCTGCACGGGGATGGCATGAGCCGCGTCGCTGACGAGGATGACTTCGCTCGTAAGCTGCCCGACCCGCGCGACTTGACCGAATACACCGCCGGAATCGAGCACCGCCTGACCCACGTAGACCCCGTCGCCCGCACCCTTATCCACCAGGACACGCTCGCGAAAGGCATCCAGGTCGACGTTCATGACTTCGCCGATGACGAAACGGTCCGTGACGCTGGCGGTATTCTCGCGCAACGCGCGCAGCCTCACCGTCTCAGCCTCCAGCGCTTCATAGCGCTGCAGACGAAACTGCGCGACCCGCAACTCCGCCTCCAGCTTGGACTTGTCGGCACGCAGTGCATCGCGCGTGCTGACGCTGTCGCGAAACCAGTGCCAGCCTTCGAATGGCGAGGCGACGGCAACTTGCACCGGATAAGCGACCACCGAGAGCAGCCGGCGGATCTTGCCCAAGTGATCGTAACGCTTGTCGACGATGATCAATGCGAGGGCGAGCAATGAGAACAGCACGCAGCGGAACAGAAGTCCCGTTATTCGACCAGAGGCGTCGGTACTACGAAAGGCGACCATGGGCGGCCGTCGCTTGCATTACTCCAATCCGAAAATGCCCGGCCCGTGTTCCTCGGTGAGCTCGAGGATCCGGCCGCCGCCGCGTGCGACGCAGGTGAGAGGGTCATCCGCGATCACCACCGGCAAACCGGTTTCTTCCATCAATAACTTATCGACGTCGCGCAGCAACGCGCCGCCGCCGGTCAGCACGATGCCGCGCTCGGCGACGTCGGCGCCGAGTTCCGGCGGCGTCTGTTCGAGCGCCTGCTTCACCGCGCCGACGATGCCCTGCAGGGGTTCTTGCAGCGCTTCGAGAATTTCATTGGAGTTCAACGTAAAGCTGCGCGGCACGCCCTCGGACAGATTGCGGCCCTTGACCGAAATCTCCCGCACCGTTTGGCCGGGATACGCGGACCCGATCTCGAGCTTGATGCGCTCGGCCGTCGCCTCGCCGATCAAAATGCCGTAGTTGCGCCGCACGTAGTTGGTGATCGCTTCATCGAACTTGTCGCCGCCGATGCGCACGCTGGCCGCGTACACGATGCCGTTCAAAGAAATGACCGCGACCTCGGAGGTGCCGCCGCCGATGTCGAGCACCATGGAGCCGCGTGCCTCTTGGACGGGCAGGCCGGCGCCCACGGCTGCGGCCATCGGTTCGGGGACGATATCCACGCTGCGCGCCCCGGCGCCTTCGGCGGATTCCTTGATGGCGCGCCGCTCGACCTGGGTGGAACCGAAGGGCACGCAGACCAGCACGCGGGGAGAAGGACTCAAAAAGCGGTTGCCGTGCACCTTTTTGATGAAGTACTGCAGCATTTTCTCGGTGTAGGTGAAATCCGCGATGACCCCGTCCTTCATGGGGCGGACCGCCGTGATATGACCGGGGGTACGGCCCAGCATGTTCTTGGCTTCGACCCCGACAGCGACGATGATTTTGCCGCCCCGCGTCGGTTCATCCTGCACTGCGACGACGGAGGGTTCGTTCAAAACGATGCCTCTCTCGCGGACGTAAATCAGGGTGTTTGCGGTTCCAAGATCGATTGAGAGGTCATTTGAGAAATAACCTCTAAGGCGTTTGAACATGGGGAATTTTCTTGACTATTTGGGGTTAAAAAAAGATCGGCTAATGTAACAACCGACACGACATATCACAAGGCAACGTGTATCATCCCCCAGGCTTAATTTGCGTGAGTTGCTGCGCATTTTGAGCACCAACCCTATGAGCCTGACCCGTCAAGACGTCGAAAAAATCGCGCACCTTGCGCGACTCTCCATCACGGACCAAGAGATGCCGGTGTATGTGAGCAGCTTGTCGAGCATCGTCGATTTTGTCGACGAACTGTCGCGCGCCGACACCGAGGGAGTGTTGCCCATGGCGCATCCGCTCGATGGCCAGCATCAGCGCCTGCGCGCCGATTCGGTCTCGGAAACCGACAACCGCGAGAAATACCAGCGCAATGCCCCGTCGGTGACCGCCGGCCTGTATGTTGTGCCGCGGGTGATCGAGTAACAGCCTGCTATTCTTGAGCGATGCATAACCTTTTCATCGGCGAACTCGCCGAACGCTTAAATCAGCGACAAATTTCCAGCGTGGAACTCACCCGGCACTTCTTGGGCCGGATCGAGCGTCTGAACCCCGCGCTGAACGCCTTCATTACCCTGACGCCTGAGCAGGCGCTTATAGATGCCGCGGCCGCCGATGTCCGGCTCAAGTCCGGCGAGCGGGGGCCATTGCTTGGCATCCCCCTCATTCATAAAGATATTTTCTGCACCGATGGGGTCAAAACCAGCTGCGGCTCGCGCATGTTGGACAACTTCGTCGCACCCTATGACGCCACCGTGGTGGCGCGCTTCAAGGCGGCCGGGACGGTGATGCTGGGCAAGTCCAACATGGACGAGTTCGCCATGGGCTCCTCCAACGAAACCAGCTATTACGGGCCGGTCAAAAATCCCTGGGATATCAGTAAAGTGCCCGGTGGGTCGTCCGGCGGATCGGCGGCAGCCACCGCCGCCCGGCTGGCTCCCCTCGCCACCGGCACCGATACCGGCGGTTCCATTCGCCAGCCAGCGGCCCTCACCGGCGTCACGGGACTCAAACCCACCTACGGGCGGGTGTCGCGCTACGGCATGATTGCCTTTGCGTCGAGCCTCGATCAGGCGGGGGTGTTTGCGCGCAGCGCCGCCGATGCCGCCGTGGCACTGCAAGTCATGGCGGGATTCGATGCGCGCGACTCGACCAGCGTGGATGTCCCGGTACCCGACTATTCCAAGGCGTTGAGCCAGCCTCTCAAGGGGTTGAAGATCGGGCTGCTGCGCGAATTTTTCGACGGGCTCGAGCCGCGCAATGCGGCCCTGATCGAAGACGCCCTCAACATCTATACGGGTCTGGGAGCGGAGACGCGCGAGGTCAGCCTGCCGAGCCTGCCGCTGTCGGTGCCCACGTACTATGTCGTGGCGCCGGCCGAGTGCTCGTCGAACCTGTCGCGCTTCGACGGCGTGCGCTTCGGATACCGCTGCGAAAATCCCAAGGATCTATTGGACCTTTACAAGCGTTCACGGGGGGAAGGGTTTGGCGCGGAGGTGAAGCGGCGCATCATGACGGGCACTTATGTTCTGTCGGCCGGCTACTTCGACGCCTATTATCTGAAGGCACAAAAGGCGCGCCGCCTGATCAACAACGATTTTCGCTCGGCGTTCGAAAAAGTGGATCTGGTGATCAGTCCCACCACGCCGACGCCGGCCTTCGACATCGGCGCCAAGATGAATGATCCTGTCCTCATGTACTTGAACGACATCTACACCATCGGCGCGAACCTGGCGGGGCTTCCCGGCGTGTCGGTGCCCTGCGGTTTTGTCGACAAACTGCCCATGGGATTGCAGCTCATCGGACCGCATTTCGCGGAGGCGAAATTGTTGAATGCCGCGCATCAATACCAGCAGGCCACGGACTGGCACCGGCACGCGCCGCGAGGCTATGAGTGATGCGCGACTGGGAAGTTGTCATTGGGCTCGAGATTCATGCGCAGCTCGCGACGCAGTCGAAGATCTTCTCCGGATCCGCGACCGCTTATGGCGCGCCGCCGAATACCCAGGCCAATCTGGTCGACCTGGCCTATCCCGGCGTGCTGCCGGTCTTGAACGCGCGCGCCGTGCAGATGGCGGTGAAGTTCGGACTGGCGGTTGATGCCGCAGTCGCGCGGCGCTCGGTGTTCGCGCGCAAGAATTATTTTTATCCGGATTTGCCCAAGGGCTACCAGATCAGCCAGTACGAGCTGCCGGTGGTCGCGCGCGGCTCGCTGAAGGTGATGTTGGACGATGGCGCGGTGAAAACCATCGGCATTACCCGTGCGCATCTGGAAGAGGACGCCGGTAAGTCGCTGCACGAGGGATTGGCCAATGCCTCCGGCATCGATTTGAATCGCGCCGGTACGCCGCTGCTCGAGATCGTTTCCGAGCCCGACATGCGTTCCGCCAAGGAAGCGGTGGCGTACATGAAGAAGGTTCACACCTTGGTGCGCTACCTGGAGATTTGCGACGGCAACATGCAGGAAGGCTCCTTCCGTTGCGATGCCAACGTATCGGTGCGACCGAGGGGTGAGGAAAAACTCGGCACACGCGCCGAAATCAAAAACTTGAATTCATTCCGCTTCGTCGAGAAGGCAATTCAGTACGAAATCGCCCGGCAGGTGGAACTCATCGAGAGCGGCGGCAAGGTGGTGCAGGAGACGCGCCTGTACGACTCCGACAAAGACGAAACCCGCTCGATGCGCTCGAAGGAAGAGGCCAACGACTACCGCTACTTCCCCGACCCGGACCTGTTGCCGGTGGAGATCGACGAGCAGTTCATCGAGGCGGTGCGCCTGACGCTGCCCGAACTCCCAGATCAAAAAGCGGCGCGTTTTGCCAAGGACTTTGGGCTCTCGGCCTACGATGCGGGCGTCTTGTCCGCCAGCCGCGAGCTGGGCGCCTACTTCGAAGCGGTGGTTGCCGGCTTGAAGGCGGGCCACGCGAAACTCGCGGCGAACTGGGTCATGGGCGAGCTGTCGAGTGCGCTCAATCGCGACAATGTCGACATCGAGCACTCGCGAGTCAACCCGCTGCAGCTGGTCGGTCTCTTGAACCGCATCGTGGATGAAACCATTTCCGGCAAGATCGCCAAGGAAGTGTTCGAGGCCATGTGGTCGGAGGGCAAGCCGGCCGATGCCATCATCGAGGCCAAGGGCCTGCGGCAGATCACCGACGCCGGCGCCATCGAGGGCGTCATCGACGCCGTGATCGCCGCCAACCCGAAGCAGCTGGCGGACTACCGATCGGGCAAGGATAAATTGTTTGGTTTCTTCGTCGGGCAGGTGATGAAGGCCACGGAGGGCAAGGCGAACCCCGCGCAGCTCAACGAGCTGCTCAAGAAAAAGCTGGGCGGCGGCGGACATGCATGACCGCGATACGCTGCATCGCTTTTTGTTCGAGCGCTTTCCGATTCGCGGACATCTGGTTCACCTCGATGCCGCCTGGCGAGCGCTGATCGAGCATCGCGCGTACCCGGAAGCCATTCGCGAGACCTTGGGCGAGGCGGTCGTCGCCTCGCTCCTGCTCGCCGCCACCATAAAATTCGAAGGCGTGTTGTCGCTGCAGTTGCAGGGCGACGGCCCGATGCATTTGCTGCTGGTCCAATGCACCAGCGGCTTAGGGGTCCGAGGACTGGCGCGCTATCGGGACTTAAGTGCGGGCGGTTCTCGCAAGATCAGCGATCTTTCGGGCGACGGCAATCTCACCGTGACCCTGGAGACCGACGACGGCGCGCAGCGCTACCAGGGAATCGTGCCCATTGAAGGCGACCGATTGGCCGAGTCGCTGCAAGGCTACTTTCAGAATTCGGAGCAATTGCCGACCCGGCTGTGGCTACACGCGGACGAACTCGGCGCATCCGGCATGTTGCTGCAAAAACTTCCCGGAGCCGCCGCGCTGCCGGCCGCAGATGCCGCGGCCCTGGAGGATGCTTGGACGCGCGTGCAGCTCATCGGCGACACCCTGACGAAAGAAGAACTGCGCACGCTGGCCGATGCGGAAATTCTGCACCGGCTGTTCAACGAGGACGACCTGCGGTTGTTTGAACCGTCGCCCGTGTATTTTCGCTGCCGCTGTTCCCGCGAGCGGGTGGCCGGCATGCTGCAGGGTCTGGGCGAAGCGGAAACCCGTTCAGTGATTGCGGAGCGCGGCAAAGTCGAGGTGCATTGCGATTTTTGCAACCGCGCCTATGTGTTCGACGCCGTAGATGTCGAGCAGCTGTTCAAGGCGCCGGTTGCCGCCGACAGCGGCAGCTCCGTGCACTAGTACGGTTATCTGTCCGCAATGGATTGTTTTGAGGATCGCACTCGGTGGCGCGACGCTGATCGGTACGACGCTGCTGGGTTCGACGCTGCTCGGCGCGGCGTTCGGCGCAGAGCGTCAGCCCTTCTACGCGAATACCTTTGAGCGGATACCCGACGCCGCGGCGCTGACCGCGCTGGGCCGCACCTTGTTTTCGGACCCGGCGTTGTCCGCGTCCGGAAAAATCGCCTGCGCCACCTGCCATGATCCGCAGCACGACTTCGGGCCGCCCAACGCGCAAGCCGTGCAGCGCGGGGGCGGTGATGGACGCAGTTTCGGCGTGCGTGCCGTGCCCTCGCTCAAGTACACGCAAAACGTGCCGCCGTTCACGGAACACTACTTCGACGATGAGGGCGACGACAGCGTCGATCAAGGACCGGCCGGTGGCCGCACGTGGGATGGACGCTCGCAGTCGTTTCACGATCAGGCGCGCCTACCCTTATTCTCGCCTTTCGAAATGGCCAACGCGAACGCCGATGCCGTTGCAGCCAAGGTTGAGGCCCGCTACGCCGTGCAATTCAGCCAAGTCTTCGGCGAGCGGATTTTTGCGGACAAGGCGCTGACTTTCAAGGGCGTGCTCATGGCGCTCGAGGCGTTTCAGCAAAGCCCCGCCGAGTTTTATCCCTACAGCAGCAAGTATGATGCATTTTTGAGGCATGAAGCGTCATTGAGCGCCCAGGAGCTGCGCGGACTGGCCGCGTTCAACGATCCTGAGAAAGGCAACTGCGCGCGCTGCCACCCGAGCGCCCTGCAAAAGGGCGCATTTCCGCAGTTCACGGATTTTGGTTTTGCCGCGATCGGTGCACCGCGCAATGCGGCCATCCCGGCCAGTGCAGACCGCGCCTACTTTGATCTGGGTCTGTGCGGACCGTTGCGTACCGACCTTAAAAGCAGGCGCGAATACTGCGGAATGTTCCGCACTCCCTCGCTGCGCAATGTGGCGAGAAGGCCAGTGTACCTGCACAACGGCGTCTTCAACTCGCTGAGCGATGTCGTGCGGTTTTACGCAGAGCGTGATACGCAGCCGCAGAAGTGGTATCCACGGGCGCCTGATGGCAGTACGCTGAAATTCAATGATTTGCCCGAAACCTATCGCGCCAATCTGGACGCGCAGGCACCGTTCGACCGTCAAGCGGGTGAGGCGCCGGTGTTGAGCGATGCGGATATTGCGAACATCGTCACGTTTTTGCGCACTTTGAACGACGGCTTTAAGCACCCGTAAGCGCGTTTGCGGTCGCCTGGTGGCGACATTTGTCTAAGTGGCGCCGTGGCCTTAAAACAGAGCCCTATGAGAATCATGCGAAGTTTTCAGGGCTCGGCATTGTTGATCGTTGCCGCCTGCGCATTGAGCGCGTGCGGCGGCGGAGGTTCGGGCACTGCCGCGAGTACTCCCGCGGGCACGGCGCCGCCGTCAACCCCGACGCCGCCGGCACCGACGCCACCGGCACCGACGCCACCGGCACCGACTCCGCCGGCGCCGACTCCCCCGCCCGTCACCACAGAGCCGCTCACGCTGCAGCTGTCGGCGTCGACTTATTCGGTGGCGCAGAGCGCGGGCAGCGTCACGATCAATGTCATGCGCAGCAGCGGTTCGAGCATGGCAGCCTCTGTGAGCTATGGCACCAGCAACGGCACGGCCGTCTCCGGAACCGACTACACCGCGAGCAGCGGGAAACTGTCTTGGAATGACGGCGATGCGAGCGCCAAGAGCTTCAATGTTGCCGTGAGCAAGACCCCCTTTTCGGGCTCGAAGACCTTCTCGGTCGCGCTCTCGAACGCGAGCGGCGCCGACGTAGGTCTACCGGCGAACGCCGTGGTGACCATCAACGGCAGCGGCGCGCCGCCGGCAACGGGCGGCAGCGGTCCCGCCGCAAAACTGGCGGCCAAGTTGGGCTTGCCATCGCGCCTGCTGCTGGGACTCGGGACCCAGTCCGGAGTCAACCCGATCTCTGCGGTTCAGTCGCAGGTGCTCAAAGTGGATATTTACGACATGTACTTGGGCGCGGGCGATTGGACCAGCTGGAATGCTCCGCCTTGCGATTATGTCTGCGTGGTTGCCGACGCCGCGAAGTCGATCGGTGCAATTCCGATGTACACCTATTACCAAATGGCCAATAACGGCGACGGAAACATTTCCGTCGTGAACGATGCGGCCTTCATGGCGACCTATTGGTCTCGCATGAAAACCTTGTTCCAGGACATTGCTGCATTGAAGACGCCGGCACTCGTCAATGTCGAGCCTGATTTCTGGGGATACATTGAGCTCAACGCACCGGGGCACGATCCGGCCAAGCTGGCGGCCGTTGTCAGCAGCAATCCCGATTGCGCTACACAGCCCAATACTGTCGCGGGCCTGGCGCGCTGCGTGATCGTGATGGCGCGTAAGTACGCATCCAACGCCTATGTGGGTTTTCCGCCGTCACCGTGGGGCGGGAATACCAATGCCGATGTCGTGACATTCATGAATGCCCTCGGCGCGCAAGACGCCGACTTCATCGTCGAGGAAACGCTCGACCGCGATGCGGGCTGCTTCGAAGTGTCGCCGCTACCATCCGAGTGCGGGCGCGGCGGCACCGGCTACTACTGGGACGAGAGCAATCAGACCCACCCGAACTTCCAGGACCATCTGGCGCAGGCGCAGGCCTACCATACCGGCATCGGCAACCTGCCCATCATTTGGTGGCAGACGCCCGAGGGCGTGCCCTCGACGACGCCGGGCGGCACGCCGGGTCACTATCGCGACAACCGCGTACATTATTTTCTGACGCACCCCGACGAGTTGGTTGCGGTCGGCGGACTCGGCGTTGTGTTCAGCAACGGCGCTGGCGGACAAACCAGCATTGGCAGCGACGGCGGACAATTTCAATCGCTGAGCGGTGCCTATATGGCGGCGCCGGCCGTGCTGCCTTGAGGAGTTAGATCCAGCGCGCGCACGCGCTACAGCTGCGCCTCGATGAATGCCCTGATGAGTTCGGGTGACACGTTTCGTCATCTGAGCATGGTGATAACCTTGCCGGCATATCGCAAGAGCCACGAGCGGGGGAAGGCATGATCCAGCGCAAACAGCGCATTCCGATGCGCGATCTTTCACTATTGTCCGGCGAGGATGCC
>DASYIN010000124.1:0-47242 GCA_035997505.1 Steroidobacteraceae bacterium | reverse complement strand
TTCGTCAAATCGCCGAGCTCGCCCCTCACCAGGCTCTGGAATGCCGCTCTGATTCCGCCGATCGCGCCGAGCGAATACACGGAAGTCGAAATGAGAAGCTTGATCGGTGCGTATCCCAGCTGTGTCATGCCCCAAAGTTCCTCGCCCGTGAGGTCGCTGGAGACGGGCGAGCTGTGTGTTTCGGGCGGCAACAGCGAATGCAAGGTCGCGGTGCCCGCCATGTACATCTCGTGGAATCCGGCAAAATGCAGCACGTTGGTGCGCACGCCGACGACTGCATTGGCCCCCACGGCCTTCGCATGCATGATCAGCCGGTCCAGCGCGTGGTGCCGCGTTTCGTTGAACACGTCGCTGAACTCTTTGATCTCGCCGCGTACCAGCGTCTTTAGCGTTCCGGCGATCCCGCCGACGGCGCCCACCGAATAGGCGATGTTGCCGAAGACGAACTCCTTGGGATCGTAGCCCGCGTCCATGTGGCAATACAGTTCCTGGGCATCGCCGGCGCTGGTGAACAACGCCGTGTCGGGGCCGCCCCTGACGCCTGAACCCACGAACAGGAATTCTGAATTGCCGCTGAGCCCGCGAAGTTCCGAGCTCACGCCGACGACTCCGTGGACCTGTTCGCGATCGGCTTCCGCGCGCATGCGCTTGAAGGCCGCCGCCCGGCCTTCATGAATCATTTGAGTGACATCGGGAATTTCACCTCCCACGATGCCGCGGAATACCGAGCGTACGCCGCCGAGAAACCCCATCGACTGAATGCTGTTGCCGATGACGACGCCGCTCGGAATGAGCCCCTTGAGGCGCATGCAGTAGATTTCGTTGCCCGACAGGCCGGTTAATTTGGGTGCTCTCTGCATTTCTTGATCGTAAGATATAGTTGGCTGACTGTCGACGCACGATCGCGAACCGTAGGCGGAGCTAACGAGCGCACTCGTCGTTGCGGGCGTCGGAATTAGCCGGCGATGTCAGACCGATTGAGGCGCGGCGTCCGGGTGCTCCAGAGGATCAACGCGAGCAGCACAACTTGGAAAGGCAGCCGAACGATGAGCCCCCAGCGGGGCACGTTGAACAACTCCGCGTGCTGCAGCATGTAGACATTGGCGGGTGTGACCGCGATGGTCAGCAGGAACAGGCCAATGCCGGCGGCTCGACGCGTGGCGGGTATCAAGATACCGGCGGCGCCCAACAGCTCGAATACGCCGCTGACCAGCACGGCGGCCCGTGGCCATGGGATAACCGGCGGCACGATGCTCATTTCGGCTTCGGTCAGTGCAAAATGCGCAACGCCACCGAACGCGAACCATAAGAACACGACAATGAGACCGGTGCGCTTCAATATAGGAATCATATTCGCCTTCTGCGTCGCCGCGGGCTCAAGATCGCTGTTCGTTGTCATCGAAACTCCCTGAAGAATAATCGGGGTCGGTCAGCTGCCGGCGCACGAAGCGTCGTCGCCGCCAGAATCGTTCGAATCGCGGCGCCAGCCCGGCCCATTCCGGGCGCAGCCAGATCGGGTTCTGCGGATCGTCGCCTAGGATCGCAAACACCAGAGTGCGTGTTTGCTTCGCCGCATCCACGACGCTCGCGGGCACGTCGCGCCATGCAGTCACCGCGCTGATGGCGCGATCGAGCCCCGCCTGCAGCGCGTCGTCCACGCGCATCAGCGCTGCGCTCCACGCCCGCGCATTCCACTCCGGCGCGCCCGCGGTCTGATCCGGCAGCGCCTGCAAGACCATCTGCAGCAGCACACGGGCTGCTTGGGTTGGGCTTTCAGCGCCGGCAGCGCCCGTCTCGCCGCCCATCGCGATTGCCTGCAATTCGAAAGAGGCGCGCACTTCGGCCAGAAGGATCTGCAGCGCCGCAGCGATATCGAGCGGGCGGATGTCGGCGCGATCCGCGATCGCCGCCGTGCGCGCAGGCGGTTGCGCACCTTGTTCCGGCGCCGATGAAGGAGCGTTGGCACTCCCGGTCCCCGGCGCCGGCATTTTCACGACATCCATGCGACAAATGCCTAGTGCGCCGGCAAGTGGCGGTTGATGAGCGCCACCATCCGATCGGTCGCCGCATGAAACAGATCCAACCCCAGGTCGGGCAAATCGACGAACGCAGCGCTTGTCTTCAATAGCGGTTTGACGCGCAGGGTCTGTTCAATGATGTCGTCATGCGGCGCGAGCACGGTGAGAGGGGTCTTCAGAGTTTTCAATTTCTTGTCGATGGCGTAGCCGCACGCCGCGCGAAAGGCCGCTCCGGGATTTGCCGCAAGCACGTGCTCGACGAAGCGGTGATGGGCATCGGCGAGGTCAAAGGGCGGTTGCCGCAGCGTGAGGCCGCCGCGCCAGGCACCCAGCACGTGGCCGCCTTCGGTTGCCGGCCGCAGCGGTTGCTCGCTGTATTTTTCGAGTTGACGCTGCTGCTCTTCAGCGGTGAAGAGGGGCACGCCCACCGCGATCACACGACGCACCTGCGAGCCCAATTGATGCGCGATTTCGATCGCCTCGATGGAGCCGGTGTGCAGGCCAAGCAAGTCGATTTGGCCCTGCATCCCCGCTGCCTTCAGCCCATCCACTGTCGCCTGCGCGTACTGCTCCAATGACAGCGCCCAGGGCGGCGCATCGGAGAAACCGTAACCCAAGCGATCGGGCGCATGGGTCGGTCTGTCGAGTTTTTCCTGAAACGCCTCCCACATCGCCCCGGAGCGCGGGGACATATGCAGCAGCACCAGCGGCACTCCCTTGCCGTCATGACTGCGCAGATGCAGCTGGCCGAATCGAGTGGGATAAATGCGGCGGATCACTTAATTGGCATCCAAAAAAGCTTCTATCACCGGCGCGACTGCGTCGGGTCGTTCGATGTGCAGCATGTGTCCCGCACCCTCGATGCTGACCACATCGGCGCCGGGATAGGCGGCGCGCAGCGCCTCAATCGTGCCGTCCGCCCCCAATCGCGGCAGGTAATCCGATTCCTGACCCAGCACGACCAGGGTGGGAGCGCGAATCTCGCCCCAGGTCGCCTCCGCGTCTTCGCGCTTGTAAAGAATGGGATTGACCCAGTGGTGCCGCGGGTCGGCGGCCAGGCGCACTCGACCATCCTCATCCGGCGTTCCCCATACGCGCGCGACGAACGCCGCGGCTCCCGGAGCAAATCGCGGATACCGAAATTGAATGATGGACGCAAGCTGCTCGAAGGAATTGTAGGTTTTTTCCACCGTCGGGTTTTTGATCTGATCCAGCCATTTGCGCATGCGTTTTGGCGCGTCTTGCGGCGAGGTACGCGGCAGCCCCAGTCCTTCGAGATTGATGACGCAGCGCACGCGCGCGGGCCGAAGGCCGGCATACAAATTGGCGACATTGCCGCCCATGCTGTGGCCGACGACGCGCACCGCGGCGTCAGGCGAAATCTGATCCAACAGCGCGTCGAAATCGCCAAGATAGTCGGGAAATCCGTAACCCTCCTGCGGCCACTCGCTGCGTCCGAACCCGCGCCAATCCGGCGCGATGACCGGCCAGTCCTTCTTGAGGGCATCCACCATGAATTGAAACGTTTCGCCGGCATCCAGCCATCCATGCAGTAAGAACACCGCGGGCTCGCGCGCAGACGGCTCCGGACCCCAGCGCGTCAGGTGCATGTTGAGACCGCGCACCCGCAGCGTCTCGTGCCGCGGCTGCCGCAGCGCCTGGTACGCGGTTACGCTATCCAATCAGTGCAGGTGTTGCAGGCAGCAACCGATCAAAGCTCCGATCAAACCGCCGACGGCGCCGCCTACGGCACCGCCGACACCGGCAGCCCGGCGCAGCCGGTTTTGTGGGGGTTCGTCGCCGACGCCATCGGGATGTACTTTACCAGGACCGCCCGGCGGAACACCTGGGCTTGGAGGCGGCGGTGGCTGCGGATTTTTGGGGTTGTTTCCATTTGACATTTGGGTCCGACTCCTTTGCAGGCCATGAGGCACTGCTTACATACACGCAAGCAGTACCCGCCCGCAAGAGCCATGGTGTTTGCAGATAAGCCTGATGGGGGTGCATGCTCCAAAAATGATGGGAGACAGAATAGGGCCGTACCGGGTGTTGCGCACCTTGGGTTCGGGTGGGATGGGTGAGGTCTACCTCGCCGAGCGCGCCGATGCGCAATTCGAGCAGCAGGTGGCAATCAAGGTTGTACACGGCGGCACGCTCGCCGTTGCGATGCACTCGCGCCTCAAGCTCGAACGCCAAATTCTGGCGCAGCTCGATCATCCGAATATTGCGCATTTGCTCGATGGCGGCGCGCTGCCGGATGGAAGCGCCTATATCGTCATGGAATATATTGACGGTGTTGCCATCGACGTGTTTTGCGACACGAACCGTTTGGATATCGCCGGGCGCCTGAAGCTGTTTCAGACGGTTTGCGCAGCAGTCCACTACGCCCATCAGAACTTGATCGTGCATCGCGACTTGAAGCCGTCGAACATTCTGGTGACGGCGCCGGGCGTCCCCAAGCTTCTGGATTTCGGAATTGCAAAACTGCTGGATGACCGCCAAGCGGCTCGTCATACGCTCGCGGTTACTCAGGCCGACGTTCGAATCATGACGCCGGATCATGCCAGTCCCGAACAGGTGCGTGGTCAGGCGATTACCACCTCCAGCGACGTCTATGTCTTGGGGGTGCTGCTTTACAAGTTGCTGTGCGGAACGAGTCCGTTCTTCATCTCGTCCATGCGTCTGTCGGAAATTGAGCGCGCAATTTGCGAGAAGGACCCCGTGCCCCCGAGTCAGGCTGTGAGCAGCGATGACTCGCCGGATTCGATGTTCATTGCGGAATCGCGCGGTGCCAGTGCAAAGCGCCTGAGGCGCGCTCTGGATGGCGATTTGGACAATATCGTGCTCATGGCTATGCGCAAGGAACCGGAGCGCAGGTATGGATCCGCTCAACAATTGGCGGGTGATATCCAAAGATATCTGGACGGAATGCCGGTCATCGCACGCGGCGACACTCTTTCTTATCGCGCGACCAAATTTGTCCGGCGTCACTGGCTGCCGGTCACCGCTGGAATCGGCGCGGCATTTCTGATTCTTGCTTTTGCCATGACCACCTATTTTCAGTCTCAGCGTATTTCTGCCGGACGAGACCGTGTCGCCCAGCAGCGCGAAAGAGCTGAGCATGAACGCGCCCGCGCGGAGGAGGTGTCGACCTTTCTGGTCAACTTGTTCAAGCTTTCTGATCCGGAGGAAAACCGCGGCAATCAAGTGACGGCGCGCGAATTGCTGGACTCGGGCTCAAAACGTCTGCAGGCGGGCTTGCAGGATCAACCGGCGACAAAGGCTGCGCTCCTTTCAACCGTGGGCGCTGTCTATGACAGCCTCGGTCAATACCAGGATGCACTGCCGTTGTTGGACGAAGCATTGCAGTTGCAAAGCCAGGAGCAAGACGGCTCGCGCTTGGAGACGCTGCTGGAACTCGGTCGCGCAAGAATTGGCGCAGGCGAACTGTCGAGAGCTGAGGCCCCCTTGCAGGAGGCACTGCATCTAGCGCAGCGCGATGCGGGTTCAACCAGCATAGAGACTGGGCGTGCGTTATTGACGCTCGGAATGCTCAGACACCAGCAAGGTAAATTTGGCGAAGCCAAGAACTTGTATATCCGCAGTCTGGCAATGCTCGAGAATGCCAAGGCGGCTGAAACCGATGTTTCCACCGTGCTCGGCGAGCTGGCCAAGGTGTACTCCCGCGAACAGCAATGGGACCTGGCAAAACAGGCTTACGAACGTGCGCTCGAAATTGATCGTCACATTCTTGGCGATGACCACCCACGAGTCGCCTTTCGGATGCAGAACCTGGCAATCGTCGCGCAAAACATGGGGGATCTTAAGCAGGCCGAAGTTCTATATCGCGACGCGCTGCAACGCGAAGAGCACTCGTACGGCGAGCGGCTGCCCGAGACCGCCATTACGAAGGGCAATTACGGGCTGCTGTTGCAACGCGAGGGGCGGCTGGTAGAGGCGGAGCCGCTATTGCGGGACGCCGTATCGATACGTCTCGCGCTCTACGGCCATAAGCATTATCTGGTGGGATATGCTCGTGTCAGCCTCGCCATGCTGCTGCATGACAAGGGGGATTTGGCGGGGGCCGAAACCCAATTCCGGGAAGCGCTCGCGATTTACGACAATTCGCTGCCTGCGAATCATCAATATCGCGCCTCGCTGCTCATGCACTTCGCGCGGCTACTCGTCGATCGCAATAAGTCCGCCGAGGCGCTCGCCAAGGGCGAGGAATCCATCAAGATCTGGACGGCAACCTCCCCGGCATCGAGCCCGCAGACCGCGCTCGCCCATGCCATTCATGCCTACGCCCTTGAGCATCTCGGCAAATTGCAGCCGGCCGCCGAGGAACTCGACGCCGCGGTGCCGGTTTTGGTCAAGGCTCGCGGCACGGACGATGCGGTGGTGAGGCGCGCGCAAGGCTGGCAGAAAATTGCGGACCCCAACGCGCTGCAGGCCGCGAGCACCAGCGTGACCGTGCACCGGCCCTGAGCGATTCGCGCTTCACGTTCCGAGAAATAGCCGGTACGCCGGATTGTCCGTCTCTTCCGTGTAGGCGTACTGCAATTCGTTGATGTGCAGCAAAAAGTCCGTGGTGCTCGCGGACGGCACTTGAATGCCGGCGAGCACGCGGCCGTGGTCGGATCCATGATTGCGATAGTGGAACAGGCTGACGTTCCACTGCGTGCCGATGGCCTGCAGGAACTTGAGCAGTGCCCCGGGACGTTCAGGAAACTCGAAGCGGTATAACCTCTCGTCGGCCAGCCCATGGGCATGGCCGCCCACCATGTAACGTACGTGCAGCTTGGCCATTTCATTGTCGCTCATGTCGCTGGCCGCAAAACCCGCGGCAATGATCTCCGCAAGCAGCGCGTCGCGTTCCGTCCGGCCTTGGGTGAGCGCCAGACTCACGAACACCTGCGCCGCTTTCACGTCGGAATAGCGGTAATTGAATTCGGTGACGCTGCGCCTGCCGAGCAATTCGCAGAAACGGAGAAATGATCCCGGCGCTTCAGGCATTTGCACCGCAAACAACGCCTCGCGCTGCGCACCGATGTCGGCGCGCTCGGCGACGTATCGCAGGCGATCGAAATTCATGTTGGCGCCGCAATTGACCGCGATCAGGTTGCGCCCGTTGCACTGCTCGCGCGCCACGTATTTCTTGATGCCGGCCACGCCTAAGGCGCCCGCAGGTTCGGCGATGGAGCGCGTATCTTGGAAAATGTCCTGGATGGCGGCGCAGATCTGATCGGTGCTCACCAAAATAATCTCATCGACGTACTGCCGCGCCAGACGAAAGGTTTCCTCGCCCACCCGGCGCACGGCAACGCCGTCGGCAAACATGCCGACGCGCTCGAGGGTGACGCGCTTTCCGCCGCGCAGCGATTCGTACATGGCGGCGGCGTCTTCCGGCTGAACGCCGATGATTTTGATCCGTGGATAAAGCGACTTGGTATACGCCGCAATGCCCGCGATCAAGCCGCCGCCGCCGATCGGCACAAAAATGGCGTCGATTTCATCGCCATGGCGCTGGCGCAGGATCTCCATGGCAATGGTGCCCTGCCCCGCGATGACGTCGGGGTCATCAAATGGATGCACGAACACGAGATTCCGTTGCCGGCCCAATTCCGTGGCGTGATCGTAGGCGTGATCGTAGTCGTCGCCGTGCAATATGATTTCGCCGCCTAGATCGGCGACCGCCTGCACTTTGATTTCGGGCGTGGTCAGCGGCATGACGATGACCGCTGGGATGCCGCGGGTCCGCGCCGCCAAGGCAACGCCTTGTGCATGATTGCCGGCTGAGGCGCAGATGACGCCCCGCTGGGCGCTGATGGCCGAGAGCTGCGCAATCTTGTTATAGGCGCCGCGAATTTTGAACGAAAACACCGGCTGCAGGTCTTCTCTCTTGAACCAGACGTGATTGTTGAGGCGTCCGGAGAGCCGCGGCGCGGCGTCGAGCGCAGTCTCGACGGCAACGTCATAGACCTTTGCCTTGAGAATCCGATCGACATAGTTTTCTTGCATGAGCGGCATCCATGGATACATTAGCCGAAGCGGCCGCACAGCGGTATTGCGGTCTCATACTGTGAGACGGTCCACACCCCGGCACAGCCTCGCGATCGTCTGAACCATTAATTCGGTAACATAGGGCCATGCGCGCACTCAAATACTGGCTTTTCTCGCTGCTATTCGCGTCCTCGGGCGCGTTTGCGCTCAGCGGGAACACGGTTGCCACCGACAACGTCAAAGCGCGCCTGGTCAGCGAGGTTGCCGCGGTCGGACCCGGTCAAGCGTTCTGGGTGGCCCTAGAGCTCGATATTCGCGACGGCTGGCATACCTACTGGCGCAATCCGGGCGATTCCGGCGAGCCGACGAAGCTTGCCTGGCAGCTGCCGCCGGGATTTACGGCGGGCGACATCGTTTGGACCACGCCGCATCGCTTCGAGATCGCGCCCCTGGTCAATTACGGCTACGCCAAGCACGCGGTGCACCTGGTGCAGATTACGGCACCGAAGGATTTGAAAACCGGAACCTCCCTGTCGCTCGCGGCCAAGGCAAGCTGGCTGGTCTGCTCCGATGTCTGCATCCCGGAAGATGCGAATCTGCAGTTGACGATACCCGGCGGCGCTCAGGCCGGCGGCATCGATCCCGCCGCGGCGGCCTTGTTCAGCACCGCTCGCGGCGAATTGCCCAGCGCACAGCCCGCACCGACTTCCGCACGAATTTCCGGCGACAAGTTGATCATCACGTTGGGCGGCGAATGGGGCGCCACGCTGTCTCAGATCACCTCCTTGTCGTTCTTCCCCTATGACGAGGGCGGCATCGAATATGCGACGCCCCAGACCCTGACGCGGACCGAGGGTGCGCTCGAGCTCTCCATGAAGATCGGCTATCAGCCGCCGAAGGCGGGCGCAATCCGCGGCGTGCTGGTCGCGACTGAAAAGAACGGCACGCAGACCGACTCCGTGCCCATCGAGATTGCCGCGGACTTCTCGGGCGCAGGTGCGGATCAGGTCAAGGCGGGCCCGCGCTTCGCGCCGGTGACGAAAACGAACCAGGAACCCGAACATTCGCTGCCGACGCTGCTGTTGTTCGCGGTGTTGGGCGGCTTGATATTGAACCTCATGCCCTGCGTCTTTCCGGTCCTGTCGATCAAGGCACTCAGCGTGATGGAACAGGCCCAGAAGCATCCGGCGGCAGTGCGCGCCAAGGGCCTGGTGTTTGCAGCAGGCGTGATCGTCTCGATGCTATGTCTGGCCGGTGTGCTGTTGGCATTGCGGGCCGGCGGCGAGCAATTGGGCTGGGGCTTCCAGCTGCAATCGCCGCTGTTCGTCACTCTGCTGGTCTATCTGCTGCTCGCCGTTGGGCTCAACTTGTCGGGCGTGTTCGAGGTCGGCGGCGGACTCGCCGGCGTCGGCGACAATTTGACGCAGGGCGACAGCTACAGCGCATCGTTCTTCACGGGCGTGCTGGCCACATTGGTTGCGACGCCCTGCTCCGCGCCGTTCATGGCGCCGGCGGTGGGTGCGGCCCTTACGCAAGCGCCGATCAACGCACTGTGCATCTTTGCGGCGTTGGGCGTCGGCATCTCGCTGCCGTTCGTGTTGTTGTCATTTGCCCCGTGGATGCGCCGCGTGCTGCCCAAACCCGGTGCCTGGATGGACACGTTGAAACAGGTGTTCGCATTCCCGGTCTATGCAACGGCCGCATGGCTGTTGTGGGTGGTCGCGCAGGAGACATCCCCGTTCGGCCTGGGCGCGGCGCTCGCGGGAAGCATTCTCATTGCGCTGGCGGCGTGGTCTTTTCAGAAATCCCGCTCCACAGCCGGCGGCGGCAGAGTGACGGTTATCGCCACCGCGGTGATCTCGCTGCTGTTGGCCATTATTCTTCCGGTGCGTTTCGCCGATGTCGCGGCGGCCGCTCCCGGCGGGACGGCGCAAGCTGGGCCGAAGCTCGACGAATGGCAGCCCTACAGTGCGGCGAAAGTCGCGGAGTTGAGCGCGGCCGGCCGGCCGTTGCTGGTGAATTTTACGGCGAGCTGGTGCCTGACCTGCCTCGTCAATGAGCGCAATGCGTTTGCCGATGCTGCCGTGCAAGAGATTTTTCGCGACAAAAGAGTCGCCTTGATGAAGGGCGATTGGACCAATCGGGATCCTGCGATCACCAAAGCGTTGGCCGCGTTCGGCCGTGCCGGCGTGCCGCTGTACGTCGTTTATAATTCCAAGCCGGGTTCGACCGAGCCCCTGGTGTTGCCGCAACTTCTCACGGCCGGCGCGATTCAAAGCGCGTTTGCCGACGCACCGGGAAAATGATTCCGAGGTGTGCTTGAATGCGTGGCAGTGAATAACGCCACCACCATTTCAGTCGTCGATTTCCGCCGTCAGAGCATGGTGCTGCAGTGGCACGCGCTCGGCGGCACCTGGACCGCGTGCGACTCGCCGCCGGCGCTGGTGCATGGCATTGCGCTGATCCGCGCCACCGGCCCGAACATCTGCGTATATGGCCAGGGCGGCAGGCTGCGTCTGCAGGTCGGCCCCAATCAATATGCTTTGGCGGAAAATTCGCCGCGAATCAGCTGCACCCGCGGCATTGCCAGCTTCGGCTTTCGCCGCCGCTTCATCGTGAAGTCGAGCAGCGGTGGCGTGCTCTTCAGTCATTCGTACTGGACCAATCAAGGCCGGGACTTCTACCGCTGGCTGGCGGATCACGCGGAGGACCCCGATTGGCGCGTGAGTTGCGCCCGTCAATGGTCGGACGGCGTCCCTACCGCCGCGCTGCGGCCGAACTAGCCGATCAATCCGACCAGTTCCTCAGGCGTCAGATGACGCCACTGTCCGGGCCTCAAAGCTCCCAGCTGCACATTCATGATGCGCACGCGCTGCAGGCGCTGCGCCTTGTAGCCGAGCGCCGAGCACATGCGCCGGATCTGGCGATTGAGCCCCTGGGTGAGAACAATGCGAAATGTTTGCGCATCGAGGCGTGTGACCTTGCCGGGTTTGGTCAGTTCTCCCATGATTTTGACGCCGCTCGCCATCATGCGCAGCGCAAGATCGGTAATGGGGCGATCGACCGTCACCACATATTCCTTTTCGTGATTATTCTCCGATCGCAAGATTTCATTGACGATATCGCCGTTGTTCGTGAGCAATATCAGACCTTCCGAATCCCGATCCAGGCGGCCGACCGGAAAAATCCGCTCCGGGAATCCCACGTGATCGATGATGTTGTCTTCGATGTGGGACTCGGTGGTGCAGATGATGCCGACGGGTTTGTTGAGCGCAATATAAACCTGCTGTTTCTTGACCCCGATGAGATTTCCGTCGATGCGGACTTCGTCGCCCGGCGACACTTGGGTACCGAGGACGGCGGGTTGGCCGTTGCAGGTGACGCGGCCTGCCTCGATCCACTTGTCCGCTTCCCGGCGCGAACACACGCCGGTTTCGCTGATGAATTTATTGAGCCGCACCGCGCTAGCCGGTCAAAAACTCGCCAATCTGTTTTGCCAGCGTTAACGGGGCGGCGTCGAACAGGTCGCTGGCATAGTCCGCGATGTCGACGAATTTGCCGTTTGGCATTGCCGTCTTGAGTCTGGCGGTGCCGTCTGGGGCGTCAAGCCGCGTGCGCATCACCAAAGCTGCTTGCCTGATCGTTGGCAGTGGTTCGGCACTCGACACGCCCACCAGCACCAACCGCCGCACCAGCTCGGCGCGCGCGGCCGCAAGATGCAGTGCGACGAGCGCGCCGGTGTGGATCCCCAACACATCGATTTGGCGCAGGCGCAGGTCATCCGCAAGATCGGACATGGCGCCGGCCGCGTCAGACACGCCGGATGCGGGTGAAGGATCCGATTCACCCAGGCCGGGAAGATCCGGCGCATAGACCGAGCGCACGTCGGCGATCTCGGGAAGAAACCGGCCGAAGGCACGGCTGGAGCTCTGATCGGCATGCAGGCAGAACAGAGTTACCTGCTCATTGAAGCCGCCGGTGGTGGGAAACGCCGTGCGGACATGCAGCTGCCCGAACCGGCAGTCAAAATAAGCTCGTCGAGTGCGCACGGCGGGAGCCGGCATGGTCAATTTCGAGCGCTTGGCCAAGATATCCATCGCCTCCGGGTAGAGTTCTCTTTCCTTAGGATACTCGAACTCCCGGCGGGCCCTGTCGGCCACTAACAATTGTTGTGGTTATTTAGCTACATTAATTTTCACACTTCTTTGCAATAGGGCTAGCTTCGGCGACGGCGCGCAGCTAGAGTGTTGCTCGGACGCAATTGGTATCAGGGACATAAAAAAGACCGATCATCGTCGAGCGCTCTTAAAGCATCACGAGAGGCATGGGGACTTGAAAGCCGGGCGCGAGCCCGGCTTTTTTATTGGGTCGAACGATCCCACACGCGCGACATCGAGAAGCCGCTCGAACGGCCGCCTCTGAATTTCACTTCTTCTATCAAGCGCTGACCGTCTTCCGAAATGCGGTAGTGCTCTTCGAACGGCGGACGATCTTCATCCGTCTCGCTGCTGCGTACGATCAACGTTTTCTCGCTCCAGCCGCACCTCGGCGGCGGCGTGTCGCGCGCTGCCGGCAGCGGAGCATCGCGATCCGATTCACTGGCGTGACGTCGCCGTGCTTTGTGAACGTCGCCGGGCTGGCACACACGAATCTGGCGCTCCGACGTAAATGTCAGGACACCGTTCACTTGCTTGATCTCGAGTTGTTTGCCGGGAAAGCGCGTCGCCTCTGCCAGCACGGCAACGGATGGCGTAGCCGGTGGAGTGAGCGCGGGATAACCCGATCCTCCGCGACCACGGCCGCGGCCGCCTGCATTGGCATTGTCCGCCGCCTCGGATGCCTGGGCATTGGCGATTTGCAGCAAATGCAAAGGATCATCGCTGTCAGCGACATTGAGCTTCCAACGACCGCTGAAATCCACGCCCGGCGGGGGAGCCAGGGCCATGTCGTCGCTGGCGCAAGCGCTCAATAGAATCACTGCCGCAAGGATCGCGACGCGCATGGAAACCCCCTTGAAGTTGGGGGAATCTTATAATGAATTCAGCCGACGGAGTTATGCGCCCGGCCGGCCGATCGCAGATCGTTTGGGCCGCAGATCCAGACGCGTCCCTCGAAGGGCTGGAAGCACACGCGCACGCCTTCCGTGCGGCGCATGGTCTGCGAACCGCATGCAATCTTGCCGTCGGCGAGATCGGCCTGGATCAGATCAACCAAGGATGCGCTGGGTTCGCCGGCGTCGGTCGGCGGCAGCGCATGCGCAAGGATGCGAGCCTGAACTTCGTCGCGGCGTGTTGCGTTGCCGAGCACCGCGCGCTTGAACTTGTCGAGCACCACCAGCACCGAGCTCAAGGTGTTGTCGGTCACATCGCTGGGGCGGCCGGTGCCGCCCATGAAACGCAGGTGCAGCAGGCCACCCACGCCGCGCCCTTCGTCGTGCAGGCAGAGCGCCAGAGCCCCATGCAAATCCGCAATCAAAAGCATGGGCTCGGGCGAGACATGGTAGGTGTCCGGTGCGACCGCTACTTCCGTGAGATCTTTAGCCAAATGGGGGCCCTTTGTTACCCCCGCGATGCTGCGCCCAACCTCAAATTCGCTCTGCCAAGCAAATCACGGTTTTTACCTATTACCGGTGGAACTGCTGCCCGGATTGGCATGGAACTGCGGCACGGATGACAAGGATCGGCAATGACTGACAAGGATCGGCAGTCATAAGCTCATGTCGCGCAGTAATTGGCGCAATCGCAGGTGCGCAATTATCGTGTTTCCATGTATCGGTACGACATCACCGACAAAACTCTGGTGCGCCAACGGGTGGCGCAGTTTCGTGATCAAACGCAAAGATTCCTCGAGGGCGCGTTAACCGAGGACGAATTCCGCCATCTCCGCCTGCGCAACGGCCTGTACATCCAGCGTCACGCGCCGATGCTGCGCATCGCCATCCCATATGGATTGCTCTCCGCGACGCAGCTGCGCACGCTGGCGAAAATCGCGCGCACCTACGATCATTGCTACGGACACTTCACGACGCGGCAAAATCTGCAATTCAACTGGCCGAAGCTTGAGCAGGTGCCCGACATTCTGGCGGAACTTGCGGAGGTGGAGATGCACTCCATCCAAACCAGCGGCAATTGCATTCGTAACACCACCTCCGATCATCTGGCCGGCATTACGCCCGACGAACTCGAGGACCCCAGGCCGTGGTGCGAGATCATCCGCCAGTGGTCGACCTTCCATCCCGAGTTCAGCTACCTGCCGCGCAAATTCAAGATCGCCGTCACCGGGGCGCCGCAAGACCGCGCCGCTTCGCTGGTGCACGACATCGGCGTGCACATCGTGCGGGGCCTGAACGGCGAACCGGGCTTTGAAATCCTGGCGGGAGGCGGTCTTGGCCGCACGCCCATCATCGGCCAGGTGGTTCGCTCGTTTCTGCCGCGCGAACACTTGCTCTCCTACCTCGAGGCCATCCTGCGCGTTTATAACCTGGAAGGCCGCCGCGACAATCTCCAAAAGGCTCGCATCAAAATCCTGGTGCGTTCCCTGGGGATACAGGAATTTACGCGGCGGGTGGAAGCCGAATGGGACACGCTGCGCGACAGCGGCCTGCGCGTCGATTCTGCGCAAATCGAACGCATGCGAGGTTTCTTCAAGCCGCCCGCCTACCGCGCGCTGCCCAACTTGACGCCCGACGCGGGAAGGGAAACCGCCTTTCGCGCCTGGTACCGCTACAACACAACCGCGCACAAGGTGGCCGGCTATCGCGCGGTGTTCGTCTCCCTGAAGAAGCCCGGCGTAGCGCCCGGCGACGCCACCGATGCGCAAATGGACTTGATCGCCGATCTGGCGGAGCGTTACGGTTTCGGCGAAGTGCGCGTGACGCACACCCAAAATCTGCTGCTTCCCGATGTCGAGCAGAGTAAAACCTACGAACTGTGGCGGACGCTGGAGGGCGCAGGGCTCGCCACGCCGAACATCGGCACCCTGACCGATATCATCTGCTGTCCGGGCTTGGATTTTTGCAGTCTCGCGAATGCAGGCTCCATCGACGTGGCGAAGCTCATCAACGAGCGCTTCGACGACTATGACTATATCTACGATTTAGGCGAAATCGACGTCAAGATGTCGGGATGCATGAATGCCTGCGGGCACCATCATGTAGGCAACATCGGCATTCTCGGCGTCGATAAGGGCGGCGAGGAGTGGTATCAAATCACGATTGGCGGCGCGGCCGGCGCCGATGCGTCGCTGGGCACGGTCATCGGACCGTCCGTGCCCAAGAACCAGGTGGCGGAAACGATCGAGCGCCTGTTGGAGGTGTATGTGGAACAGCGCGGGTCGGAGGAACGCTTCATCGACTGCGTGCGCCGTCTGGGCATCAAGCCCTTCAAGGAGCGGGTGTATGCAGCGCCGATTGCTGCGTGACGGTGAGATAGTGATCGACGACTGGCGCTATGTTGCCGAAGCTGCCGCCGAGCCGTCCGCGCCGCTCATCGTCACCTGGGATCAGTGGCGGCTGGAGCCTGATACGTGGCTGGCACGCGGCGGCCGCTTAGGGGTTGCTCTGTCCCCGGAACATCATGTGGAGCAACTGGCGCCGGATCTACAGCACTTTGAACTGATTGCCGCGCAGTTCGCCGGGCCGGGCGAGGGACGCGGCTATACCCAGGCACGGCAGCTGCGCGATCACTGGAATTTCAAGGGCGAGCTGCGCGCGACGGGTTATGTGCGCCGCGATCAACTCTTCTTCATGGCGCGCTGCGGCTTCAACAGCTTCGAATTACCCGAGACCGACATCGAGGACGCGGTCAGCGCGCTTGGCACTTTCACGGCCGCGTATCAGCCCTCGAACGACTTAGGGCTTCGCTTTAAGGTGTATCACGCAGCGGAATGACCAGGCCTTTGAGGACCCGATCGACCTCTTCCTGCGTTTCGAATTTCTCCACCTCGCGCACGAGCTTGCGCGGCAGATGCGGCGCCAACAGTTCGATGAATTCATACATATAGGCGCGCAGCAACGCACTGCGGCGAAATCCGATCCAGGTCGTGTGGCCTTCGAATAGATGCGAAGCGTCCAGCACCACAAGGTCGCTGTCCGCCACCGGATCGATGGCGAGACGAGCCAGAATGCCGACCCCCAGCCCAATGCGAACGTAGGTCTTGATCACGTCCGAATCGCGTGCGGTCAGCGCCACATCGAGCGACAGTCCGGCGGTTTCGAACAACGCCGGCAAGGAGGAGCGGCCGGAGAAGCTGAATATATATGTGACGATCGGGTACTCGGCCAGCTTCTTCAGCGTGAGCTTGCCGGCCGAGGCCAATGGATGCCCGCGGGGCACCACCACCGCGCGATGCCAGCGATACACGGGCAAACGCACCAAGTGCGGAAATAATTCCTCCGATCCGGTGGCGATCGCAAAGTCGACGCGGTCGCGCGCAACCATTTCCGCGATCTGTTCGGAAGTGCCCTGATTCAATTGCAGGCGCACCTTCGGGTAGTTGGCGCGGAACGCGCCGATCACCTTGGGCAGCACGTAGCGCGCCTGCGTATGGGTGGTCGCAATCGACAGCGTGCCGCCATCGGCCTTGCGCAACTCCGCCGACGTGCGACGAATATTCTGCATTTCGCGCAAGATGCTGCTGGCCCGCGAAATGATTTCCTCGCCCGCCGCGGTGGTGCGGGTCAGCGCGCGGCCCTCACGCTCGAACAGTTGAAACCCCAGCTCTTCTTCCAGCAATTTGAGCTGGCGGCTCACGCCGGGCTGCGAGGTGTGCAGTTGCCGCGCGGCCGCCGTGATGTTCAGCCCGTTTTCATGGACCGCCACGAGATAGCGCAATTGCTGGAATTTCATCGCCCCGCCTTATGCTTTTTGGTCTTGAGCACTAGCATATAAGGTTATCGCGCATCACGAATAGGCATGTACTCATGCCTTGGAATTCGTTTTGCCGCGGCACCGTTCGCTCTATAGTCGGTAACGTGCAGCCGCGGGGCGGTAAAAATTACGTGCGTCGCCAATGGGTTAGGCGTTCGCAACGAAGGATTTGCCGATGAACTACTTTCCGGTTTTTTTCGATCTTAAGTCGCAGAGCGTGCTGATCGTCGGCGGCGGCGAGGTGGCGCTGCGCAAGCTTACGCTGCTCGAGCGCGCGGGCGCTTCCATCACTGTCGTCGCGCCCAAGGTGCTGCCTGATTTTGAAGCTCGTGCGGCCGCCGGCAAGATCGAGCTGGCGCTGCGCGAGTTCGTCCCGGAGGATCTCGACGGCGCGCGGCTGGTCATCGTAGCGACCTCGCGACGCGCGGTGAATCGCTGGATCGCAAACTTGAGCGAGGCCCGCGCGATTCCCGTCAACGTGGTGGACGACCGCGAGGCGTCGCGTTTCATCGTGCCGGCCATTATCGACCGCAACCCGGTGCTGGTGGCGGTCGCGACCGAAGGCACCTCGCCGGTGCTCGCGCGCCGCTTGCGCGAACGGCTGGAGGCGATGATCCCGAGGAGAATCGGCGAACTGGCGCTGTGGCTGCGGGCGCTGCGGCACGCCGCGCGGCGGCGATTGCGCGACACCGACGCCCGGCGCCGATATTTCGAAGCAATCGTCGATGGCGCGGCTGCGCGCCGCTTTACGGCCGGGGACGTTCAAGGTGCGCAGCGCATTGCGCAGCAACTCTTGGCAGTCAGCGCGGGCAGCGCCCCTGCCGCAGGCGAGGTCACGTTGGTGGGCGCGGGACCCGGCGATCCGGAACTCCTGACGCTGAAGGCGCTGCGAGCGCTGCAGGACGCCGATGTCATCCTGCACGATCGTTTGGTGCCGGCGGCAGTGCTCGACATGGCGCGGCGCGACGCGGCACGAATCTGCGTAGGGAAGGCCGCCGGCGGCATCGGCAGCACGCAGCAACAGATCAACGCGCTGCTCATCGAGCATGCGCGCCAGGGCAAACGCGTCGTCCGGCTGAAGGGCGGCGATCCATTTATTTTCGGCCGGGGCGGCGAGGAGCTCGAAGCGTTGAGCAAGGCGCGAATCAGCTTCTCGGTCATCCCCGGCGTCACCGCCGCGGCCGGCTGCGCCGCTTACGCCGGCATACCGCTGACCCATCGGGACTACGCGCACGGCGTGACGTTCGTCGCCGGACATGGGGATGCGGACGGGCGCGAGCCCGATTGGCGGACACTGGCGAAGTCCGGACTCACAACCGTGTTCTACATGGGTCTTTCCCGAGTGCCGCATATTGCGGCGCGGCTCGTGGAACACGGCGCGGCAGATACCCTGCCGGCCGCCGTCATCGCCCACGGCACGCTAAGGGATCAGCGCGTCGTCACGGGCACACTGGCGACGATCGGGGCGCTGGCCGCCCAGGCTGATTTGCAGTCGCCCGCGCTCATTGTCGTTGGCGAGGTGGTGTCCTTGCATGCCTCGCTGGCTTGGTTCAATACGGCCGCGCCGCTCGAGGTTTCTCAGTCGGCGTAAACGACCAGGGCCTCGTAAACGATCAGGCGATCGCGTCGTTGAAGCCCCGCTCTTTGATCCAGGCCGGATTGAACAGGCGGGACTGGTACTTCGCGCCGCCGTCACACAGCACGGTGACGATGGTGTGCCCCGGCCCCATTTGTTTTGCGAGTGTGACCGCGGCGGCTACGTTGATGCCCGCGGTGCTGCCGAGCAGCAGGCCCTCTTCGCGCAGCAGCCGATAAACGAAGTGCATGGTTTCGGCATCCGCAATGCGCAGTGCATCGTCGATCGGCGCGCCTTCGAGATTCGCGGTCACGCGGCCGGTGCCGATTCCCTCGGTAATGGATGATCCTCCGTCGGATTTCAGTTCACCATCCTTGATGTAGTGAAAGAGCGCGCTGCCCGGCGGATCGACGAGAACAATTCGCACAGCAGCCGATTTGCTCTTCAAGTAGCGGGCCGTGCCGGCCAGCGTGCCGCCGGTGCCGGTCGCGGCGCAGAATGCGTCGATTTTTCCGCCCGTGTCGCGCCAGATTTCCGGCCCGGTGGACTCGAAATGCGCTTCGCGGTTCGCCGTGTTGTCGAATTGATTGGCCCAGATGGCGTCGGGCAATTCCTGGGCCAGCCGTCCCGCGACTTTTTGATACTGATTCGGATTGCTGTAGGGCACCGCGGGGACTTTGCGCAGCTCCGCACCCAAGGCTTCGATGATCTGGTATTTCTCGGCGGCCTGATTGTCGGGCATGACGATGACGCACTTATAGCCCCGCGCATTGCAAACATGCGCAAGTCCGATGCCGGTGTTGCCGGCGGTGCCCTCAACGACCGTGCCGTGCGGCTTCAAGGTGCCGCGGCGCTCGGCATCCAGGACGATCCACTTTGCGGCGCGATCCTTGACCGAGCCGCCGGGATTCATGAACTCGGCCTTGCCTAGAATTTCGCAGCCGGTCTCCTCGCTCAGGCGCTTCAGGCGAATCAGGGGCGTGTTGCCGATCGAATCCGTAAACCCGTCTCGTACATTCATCTAGTGCGTCGCCTCGAGCTCAGGTGCCACGTCCGGAACCTCTCCCGCCAGTTCGCGGTTCATCTTTGCCACGTCCAACTCTCCGGTCCATTTCGCAACGACCAGGGTCGCCACGCCATTGCCGATGACATTCGTCAACGATCGCGCCTCCGACATGAAGCGGTCGATGCCGAGAATCAGCGCGAGACCCGCAACCGGTAGCGTGCCCACTGCTGACAGCGTTGCCGCCAGCACGATGAAGCCGCTGCCCGTCACGCCCGCGGCGCCCTTCGAGGTCAACAACAGGACGGCGAGCAGCGCGATTTGTTGGAACAGGTTCATCGGTGTGTTCGTCGCCTGCGCGATGAATACCGCCGCCATGGTCAGGTAGATCGACGTGCCGTCAAGATTGAAGGAATAGCCCGCCGGGATGACCAAACCGACCACGGGCTTGGCGGCACCCAGCCTTTCGAGCTTGACCATCATTCGCGGCAGCACGGTTTCCGACGATGAGGTGCCGAGTACGATGAGCAGTTCATCCTTGATGTATTTGAGGTATCGCCAAATCCGAAAGCCGTGCAGGCGCGCAACAATCCCCAACGCAACGAAGATGAACAGCAGGCAGGTCGCATAGAAACTGCCCATCAGTGCGCCCAGGGAAACCAGCGAGCGCACGCCATACTTACCCATGGTGAACGCCATGGCGCCGAACGCGCCGATCGGTGCGAGCTTCATGACCACGCCGACAATCCAGAACAACACATTCGAGAAGGACTCGATGAAACTCAGCACGACGGCGGAGCGCGTGCCCAATTGCTGGATGGCAAATCCAAAAAGGATCGCGATCAACAGCACCTGCAGTATCTCTCCCTTCGCAAATGCGTCGGCGAACTGCGAGGGAATGACGTTGAGCGCAAAGTCGGTGGCGGACTGCAGTTTGCCGGGCGCCGTGTAGTCCTTGAGCGGTCCCGTGTCCAGGGTCGACGGGTCGGCGTTCATGCCTCTGCCGGGCTGCAAGATGTTGACAATCACCAAACCCAAGATCAGCGAGATGGTGCTCATGACCTCGAAGTAGATCAACGCCAAGCCGCCCGTTTTGCCGACCTTTTTCATGTCTTCCACGCCGGCGATCCCCATCACCACCGTGCAAAAGATGACCGGCGCGATCAGCATTTTGATGAGCTTGATGAATCCATCGCCGAGCGGTTTCATTTTCGCGCCCGTTTCGGGATAGAAGTACCCGAGCAGCACACCGAGGCCGATTGCGACGAGCACCTGGAAATACAAGGAGCGGTAGAGGTTCTTCATCGTGCGAATTTAAGCGATTCCGCGGCTAAAACGCTGGATTTAGAAAAAAGAGTCCCCGGACTAGCCGGGGAATTTAGAGTGGAACAGGTGCTGGGGTTAGACCTCGCACGTCCGTCAGTGGCAGATACGCCGCACAAAAGTGCCCAAACGTTCGACCTTGTTTGTGTCTTCCAGTGTTGCAAGTAAGTAACGCTGGGAATAAACACGAACCGCTTCGTTGGCTTAATGATAGGCGATATCATAGGTAAATCCAATAGTTAACGCTTTTTAATTAGATTTTGCTGCGCTATGTCAAACGTGTTGCCAATTGGTGACAAAACAACACCTAGACCCATGCCGTTGCTTTGACGTCAAAATCCGCCGAAGTCGCTCGAACCACACAGAATCGCTGGCCCGTGGGCGCCTCCATGACTACCCAGGTGCGAACCGCCTCGATACGCCTGGCTCCGAGCCCTTCCAGCCTGCGCACCTCTGCCTCGATATCGTTGGTCTCAATATCGAGGTGCACGCGGCTCGGATGACTGACCGCCTGCACCTCGATGTGCAGGCCATGCTGGCTATCCTCCAACCGCTTATAGATCTCGCCCTCGCCGGGAGGCAGCTCCTGCACCGGCATCCCGAGCGCGCTTCCCCAAAAATCTGCGGATCGATCCAGATCCGTGGTCTGACAGTCGATGATGAATCCTGAGAGTTTGCTTTTATGCATGCGTTGCTCCAAATTCGCAGCGATCCAGGAGTGATGCTCATGAAATACCTGCATACCATGGTCCGCGTGACGGACATCGAGCAGTCGTTGCGCTTCTACCGCGACGCGCTCGGCCTGACAGAATTATCGCGGAAAGATTATCCGCCAGGGCGTTACACCCTGGTCTTTTTGGCCGCGCCCGGCGATGAAGAGGCGCAAGTCGAACTGACGCATAACTGGGATCCGGAAGAATACTCGGGCGGCCGTAACTTCGGGCACTTGGCCTACGCGGTCGATGACATTTATGCCGCCTGCAAGCGCCTCATGGAACATGGCGTGACCATCAATCGACCGCCTCGCGATGGGCGCATGGCCTTCGTACGCTCGCCGGACGATGTATCGATCGAGCTGCTGCAAAAAGGACCTGCGCTGGCGCCGGCGGCGCCCTGGACCGCGATGCAAAACACCGGACAATGGTAGTCGGTCGCCGGTTCGTTCGCGGACGGGCCTAGAACATCTCTGAGGCGTCTGGAGCCTTGGTTTCGACCTCGGTACGCGACGGAATATGGTCGCCCGTGATCATCTCGCTGTACCCCTGGCCGGGACCGACCATGGGGTACACGCCGGCGTCGCGATCGATGATCACCTCTAGAAATGCCGGCCCCGGGAAACGGATGAACTCCGCGACGACGCGCGTCACGTCGGCTTTCTGATCCAGGCGCGCGGCATATTTGAAGCCGTCGGCCATCGCTGCCTTGACGAAATCCTTTGTGTGCAGACTCTTGTCGCTGGCGCTCATGCGCCCTTTGTGGAACAACTTCTGCCACTGCCTGACCATGCCGTCACCGAAGTTGTTGAGCACCACGACCTTGATGGGCAAGTCATAGGTGGTGACGGTCTCCAACTCGCCGATATTCATGCGAATGCTGGCATCGCCATCTACGTCGATGACCAAGCGGCTGCGCTGCGCGAATTGCGCGCCCACCGCCGCGGGCAGCCCAAATCCCATCGTGCCCATGCTGCCCGAGGTGAGCCACAGCCGAGGACTGCGGAAGTCGAAGTACTGCGCCGCCCACATTTGATGCTGGCCGACCCCCGTGGTGATGATGGCCTCACCCTTGGTCAGCCGATTGATCTCCTCAATGACATAGTAGGGTTGGATGAAAGGACTGTTGCGATCGTAGTTCATCGCATAGGTCGCGCGCAGTGCATCGCAGTGCCGATGCCAGACCGACCAATCTCGCTTGAAGCCCTGGCGTTTGCCGTAGTTGAGCAGTGCTCGCAGAGCGTCCGCCATCAAACCGACGTGACTCCAGTCGACCCGCTTGACCTTGTGGATTTCAGAGGCATCGATGTCGAAGTGCGCAATGAACTTGGCGCGGCCGGCAAATTTGGCGACGTTGCCGGCGACACGGTCGTCGAATCGCGCACCAAGAGTAAGCAGGCAATCGCAATCGTCGACTGCGTAGTTGGCAAATGCCGTGCCGTGCATGCCCAGCATGCGCATGGAGAGCGGGTCAGTGGTGTCCACGGCGCCGATTCCCATCAAAGTAGTGACGACGGGTATTTGCAGCTGCTTCGAGAATTCGCGCAGCGCATCCGCGGCGCCGCCATTGATCACGCCGCCGCCGGCATAAATCAGCGGACGATTCGCGGCGTTCAGCGCGGCAAAGAAATCGGCGCAGGCGGCTTCCGGCAGCCTCGCTGCCGCCAGCCCATTCATGCGCTGGCGGTATCCAGGAACCGGCAGTTGCCCGGACCCTTGAAACACCCCGCGCCAATTTTGCACGTCCTTCGGTACATCGAGCACCACGGGACCAGGCCGGCCGGTGCGCGCGATCTCGAAGGCGGTGCGCACCGTGGCTTCCAGCTTGGCAGGATCGGTGATCAAAAAAACGTGTTTGGCGACGGCCCCCATGATGCTGGGCACCGGAGCCTCCTGAAAGGCATCAGTGCCGATCGCCGTCGTGGGAACCTGTCCGCAGATGACTACGATCGGAACTGAATCGGCCAGACTGTCGCGCACCGGCGTTACCGTATTGGTCGCGCCCGGCCCGGAGGTCACCAGCGCCACACCCACCCGGCCGCTGGCGCGTGCGAAACCGGCCGCCATGAATGCGGCGCCTTGCTCATTCGCCGGCACCACCAGGGGCATGGCGGAATCGTGCTCCTGGTTGAACCGAAAGAGGGCGTCATAGATCGGCAGGATTGCGCCGCCGCTGTAGCCGAATACGGTATCGACGCCTTCGTCCGCAAGCACTTGCACCAGTATG
Source organism: Steroidobacteraceae bacterium (assembly GCA_035997505.1). Classification (GTDB taxonomy): domain Bacteria; phylum Pseudomonadota; class Gammaproteobacteria; order Steroidobacterales; family Steroidobacteraceae; genus Bog-1198. The sequence continues at coordinate 23,512 of DASYIN010000124.1, read as the reverse complement.
TCGGCGCCGGTCATGGAGGCGCCGGCCAGCGGGTGTGCGATTTGATTCGGGCGGGATTGGTCCTTCACGCGGAAAGACTAGCAGTTCTCTCCCTGGCGCCCAAGCACCGTGCTCCCGTATCCTACGGGCGCAATGCGCCACATCATCGCGATTCTGCTGCAGAATGAAGCCGGCGCGCTCACCCGCGTCACCGGCTTGATATCGGCACGCGGCTACAACATCGAGTCGCTGTCGGTCGCGCCGACGCACGACCCGACCGTTTCGCGGGTCACTCTGGTCACGATTGGATCGGATTCAGTCATCGCACAGATCAACGCACAACTGTTGAAACTCGTGGATGTGGTTGCCGTCGACGACATGACCGGCGGCGACACGCTGGCGCGCGAGCTGTTGCTGATCAAACTGCGCATTTCGGCCGAGCATCTGGCTGCCGTCGACGCGCTGCTGCACAGGGCCGGTGGCAAGGCGCTGTCCTCCGATCCCAGAAGCTACATCGCGGAGCTCGCCGGCACCGAGCTTGAGATCGGCGAATTCATTGCCAGTGTCGGCGCATTCGGAGAAATCAACGAAGTGGTGCGAAGTGGCGCGTTGGGCATCGCCCGCGGCAATCCGCGCCTGCACCTGAGTAAATGAACATGCAATACACACTCTACGACTATCTGCCCTCGGGCAACGGCTACAAGGTTCGCTTGACTGCGAAGTATCTCGGCATCCCATACCGTCTGGTGCCGGTGGACATCATCAAAGGGGCGTCGCGAACGCCGGAATTTCTGGCAAAAAATCCCAACGGCAGAATCCCGCTGCTGGAAGTGCCGGGCCGCGGCTTCTTGTCGGAGAGCCACGCCATCATCGGCTTTCTCGCCGAAGGATCGGACTTGATCCCCTCCGACCCATGGGCCAAGGCCAATCTTTGGCAATGGTTGTGCTTCGAGCAGTACAACCTCGAGCCCACCGTCGCCACCGTGCGCTTCTGGTTGAAGAGTCTGCACAAGACCGAGCAGGAACTCGGCGATCGCTTGACGGAAAAAATTGCGAAGGGATATGAGGCTCTCGGCGTGCTGGAGCGCGGCTTGGAGGGCAAGGAGTTCCTGGTGGCGGACCGGTTCACGCTGGCGGATATCGCGCTTTTCGCGTACACCCACGTGGCGCCGGAAGGCGGCTTCTCGCTCGAGGCCTATCCTCGTATTCAGGCCTGGATGAAACGGGTTGCCGCCCAGCCGCGGCACTCACCCATCACCGCGCCTTGATCCATAGAAAACCACGGCGGATGTGAAGCATGCAGCTTGGTATGGATTCGAACGCAAGGGAGGCCCTTCAGCTGCTGTTGGCGCTGGGACTGGGGGCCATCGTGGGCCTGGAACGTCGTCTGCGCGGACATCCGGCGGGAATCCATACCAATGCCCTGGTCTCCTTGGGGTCGGCTGCCTTCGTCATCGCGGGATTGAGCCTGGGCGGCGACGTTTCGCGCGTTGCGGCGCAGGTCGTGACCGGCAGCGGCTTCATTTGCGGCGGGGTCATCCTGCATCGAGGCGCCAATATCAGCGGCCTGAATACGGCGGCAACCCTGTGGTGCGCCTCGGCGATGGGCGTTTTGGCGGGCGTCGACCGGCCGGCACTGGCCTGCATGGTCGCATGCGCTACGCTGCTCACCAATTTCGCCCTGCACTACGTGGAGCACGGGTTGCTGAAGATGGGCGCCCCAAGCAAACCCATGTCTTCCAAAGATCTCTGAATTTATTTAAGGATATTCACACGCCATGCCTGAACTTGAAGTCAAGCCGGAACACGCGGACGACCCGAACACCCGGCGCGTCGGAATTTTGGTGGGAATCGTCGGCATCTTCTTGTCGGTGGTCACCATTGCGTCGCATCGCGCACATACCGACGCGGTCATTCATCGCACCGAATCGAACGACCAGTGGACCTATTACCAGGCGAAAAAAATTCGCGAAAATACGCAGGAAACGGCGCTGTCGCTCATTACCGCCCTCAACGCCGATCCCGCCAAGGCCGAAGCCGTGACGCACAAGCTGGAGACGGCGCGCGCCAAATACGCCGCCGACGCGGAAAAAATTCAAGAGGAAGCGCGCGCCAAAGACGTCGAAACCAAAAAAGAAGAGCATCGCGCGCTGTATTTCGACATCGGCGAGGGCATGTTGGAACTGGGGCTGGTGCTGTGTTCCTTGTATTTCCTGGCGCGCAAGGCATTTTTCCCGGTATTCGGCATTCTCGCGAGCCTGACCGGCACGGTACTCGGCGTGCTGGGTTTTCTGCTTTGAGAACCTGGCTGGCTTGCATGGTGTTGATGGCGCTCGCGCCGGCATGGGCTGCCGATCCGCCGCCGCTTCCCCGGGTGGAAGCGCGCTCCAGCGATCTGATGGCGGTGGGCGTGGTGCACGACGACAGGATGAGCATTCACGTAAGCCGCATCGCCGACAATGCGCCGGTGCGGGACGCCGTGATCAGCGTGGTGTTGCGCGGCACGGCGCACCCCGCGACAGCGGAAACCGACGGCAGCTATTCCTTGCAGACACCCGACCTGAGACTGCCCGGCGCGGCAGCCGTCGCCTTTCAAATAAGCCAGGGATCCTCGAGCGAGAGTCTCAAGGGCACCTTGGAGGTTGGCGCGGCGGCGGGCGCCGCGGGCGATCCGAACGCCAACCGTCAGCTATGGTGGTGGGTGCTGAATTTCGCCGTTTGCGGCGCGGCTTTCTGGCTGTTCTCCCGGCGCAAGGCGGCAAAATCCTAGGAGCGTGGCTCCTAGAAACTCTGCATCGTTTGCACCAGAAATTGGACCTTCTGAATTCCGGCGACATCGGTCAAGGGAAATGCCAGATCGACGTGCAGTACATTGCCCAAGCCAGAGCGCGTATTGCCGAGGCGCAGCCCGATACCCACATCCTTCAGCAGGCCCGGGTCGCTGTTGCCGATGACGCCGCTGCCCCAGGTTCGCCCCACGTCCGCGAACACCGCGGCGCCCACCCTGACCAAGCGAAACGGATACCAATCGGTGAAGACGCGCTGCTCCACGGTAAATAGCGCCCGCGAAGTCCCCGACTCAAAGCGCAGCGGGTAGCCGCGCAGGCCATTATCGCCCCCCAGCAGAAGCTGCATTTCCGGATCCAATCGGTAGGTCGTGGTGCCGGAAAATGCGGCGTATAGCAGCCAGTCCTCGCGCCAGCGCCAGTAGTATTTGGCGGCGGCATCGGCGATTAAATTGCGCGCACGGCCGCCTTCCAGCCGCGACGAAAAGTCGCTGGTCAAGAACAGCTGCTGCTCATGCGGCAGATCGAATCCATGCAGCGCCTTGGCCTTGAGCATGACGGCATCCCGGTCCGCGCCGAACACGCCGCTGGCATAGCCGATCTCGCCGGTCACTTCGGTGCCGAAATACAGATCCTCCGCACGGCCGATTTGATTCTGGTCGCCGACTTTCTGGAAGGCATCCTGAAGGATGTCGAATCCGACGAACGGGTACGATAGGGTTCGATCCGGCGGCAGCAGCTTGGCCGGCACCGTCGTGATCGGCGCCGGCAAGAACAGGTTGCGGTCGTAGCGCATGCCGAAGGTCCAGCGTTTGGTCCAGCCGTCGACCAGTCCATTCGAAAGGCCGCCGCTTAGTTCGTAGGAATTTTGGTGGTCGGCGAATTGATCGACGATATTTCCCAGGTTGTAACGCGAGATCGTGCGATCGAAGCTGAGCGCGGAGATCTTCGTGCTCCAGGGCGCATCCAGGGAATAAAAGGGCCGCGTCACCAGCACGGAACGCTGCGAGCCGTCGCTGGAATCCTCGTAGCTGAGGGTCGAGGTCCAGCGCGACCCCAGCACATTCGGATCGACCCAACCCACGCCATTACTGGTGCGATCCACAGTGCTGCCGCGGGATATCTGCAGTGTCTTTCCCCAGCCCAGGAAATTGCTGTCCTGCAGATTGAACCTCGTGTCGTTCGTGCCGCCCGAACGGCCGAAGGAAATGCCGGGACTCAAGGTCCAAACATCCTTGGTGATCACGCGGATGTCGACCTTGCCGTCGGCGTAGTGCACCGGCACGATTCGCGCGTCGTACACGTAGGGCAGCAAGCGCAGCACCCGTTCGGTCTCGGCGAGCTGGCGCCCGAGATATTTATCGCCGCTTGCGAACAGCAGCTGCGCGCGGACGGTCGCATGCTTGGTGCGGATGTGCAGACGGTTGGCGAGCTTGAATAGACCGTTGTCTTCGCGCGCATCGTTTTCGTCGAAGATATTGTGAGTGGCGATTTCCACTACGCCGATGATTGCGCCCGCGGCTTCGAGCTCGGCATCGCTCGGCACATCCGGCGGCCGCGGCTCATCGATGCGCGTGTGCTCCTTGTCCGTGAGCTTGGCCGCGAACGCAGGTTGCGCGATCCCTGCGGTTAGGACGGTGAATGCAATCAGGCACCCGCCGCCGATTAGTCTCATTCGGCCAACGATCTACAGGGCGGCGTTGTCGCTCTCGCCCGTGCGAATGCGCAAAACCCGCAGGATGTCGGTAACGAATATTTTGCCATCACCCACCTTCCCTGTTTTCGAAGCGCCCACGATGGCCTCCATCACCTGATCCACGAGTTCGTTCTTGACGGCGACTTCGATGCGGGTCTTCGGCACAAAATCTACGACATACTCTGCGCCGCGATACAGTTCCGTGTGTCCGCGCTGCCGCCCGAACCCCTTCACCTCGGTCACTGTCATGCCGGACACGCCGATTTCGGACAGCGCAGCGCGCACGTCGTCCAGCTTGAAGGGTTTGATGATCGCGGTAATCAATTTCATTCTAGCCTCCGATCAGGGGCGGTCTGGGTAATACTATTACGATTCCATTGGGGGTACACGTGGTCTGTACAATACCGAACTTTAATGCCCCGCATCACCTTCATTGAGCCGGGCGGTTTCCGGCACGAAATCGACGCGCCGGTGGGCGTCACCTTGATGGAAGCAGCCAGGCAAAACGGCGTGCAGGGCATCCTTGCTCTGTGCGGCGGCGCCTGCGCCTGCGCAACGTGCCATGTGTATGTCGAAAAGGAGTGGCTGCCGAAGCTTGCGGCGCGCGAGGAAATGGAAGAAGGCATGCTGGAGAGCGCCTGGGAACCGCGCGAGAATAGCCGGTTGAGCTGCCAGATTCATGTCAGCGCCGACCTCGACGGACTCGTGGTTAGAGTTCCGCAGCGGCAAGGAGAGACTTAAAGTATGTTCGGCATGGCAATTCACGGCGGCGCGGGGACTTTACCGCGCGCGAACATGACGGACGAGGAGGAGCGCCGCTATCGCGCCGGACTGCAAGAGGCGATCGATGCAGGCTATGCGGTCCTGCAAAACGGCGGCACAAGCCTGGACGCGGTCACCCGTGCGGTCGTATCGCTCGAGGACAATCCCTTGTTCAATGCCGGGCGCGGTGCCGTGTTCACGCTCGATGGCCGCAACGAATTGGATGCCTCCATCATGGATGGCGGTACGCTGCAGGCGGGCGCGGTATGCGGCGTGACGCGCATTCGAAATCCCGTGGAGCTTGCGCGGGCCGTCATGGAAAAATCGGAACATGTGATGCTGGCCGGCGCCGGGGCCGAGGAGTTCGCCTCCGCCCAAGGCTTTGAATTCGTGCCGCAAAGCTATTTCCATACGCCCGAACGCTTTGCGCAGCTGCAACGAATACGCAGCGGCGACGCCACGCTCTCCGGGCACACCATCTCGCATGTCGGCACGGTCGGAGCGGTTGCACTGGACCACCGAGGCCGCGTGGCCGCGGCCACTTCCACCGGCGGCATGACGGGCAAACGCTTTCACCGTGTCGGGGACTCGCCGATCATCGGCGCGGGCACCTACGCGGATGACCGTTCCTGTGCCGTCTCAGCCACCGGCCACGGCGAAGTTTTCATACGCGCCGCCGTTGCCCATGATATCTGCGCGCGAATGCGTTTCGGCGGCCGCAGCGTCGGTGAGGCGGCACGGGAAGTCGTTCACGGAGAACTCCCCGCGCTCGGCGGCGAGGGCGGCGTGATCGCAATCGATGCGCGCGGCGAGATCGCCCTGGAATTCAATTGCGAGGGCATGTTTCGCGCCAGCCGAAGGCAGGGCGAGGAGACGCATATCGCGATTTACCGTTAGGCGTCGACGGGATGACGCCGCTTCTCGAAGCGTCCCGTCCTCATCGTGGCGTATTCGGCCTCCATCACAATGACGCGATTTCTGCCTTCTTCCTTGGCGCAGTACAAAGCCTCGTCGGCCAGCTGAATCAATCCCTCGAGAGTCCGGTTGGCGGCGGGCAGCACGAATGCGGCGCCGATGCTCACGGTGAGGCGGCTGGCGACTTTCGACGCCTCATGAGGGATGTTCAATTCGGCGATGGATCGTTGTATGCGGGTCAGAACTTCGGCGACGTATTCGCGGCTGGCCTCGTACAGCACAATCGCGAATTCCTCGCCGCCATAGCGCGCGACGAAGTCCAAGGGGCGGCGCGCACACTGGCTCAAGGAAACGGCGACCGCGCGCAGGCACTCATCGCCGGCTTGGTGACCGTAGCGGTCGTTGTAGTCCTTGAAGCAGTCGACGTCCGCCAGCAGCACCGCGATGCGTTCCTCTTCGCGCACAGCTTGTTGCCAAACCCGCGCGATATGCTGATCGAACATGCGCCGATTCTGGATGCCGGTCAGCCCGTCGCGCGCCACCATCTCGCGCAGCAGGCATGCTTCCAGAAAGCGCAGCCGGCTGGTTTTTTCATGCATATAGGTGACCGACGCGCAAAACAGATTGGCGGCGACCAGAGCCAGAGCGCTGTAGGAGAACTCACGGCCCGGCAAAACCAGCGCGGTGCCCGCGGCGAGATACACCAGCATCACGATGACGTTGGCCGCGACCGCATGATAGAAAAGCAGCCCGCTCATGAAGTAGATGAAGACAATGGTCAAAATCAAACAAGGAAGCAGCAGCGAGATGCCGCCGAGCGAGGCAGTGATTTCGATGGCTGCCACGCTCAAGCCGAACAGGGTCATGATGACCAGGGTCAGCGGCACGTGAATTCGGTGGCGTTGCGGCGAGAAACTCGATGCAAGACCGATGAGCAAGAGCGGAATGATGACGAGAATCTGGATGCGGCTGGGCACGCGATCGAGCTGAGGTCCCAGCACCAGCGCGTCCATGGCCGAGAATGCGATGGCGATGAGGACGGCCAGACACAGGTTCACGCGCGTGTGCAGGAGGTTCTCGTCGAAATTTCTCCGCCTGAATTCCGTTTCGAGTTCGCCGTCGAAGGTGAGCCACGGAAATCCCGCGCGCAGCTGACGCGCATGCGGGGAATTCGGCAGATCTTCGGTGGACAACCCCGGGGCAGTGCTCATTCGCGTAACCGTACCGGCCTTGTGTCATCCGCTCAATGACTTGGGCCGCTTATTGAAGAGGAAAAGCGCGGAAAGGACGCGGCGCATTATGTCAAAACATCGATCAGTCGGCCAAGTAATGCGCAAGATAGGTGTCGAAATCGGTGGTGTCCGCGGCTTCTATGCTGCGTTGCGCCTCGAGAGAATCGCGCGCTTCGGCGGCAAACTCGCCGAGCCGGCTTTCATTCGGCGGATACAAGCCAAGAAAGTAGTCCTTGTGAAGGTTCGACATGCGCAGCGCCAGCTGAAAAAAGCTCTCCCCCGTCTGGCGCATTTCGGCGAGCAGGCGCGCCGAGGGAGTCCGTTCCACATCGTCGATTTTCGCCCGCTGCTGCTCGAGCGCAGAGCCATAGGGGCGCGCGAGCTCGCCGTGATCGAGCATCTCGCACAATCCTTGCATGGAATCGAGAAGTTCGCGCGCCCACTCGGCCATGGGGAAACTTCGCCCATCGCGGCTCAAGGAGAGACCCGGTTCGCGGCCGCGCCTGGCAACCAGATGATGATTCGCGTCCAGGGCGGCCTGCTCGCCGCTGCTGATCGGCGGGCTTTCCCGCAGCAGGCACAACGCGAGAAACGCTTCCAGGAAACGCAGCTTGTTCTGATTGACGCCGACGGGATCGAATGCGCTCACGTCGAGCGCGCGCACTTCGACGTATTCCACCCCGGCGCGATATAGCGCCTTGGTCGGCCGCTCGCCCGAACGCGCGATCCGTTTGGGGCGGATGAAACTGTAATACTCGTTCTCGATCTGCAGGATGTTCGCGTTGAGCTGCTGATACACGCCGTCGACTTTCACGCCGAGCTTCTGGTACGGCGGATAGGGCGTGCCGATCGCCCTCGACAGATCCCGCACGTACTCCGCCAGGCTGTTGACCGAGACGCTCAAGGTCGATTGATTCTTGTTGCGATAGCCGATATCGCTCATGCGCAGCGAGGTGCCGAAAGGCTCATATACAGTGTCGCGGTCGAGCGCCGGCAGCGTGTTCTCGCGTCCAGCAAAAAAGCTATTCGACACCGCCGGCGAGGTGCCGAACAGGTACAGCACCAGCCAGCCATAGCGGCGGTAGTTGCGCAGCACGCCGAAGTACTGCTCGGAAATGAAATCCTGCTGCGGCAGCCTGGATTGATTGACCGCTTCGAGCACGCCCCATAATTTCGGACTGAACGAATAGTTGAAATGCACGCCGGAAATCGCCTGCATGATGCGCCCGTAGCGCACGCCCAACCCGTGCCGGTAGACGGTTTTCAATTTCCCGATGTTGGAGCTGCCGAATTGCGCCAGCGGAATGCTGGCATCGCCGTCGATCGAACTGGGCATGCTCGTCGCCCACAGCAGCTCGTCACGCAAATGGCGGTAGACGAATTGGTGAAGGTCGCACAGATACTGCAGCAACTCCCACGTTTCGCCGAACGGCGGCGTGACCAGCTCGATCAGCGCCTCGGAGAAATCCGTCGTGATGTGCTCATTGGTCAGCGGCGCTCCGAGCGCTTCCGGATGGCGGGTCTGAGCGATGGCGCCATCGGGCGACACCCGTAGCGACTCCTTCTCGACTCCCTTGCGGCCGCCGCGCAGGATTGCGCGCTCGCCGGAATTGACGAGTCCCGCGAGACGCCGCTCGAAGTTTCTATCCACCACGTTACGCAACGCTATCCCCGATTTGTTCTTTTACGGCAGTTCTGCAACGACTTCGATTTGCACGAGGAATCCGGGATCGACCAACCGCTGCACCTGAACCCAGGAGGTGGTCGGCATGCGTTCCTTGTTGTAGAACTCGAAGCGCAGATCAGAGGCTTTTAGCAATGCGTCCATATTCGTCGTGTATATAGTCTCTTTGACAACTTCCTCGAACTCGGATCCATGCGCGGCAAGGGTACGGCGTATGTTGGAATAAGCGGCGCGCATTTGCCCGGCCATATCTCCAGGAGATACCAGGCGTCCATTCTGATCCGCGGCCACCGAGCCCGAAATATACAGCGTTTTGTCGATCAGCACGGCCTGCGAATAACCGAAGTCCTTCTCGTAAGGGTTCAAATGAAATACGCGCTTTACCCGCATCGGGGGTGCTTCAGGTTCGCGCTCGCAGGCGCAGAGCGCGACAGCGGCCATACAAACCATCAGGAGAGCCCGGGCCGCCGTGCTGCCTGAATCACGGGCCAGGTTTGGGCGCCGTTTCAGCACGAGAGCGCAGCGCACGAAGCATCCTGGGCAGATCCTTTCTGAGTACCGTTCGCACCATCCAGTGCGGCACCCAAAATCCCGGCGCGAGGTCCACCGAGTAATGCGCAATCGTATAATCCCCGTTTTGCTGCAATTCCCAGGAGCCCCGCAACGTTCGCAGATCGCCAGCGACCCGTTCGATGGAGACCTTCGACGGCGGATCGTAACTTGCGCGAATCACATAGGTTATCTTGGGCACGTACCATGAGTAATTCATGACGTGTCGAATTTTTTGCCACGATTGATCCGGCGCCGTCTCCAGCACATCGCAAACCTCGAGTCCCGGGACCATCTTCACGGATTCCGGACAGCTGGTGATCAACTTCCACACCACTTCGCGCGGCGCATGAATCGTTACGGTGGCGCTGGCGCTGCCGCTCTGTTCGGCGGAGTCCAGCGACACCGACACTTGTATATCGCCGCTCACGGCCGCCGCTTCCGCCGCGAGATTCGCCGCGTGAGCCGAGGAGGCGACGAGAAAGACCGACAATGGGAATAGTGTGCGCACGAGATAGTCTGACTCCGGCCAGCATATACTGTTCGAACGAAATCGCCGCCAGGCGGTTGTTTTCTGCAAAAAGGCTCATTTCGAAGCATCCATCCACGCTTTCATTTTTGCCTCGAGAATGTCCGGCGGCATCGCTCCATCCTTGAGAATCTCATGATGAAATTCGCGCAGGTCGAATCGGCCGCCCAGCAATTGCTGTGCATGCGCACGCAATGCGCGAAATTTCATCCCACCCATCATGCAGGCCATGGCCTCCGCAGGGTTAGTCGCATACCAGTCGATCAAAGATTGGGCATCGGGGTCATCGACGCCTAGGTGAGTGCGAAGATAGTCAAAAGCCTGGCCTCGCGTCCAGCCCTTCGCATGCAATCCGGTGTCGACCACCAACGCCACCGCACAGCGCATTTCAGCCGCAGTCGCGTCCGATTTAGCCGGCTCGTCCGGATACAGGCCCAATGCCTCGCCTAGCGAAACGGCATACAAACCCCAACCTTCCGTGAAAGCCGCCTCGGCGCCAAAACGGCGGAACCGCGGCAGGTCGGTTCGCTCCCGTTGGAGCGCGATTTGCAAATGGCGGCCCGGCAATCCTGCCTGCAGAAACCCTGCAATCGACAGCGGTCTTGCCGCCTTGCCGGCACTCACAAACACGACGGCGGGAGGAACGCCGTTGGGGCCGCCGGGCTGGTAATACAGCGCCGTGGCCGGCAGCGGCAGCCACTCGGAGCTGCGAATCTCGAAATTCGACTTGGGAAGCTCGGAAAAGAGCGTCGGCAGGGCCGCGTGAACCTGGACCTCCAAATCCGTGTAGGCGTTTAGAAGTCCGTTGGCAGGCGCCGGCGCGCCCTCATGCGCCGGCGGAGACCCGAGACGTTCCACCTCGGCGACGCCGATGCGGTTGATCTCGTCGGCCGACAGCGGGGTGCCAATCGTTCTCTTGATGCGATAGGCGTACCACTGACTGCCCAGCGGCAACTCCGAAAAGGCAAGGCCCGCCCTCGCGCGCGGCAGGTATTCCTTTTGCAGAAATTCATGCAGCGCGCGATTGGCGGGCAGCAATTTATCCACAATCGCACTGGTCATGTCCTTGGTCAACCGCGGCCGCTCGGCGGCTTTGATGCTGTCGGGCATGGAGCGCAGCAGCGCATAGAACGGGTTCGCCGAATCATCTACGCCGAGGCGTTCGAGGATCGGCAGCATTCGTTCGACGACCGTTCGAGGCGATGTATAGCCGCGACGGATGCCTTGACGCATATTGGCGATGGCCTGCTGCGTCCAGCGCACGTAATCGTCAATGTCCCGCAGAAAGTCGGCGTAAGCCGCCGCGGTGGCGGCATCGTGAGCCAATTGCCCGGCCCGTGCGGCGAATCGCTGCGGCATTCCGTCGAAAGGATCGACGGGCAGCAGCTCATCCGGAAAAGTAAAACCTTCAATGGCGATCTCGCGGCGCCTCCTGAAAATGTCGTAAGTCAGCCTTGATGACGCGTCCAATTGATCGCGGGGCAGGTCCGCCAGTTGCGTAAGATAGCGGCGCTCGATGCTCAAAGAATCCGCCAGAAACTGCGGCGAAATCGCGTGTTCCGTAGGCTTATGCTCGTCCCAGTAGCCTTCGACTATTCGACTCAGCTGATCGATCGGCGCGGGGGGTTTTGCGGCCGGCGCTGGGACGGGAGTTGCCGGCGCACCGCAGCCGGCAAGCGCCAAAAGCGCAAGCCCGCACCAGCCCAACGGAGAAAATCCGGTCATGGGTGGATTATATGCCGGCGGGTAGGTCCATAATTCGGGTAGTTACCGCTTAACGGAGACAGCTATGTTGGTTGGAGCAAGTCCGCGTCGCGTCGCGATCGTCGGCGGCACACGCATCCCTTTCGCGCGCGGCAATGGCGCGTACGCACAGGTCGGCAATCAAGAGATGTTGATCGCCGCGTTGCGCGGCGTGGTCGATCGCTTCGGGCTTCGCGGCCAGTGCATCGACGACGTCGCAGCCGGCGCGGTCATGAAGCATTCCAGCCAGTGGAATCTGACGCGCGAATCCGTGCTCGGGTGCGGTCTCGCGGCTGAGACGCCGGGACTCGATTTGCAGCGAGCCTGCGGAACCAGCCTCGAGGCGGCGATTCTGTTGGGCAACAAGATTGCACTCGGTCAAATCGATTGCGCAATCGCCGGCGGGGTCGACACGGTGAGCGATCCGCCCGTGGTTTTCCCGCGCAGCTTTCAGCAGCTTCTGCTGCGCAGCTACCGCGGCAGAACGACGGGTGCCAGGTTGAAACCCTGGCTCGGTCTGCGGCCGAAGAATTTCAAGCCGGTGTTGCCGGGAGTGACGGAGCCGCGCACCGGATTGTCGATGGGCGAAAGCACGGAACTCATGGTCAAAACATGGGGGATCAGCCGCGCGGAACAGGACCAGCTTGCATTCGAGAGCCATCAAAAGGCCGCGGCCGCCTACGCGCAGGGATTTTACAAAGACCTGGTCATCGAATACCTGGGGCTCACCCAGGACAACAACATCCGTACCGACACGACTTTGGAAAAGCTCGCCCAGCTGCGGCCTGCCTTCGATTTCTCCGGCGCCGGCACCCTGACAGCGGGCAACTCCACGCCGATGACCGATGGCGCTTCGGCGGTGCTGCTAGCCTCGGAAGCGTGGGCGCGCGAGCGCAATCTTCCCGTGCTGGCATACTTGAGTTACGGCAAGGTCGCCGCGGTCGACTACATCGAAAAGAAAGAGGGCCTGCTCATGGCCCCTGCGTATGCGGTTCCTCGAATGCTGAACGATGCGAAATTGAAACTTCAGGACTTCGACTTCTACGAGATTCACGAGGCCTTTGCCGGACAGGTGTTATGCACGCTGAAGGCCTGGGCAGATCCGGCGTTTTGCCGCGACAAACTCCACTTGCCGGGCCCTCTGGGCACGATCGATCGATCGAAATTGAATACGAAGGGCGGCAGCGTCGCGATCGGCCATCCGTTCGCGGCGACCGGTGCGCGCATCGTCGCGACCCTGGCGAAAATTCTCGATGAGGCCAAGGCCAAGCGCGGACTGATTTCAATCTGCACGGCAGGAGGCATGGGCGTCACCGCGATTCTCGAACGCTGACGCTCGGACGGAGAGAAGGTATGGGCAAAAAGCTCGAATTGAAAGACTCGACGCTGCTGCGCGAGCAGTGCTTTATTGATGGCCGTTGGTGCGCGGCGGACGGTGGAACCACCTTGGAGGTGAGGAATCCCGCCACGGCGCACCCGCTGGGCTCGATTCCGAACATGGGCGCGGCGGAAACGCGGCGTGCTATTGCCGCGGCGGCCGCGGCGCTGCCGGCATGGAAGGCCCGCACGGCCAAGGAGCGTGCCGTCATCATGCGCCATTGGTTCGACTTGATGATCGAACATCAAGATGACCTTGCGACCCTGATGACCGCTGAACAGGGCAAGCCGCTCGCCGAGTCCAAAACTGAAATTATCTACGCCGCCTCGTTCATCGAGTGGTTTGCAGAGGAAGGCAAGCGCTTATATGGCGACATCATCCCCGGTCATCAGAGCGACAAACGAATACTCGTACTGCGTCAGCCGGTCGGCGTTGTCGCCGCAATCACGCCGTGGAACTTTCCCTCGGCGATGATCACGCGCAAAGCAGGGCCCGCGCTCGCGGCCGGCTGCACACTCGTCTGCAAGCCTGCGACGCAGACACCCTACTCGGCGCTGGCCATGGCCGAACTTAGCCATCGCGCAGGCATTCCTGCCGGGGTGTTCAATGTGATCACCGGCAGCGCCGCGGCGATCGGCGGGGAAATGACCAGCAATCCCGCGGTGAGAAAGGTGACTTTTACCGGCTCGACGGAAGTGGGCAAGAAGCTCATGGCGCAATGCGCCGGGACGGTCAAGAAATTGTCGCTCGAGCTTGGCGGCAATGCGCCTTTCATTGTCTTCGACGACGCCGATTTGGACGCCGCCGTGCAGGGCGCCATGGCCAGCAAGTATCGAAATACCGGCCAAACCTGCGTGTGCGCGAATCGCCTATTGATTCAAGCCGGCGTGTACGACGAATTCGCCAAGCGGCTCAAAGCCGCGGTATCCCAGCTGCGCGTTGGCGATGGGCTTGCCGGCGCAACCGACCAGGGGCCGCTGATCGATGCCAAGGCGGTGGCCAAGGTCGAAGAACACATTGCCGATGCGCTTTCGAAGGGTGCAAGAGTGGCGCTGGGCGGCAAGCGGCATGCTCTTGGGGGCTTCTTTTTCGAACCCACCATCCTTACGGACGTGACGCCCAAGATGCTCGTGGCTCGCGAGGAAACCTTCGGGCCGGTGGCGCCGCTGTTCAAGTTCGAGTCCGAAGCCGAGGCCATTGCCATGGCGAATGATACGGAGTTCGGGTTGGCCGCCTATTTTTACACGCGCGATCTGGCGCGCAGCTGGAGAGTCTCCGAAGCCGTTGAATACGGAATTGTCGGTTTGAACACAGGCATTATTTCGACGGAAGTCGCGCCGTTCGGCGGCGTCAAGGAATCCGGCACCGGCCGGGAGGGCTCGAAATACGGGATTCTCGATTACACCGAGATCAAGTACGTCTGTGTCGGCGGAGTGAGTTAGTAGCGCCGTGCTGGGACGCTTCCTCGAGTTTTCGCTGGCCGCGCCGGACGTTCAGGCCTCATTGGATTTTTACGTCGGCCTGGGCTTTTCCTCCGCCGAGGTGGGAGATGCATGGTCGCATCCCTACGCCGTGGTCACCGACGGGCGAATCTGCCTGGGCTTGCATCAGCAGGCCATACCCGCGCCTTCGCTGACTTTTGTGAAGCCGGACTTGCTCAAACACTTGGACGGACTTGAGAAAAAGGGGATTGAGTTCGAGTTTCGCCACGTGGGCAACGATGTGTTCAACGAGGTCGGCTGGTTCGATCCTTCCGGTCAGCTGGTACGGCTGGTCGAGGCCCGGACATTTTCGCCGAGCAAGCGCCTCGCCAACGACACCTCGCGCTGCGGATATTTTCTCGAAATCGCCGTGCCGGCGCCGGACCGCGATTTGGCCAAGGCTTACTGGGAAGATTTCGGTTTCGTCGGGATGGAAGAGCCCGGAGACCTTCTGCCGCATATCAGCTGCACCAGCGACTTCATCGATCTCGGCCTGTATCACCCGGCGGATTTGCGCCGGGCGACCTTGAGATTCGAAGTGGACGATGTGGGCGGTACGCTCGCGCATCTTGCCGACAAGGGCATTGTGCCGAACGGAGAATTGCCGCCGGGCCTGCGTTCCGTGCCGGCTGCCGTCTTGGTCGCGCCCGAGGGCACGCCAATTCTGCTGACTAGTTCGTCGCCAGCGTGATTTTGAACTTCAACTGCATCGCATCCTGCACTTGCAGAGCACCGCCCAGCAAACTGTAGGGCGTGAGACCCAGAGCGGTTTGACGAAGCTCCATCAACCCGACGGCGGTCACGTGATGAGCATCCCCTTGTAAATTCAACGGCGCGGATATCCTCGAGCTATGACCCGCGGCACTGATCTCCATTTCGGCGCTCAAGGCATCCAAGGTTCCGGCGAGCGCCAGGCTCTTTACGGTGATTTCGGGGAATGCAGCGGCGTTTAGAACCGCGGCGCTCAGCATATTGCGCCGCGTGCCCTCCTTGGCCTCTTGCGGTATGTCGCCTGGAAAGTCGCCGCCTTCCTCCTGCCGCGCTTGCGCGTCGTCCACGACGAAACCATCGACCGGAACGCGCACTGAAAATGACGAAGCCGAAATGCTGTCTCTGATTTGTACGATTCCCGTCAGCTCCCGGTTGACCATGACGTGGTTGTGACCAAGATTGGATAGCGCCCCTGCCCGATACACCAGCAAGCGCAGTTCGGAATTGCCGGAGTCGATTTTGTACTCGCCCGGCGCGGGAAGCGATGTCAGGCCGGCAGCCGTTGGCGCCTGAGGCAGCGGCGGCCGTGGCCGCGGCGCGGCGCATGCCGCCAGACTCAATACCAAAACAGCCGCGGCAACTCTGTTGAACACCTATTGAGTCCTCTATGACTTGCTAAACTAAGCGACAGTTTGCAGCCGGAGACGTTGAGATGCCAAATCAGAGCCCCCCGACCCGCTACGGTGCGGTCGCTCAAGCATTCCACTGGATCATCGCGGCGCTGATCGTCACTCAATTCACGTTGGGTTGGACCGCTGAGTTTCTACCGCTGGGAGCGCGAAAGCTCGCGCGCCTGGATTGGCACAAAAGCTTCGGCATGACCATTCTGACGTTGGCGGTGCTGCGGCTGCTGTGGCGGCTGTTCAATCGCCCTCCGGAATTGCCGGCTGGCATGACCACGATCGAAAAGAAGCTCGCTCGGGCGACCCACGTCCTCTTCTATCTCTTGCTATTCGTCATGCCCTTGACGGGGTGGATGATGTCGTCCGCGAAAAACTACTCGGTCAGTTGGTTCCACCAATTCACCTGGCCCAATCTCATCGGACCGAACGAACAGGCTTTCAATTTGCTCAGAACAACGCACGATACTTTGAGCTGGCTGCTGTTCGCGCTCGCGCTGCTGCACATTCTCGCCGCGCTCAAGCATCATTTCTGGCACAAAGACGATGTGCTGAAGCGCATGCTGCCATTTACCAAGACGGAGAAGCGATCATGAAGAGATTTTCCCTTGCCGTGACTTCCTGCCTAATCATCGCCGCTGCAACCGCGGCCGCGGCCGCCGCCGCCGCCAGTTTTTCCGCCGATGCTCAACAGAGCCGGCTGGAATTCGTCGGAGTGCAGGCGGGAGCGGAATTCAAAGGCGTGTTTCACAAGTTCACGGCCAGCGTCGATTTTGGGCCCGATGCCCTCGCGAGCTCGAAAATCGACGTGCAGATCGATTTGAATTCGGTCGACTCGATGGACAAGGATCGCGACACGACCATTCGCGGCAAGGATGTGTTCGATGTGGCTCACAATCCGACGGCGCACTACGTCACCAAGACCATTACCAAGACGGCGGCGGGCTTCGCCGCGGTCGGCGCGCTGACCCTGCACGGCGTCACCAAGGACGTGCCGATTGAGTTTCAGTTCGCACCGGCTGGCGGGGGCGCCAAGCTCTCGGGCAGCGCCAAATTGAACCGCTTGGATTTCGGCGTCGGACAGGGCGATTGGAAAAGCACGGACACCGTTGGCGATGCCGTCAAAATCAATTTCTCCTTGGTGCTGAAACCCAAGAGCTGACATGCCGCGCATCTTTGACGATGTGGCCGAATGCGTTGAGAACACTTTAGTTCGCGTCGGATCCCACATCGTCCTCGCCCTGCCTTTGGGGGTGGGCAAGCCCAATCCGCTCGCCAATGAGTTCTATCGGCGCGCGCGGCGCGATCCGGCCCTGACTCTCAAGATCTTCACCGCCTTGAGCCTGCGCGCGCCGCAGTGGCACGGGGAATTGGAGCGCCGCTTCCTGGAGCCGCTGGCGGCGCGGCTGTTCGGTGCTTGCGTGCCGCTCGACTATGTGACGGATCTGCATGGCGAGGGGGTGCCCGGCAACGTGCAAATAGTCGAGTTTTTTTTGGATCCGGGTGCTCTGCTCAAGGTGGAGCACTCGCAGCGCCACTATGTCAGCAGCAACTACACGCATGTGGCGCGCGATGTTGCCGGCCAAGGGGTCAATGTCATCGCCCAACTGGTCGCGAAACGCAGCATCGACGGTCGGCCGGAATACAGCCTGGGATCGAATCCCGACGTCACGGTCGATCTGCTCGAGTACCTGGCACCCCAACGGCAGGCGGGCAGGGAAGTAGTGGTCCTCGGCGAGGTCAATCGGCAAATGCCCTTCATGTTCGGACCGGCGGCCGTCGGCGCTGAGACTTTCGATTCAATAGTCGAGCACGCGCGCTATGAGTACGATTTGTTCGCGCCGCCCAATCAACGCTTGAGCACGGTCGATTATGCAATCGGCCTGTACGGCGCGCGGCTGGTGCGGGACGGCGGCACTCTGCAGATCGGCATCGGCGAGCTCGGCGATGCCGTGGTGTATGGCTTGCAGCTGCGGCATCAACAGAACGCTGAATTCCGCGAAGTCCTCTCCGGGCTCAAGGCTCAAGAGCGCTTCGGACCCGTCTTGGACTCGATCGGGGATACCTCGCCCTTCGAAGCGGGTCTCTATGGGTGCACTGAAATGTTCGTGGACGGCTTCTTGGACCTGTATCGCAGCGGGGTGTTGCGCAGGCGGGTTTTCGATGACTTGCGAATGCAGCGGCTGTTGAACTCCGGGGCGATCAGCGAACGCATCGATGAGCAATTTTTGGCGGCGATGGCGCAGGAAGGCTTCGCCGATCCCTTTAGCGGGGCTGAGTTTACGTTGCTGCAAGAGGCCGGCGTGTTCCGCCGCGAGTGCCGCTACAGCCACGGCCGGATCGAGAACGGAGAAGGACAGAGCGCGGCGGCAAGCTTTGCCACACCGAATGCACGGCGCGATCTATTGGCCCTGTGCACCGGGCGGCAGTTGACGGGGGGCGCGCTGCTGCATGCCGCGTTTTTTCTCGGACCGCGCGGATTTTACGCCGCGCTGCGTGATTTACCGGAGACGGAACGTCGCCAGTTCTCGATGTGCGGGGTGTCCTTCGTCAATCAACTCGACGGCCGGGATCAGGCATTAAAAATAGCGCAGCGTCAGCACGGAAGATTCCTGAACTCCACGATGATGGTGACACTGCTTGGTTCGGCCGTGTCGGACGGTCTCGCCGACGGACGTGTCGTCAGCGGCGTCGGCGGTCAGTACAATTTCGTCGCCATGGCGCATTCTCTGCCCGGCGCGCGCTCCATCCTCACGCTGCGCAGCACCCGCGGGAAGAATTCCCAACTGGCCTCCAATATTCGCTGGAACTATGCGAACTCGACCATACCGCGCCACTTGCGCGATGTCGTCGTCACGGAATACGGCGTCGCCGATTTGCGCGGGTTGAGCGATCAGGACGTGATTGCGGCGTTGTTGGACATTACGGATTCGCGTTTTCAGGATGGGTTGAAGCGGGAGGCGCAAGCCGCCGGAAAGCTGCGGCGCGACTATCAGATTGCAGACAGACATCGAAACAATATGCCGCGAGCGTTGGAAGAGCGATTCATTCTCGCGCGCGCCCGCGGACTGTTCTCGGAATTTCCGTTCGGTACCGACTTTACGGGCGAGGAAATCGTGCTGGCGAAGGCGCTGTCCAACATCAAGGACAAGGTTTCTGGCGGCTGGCCTCGGGTAAAGGCCTTGGTAAGCGCCGCGGCCTCGCGCGGCATCCCGGCTGGAACCAGACAATATCTGGAGCGCATGTCGTTGTTGGCGCCCAAAAGCCGTCAGGAATGGCTTTGGCAGCGCCTGCTCGTGCAGGAATTACGCGATATTCGCTAATGGCCCCGCGTCCGGATTGTTTCTGGACGCTCGGGTGAGTAACCTTGCCATCCCAGCCTACCCTGCGGAGCGACTATATGAAGATCGGCGTACCCAAAGAGATCAAAATTCACGAATATCGAGTGGGCTTGGTCCCCGCCGGCGTTCGCGAACTTGTCGATTCGGGACATCAAGTCATCGTGCAAAGCGGTGCGGGCGCGGGAATTGGATTCGAAGATTCGCATTACCAGGCCGCGGGCGCGTCGATCTCCAAAAAGGTCGAGGAAATTTTCAGTTCGACCGACCTCATAGTGAAGGTCAAGGAGCCGCAGCTGAATGAATGCAAAATGTTGCGCAGCAATCAAACGCTGTTCACTTATTTGCACCTGGCGGCGGATCGCGAGCAAACCATGGCGTTGCTGGCGTCGGGCGCAACCGCGATCGCCTACGAGACTGTGACGGCTCCCGATGGCTCGCTGCCCTTGTTGACTCCCATGAGCGAAGTTGCTGGACGCATGTCGGTGCAGGTCGGCGCCAATTGTCTGCAGAAGGCCAACGGCGGATTCGGCGTGCTGTTGGGCGGCGTGCCGGGCGTGGCGCCCGCCAAGGTCGTGGTGCTGGGCGGCGGCGTCTCGGGCACACACGCCGTGGAAATGGCGGTGGGCCTGCGCGCGGATGTCACCGTGGTGGACCGCTCGGTGAAGCGCTTGAGAGAACTGTCATCGATGTTCGGCAGCCACCTGAAGACCGTGTATTCGACTGCGCATGCCATCGAGGAGCTGGTTCGCGAAGCTGACCTCGTGATCGGCGCCGTGCTGATTGCCGGCGCCGCGGCACCCAAACTGGTGACGCGTGCGATGGTCAAGACCATGAAGCCCGGCGCGGTGCTGGTCGACATCGCGATCGATCAAGGCGGCTGCTTCGAGACCAGCCGTCCCACCACCCATGCGGAACCCACCTACGTTCTCGATGGCGTAATCCACTATGCCGTCACCAATATGCCGGGTGCAGTGCCGAGAACCTCGACGTTCGCACTGACCAATGCCACCCTGCCGTATGTGAAGGCTCTTGCCGATCACGGCTGGCGTACCGCGCTCTCCAAGGACAGCGGATTGGCTCAAGGTCTCAATGTACACGCGGGTCAGCTGACTCACGAGGCGGTGGCGAGCGCACTTGGGCTGGACTATCGGGCCTATCGCGCGGCTTGAGGGTACGCCGAAGAACTCCAGGATGGGGTTCGGTATCATAGGGATTCACAGGGAATTAGATGAAGAGTAAGCGGCATGTACCGAAGTTTCGCCGAGCGGCGCCCGCGGTACGCCGTGAAGCACTGGTCGATGCGACTCTCCGCTGCCTCAAAAAGTACGGCCATGACGGCGTGTCGGTGCGCCGCATAAGCGCTGCCGCCGGCGTTTCCATCGGTCTCATCAACCACCATTTTCCCAGCAAGTCCGGATTGATAGCCGAAACGTACGAGACGTTGGCGCTGTCCCTGCAGGAGGAACTCCACACGCGTGCCAACAATCATGCCGCATCGCCGCGTGAACGCCTGAGCGATTTTTTCCGCGCGTCGTTCGCCCCGGAGCTTCTCGATCCGCAGCTGTTCAACGTCTGGGTGGTGTTCTGGAGCATGGTGGCGCACTCGCGGGAGATACGCGAGGTGCATGACCGCACCTACGGAAAATATCGCTCCATTTTGGAGTCCCTGTTGGGCGAGGTGGTCAAATCCGGCGAGGCGCCGAAACTGAAGCTGCGTTCGGCCGCCATAGGCCTAAGCGCCCTGCTGGACGGCCTGTGGGTCGAGTTGAGCCTCAGTGCCGATACGTTCAGGCCGCGCGAGGCGATCGGTATTTGCGAGGATTGGGTCAACGCACTGTGCGCGGGCGCCTTTCCGCGCATGTTGCGCGAAAAACGTCACAAAACTTGACCTCGCCGCTTGTTATACTATCGTTCAACAAGAGCTGGAGACGATGAGCCTTCATGGATGCACGGCGCCGAGCCATAGACGAGGACTTCAGCCTGCCCGGGTGGATCTACCGGGACGCCGATTTTCTACGCGCTGAAAAGCAGCAGGTCTTCGCCGCGTCGTGGCAGGTCGTCTGCCACCTTAATGACATCCCGAAACCGGGCGATTATCACACCCTGGATTTTCTCGGTGAGCCCCTGGTGGTGGTCCGCGGACGCGACCACGGCGTCAAGGCGTTTTTCAATGTCTGCCGCCATCGTGCTTCCAGGCTGCTCGACGGCGCGGGGGGTCATTGTCCCGGCCGTATAGTCTGTCCCTACCATGCCTGGACTTATGATCTCGACGGCGCGCTGGCGGCGGTCCCGCATCGGAAGGAATTTGTCGATTTTTCATTGACGGACTACGGGCTCAAGCCGGTCGAGTCCGAGATTTACCTGGGATTCATATTTGTGCGCCTGCAGCCAGGGTTGCCCGGCGTTGCGGAGATGCTCGCGCCCTATCAGGAGGAATTGTCCTGCTATCGTTTCGAGGAACTCCAGCCGCTCGGACGCGTCACGATGCGCATGCGGCAGGTGAACTGGAAGAATGTGACTGACAATTACTCGGACGGGATGCACATCGCCGTGGCGCATCCCGGGCTGTCGCGTCTGTTTGGACAGACCTACGGCATCGAGGCTGAGCTGTGGGTGGACAAGATGTGGGGCTATCTTCGCGACGCGCCCTCCTCGCAATTGTCGGAGCGCATGTACCAGACCGTCCTGCCCAAGTCGCCGCATCTGCCCGAGGATCGGCAAAGATTGTGGACCTATTTCAAGTTGTGGCCGAACGTTGCCTTCGATATCTATCCGGATCAAGTCGACTTCATGCAGATGATTCCGATTTCGGCCACTGAAACGCTGGTGCGCGAGATCGCTTATGCGCATCCCGACGAGCGGCGCGAAATGCGCGCGGCGCGATATTTGAATTGGCGCATCAACCGCCGTGTCAGCCTCGAGGACAAGACGCTCATCGAACGAGTTCAGGCGGGCATGGGTTCGCGCAGCTACACGCCCGGTCCTCTGGGACACAACGAGGTGTCGCTGCGCAGTTTCGCACGCCGGTTGCGCGAACTCATACCGGAGAGCCGTTTGCAAAGCCCGCCTCCCTCTGGTTGGCGCACCGCCGGTGGCTGAAACGATGCGCGACGCCATCATTGTGGGCGGCGGCCACAATGGCCTGGTCTGCGCCGCGTACCTTGCGGCCGCCGGCCTCAAGGTGACCGTCCTCGAGCGGCGCGCCGTCGTCGGCGGTGCCGCCGTTACCGAGGAGTTTCATCCGGGCTTTCGCAATTCCGTGGCGGCCTACACGGTGTCGCTGCTCAATCCGAAAGTCATTCGGGACTTGGATCTGCCGCGGCATGGTCTGCGCATCGTCGAACGCAAGCTGGCCAATTTTCTGCCTCTGGACGAGACCCGCTATCTGAAGGTAGGCGCGGGCGTAACCGCACAAGAGGTCGCGAAATTCTCCGCGCGCGATGCCGAGCGCCTGACGGCGTATGGCGAACGGTTGGACATCATCGCCGACGTGCTGCGCGATCTGGTGCTGCAAACGCCGCCGAATGTTACCGCCGGCGGATGGCTCACGGCGCTGCCTGAACTGCTGCGCGGCGCGCGCCAGGGAAGGCGCATCGCGAAACTGGATTTACCGATGCGGCGTGAACTTCTGGATCTGTTCGTCAAGTCGGCCGGCGACTACCTCGACTCCTGGTTCGAGAGCGCCCCGATCAAGGCGGCCTACGGATTTGACGGCGTGGTCGGCAATTATGCGAGCCCCTATGCCGCGGGGTCTGCCTACGTGCTGCTGCACCACGTATTCGGCGAGGTCAACGGCAAGAAGGGAGCCTGGGGACACGCCGTTGGCGGAATGGGCGCCATCACCCAGGCGATGGCGAAGGCCGCCGCGGAGCGCGGCGTGGAAATTCGCGTCTCGAGCCCGGTACGGGAAATCTTGACCGAAGGCGGCCGTGCGGTGGGCGTGATTACCGAGAAAGGCGAGGCGCTTCGGGCGCGCAGCGTCGTGTCGAATTTGAATCCAAAATTACTGTACGGATCGCTGATCGATCCCGGCGCGCTGCCGCAGG
>DASYIN010000123.1:0-17963 GCA_035997505.1 Steroidobacteraceae bacterium | reverse complement strand
GCCGGCGAGAAAATAATCTTGCGCATCCTTCTGATGGTTGCCTTTCTCGCGCGATACCCATTGCGCGAGGATAAAGATTGAAACGGCATAGATGGCGATGATGGCGATGTCGATAGACGAAAGGCTCACGCGGTTCTCCCGGTTGTTGTTGTCGAGCTTGCCGGAAGGCGGCTGCGGGCGTCGCGAAAAGTGCGAACCAAGAGGTGCGCGCGGCGATCGATATCTTCCAGCGAATATTCGGGCCGGAAGAGTTCGGATCCAAAACCAAAACCTGACGCCCCGGCGGTCAGCCAGTCAGCGATGTGGTCGGCCGCGACACCGCCGACCGGAAGCAAGCCGGTCTCACGAGGCAGCACGCTTCGCAGCGCCGTCAAATGACGCGGCCCGTAGGTGGTTGCCGGGAAGAGCTTCAATTGTCTTGCGCCCGCGCGCAGCGCCGCGAAGGCTTCAGTGGCCGTGGCGATTCCCGGCATGACCTGCATTTTCAATCGGATGGCCTCGGATATGACCTCTGCATCGACATTGGGTGCGACAATGAGCCGCCCGCCTGCCGCGTGCGTGCGGCGCACATCCTCGGGATTCAGCACCGTTCCTGCGCCCACCCAACAATCGGGCTTGGCGCCGGCGGCCAGCGCTGCAATGCTTTTGAAGGCATCCGGAGAATTCAGCGGGACCTCGATCACGCGGAAGCCTGCCGCGTAAATCACGTCGGCCACATCGATGACCCGCTCGGGAAGCACGCCGCGCAAGATCGCCACCAGCGCGGAAGTGTCCCAGGGGACTTCAGACTGCATGGGTTTCCGCCTGCGTCCTCAAATATTGATGCACGCCGGTCAGTCCCGCGAGGGAGGCCTGCGCGCCATCCAGGCGTTGCGCCTCATGACCATATTGCGAGAGTGCGCTTGCATAGAGTTGCGTCAGTTGGGGTGCGCCGACCAGCACAGTCCCTTCGGCAATTGCGTCCGCAAACAACGCCAGTGCTCCCCCGACATCGCTGGCAATCAGCAGGCCCGACAGGAAGGCGGCCGCATCGTGCGCTTCCATGCCACCGTTGAGCACGCGGCTGCGGCACTCGAACAGGTGGTGCAGCACTTGCGCGCCCGGGGATTCGCGATAGCGCTTCACGCCTGCCTCGAAGGCGGTTGCGCCGATAGCCTGTGCTGCGCGCAAATCGTCGCGCACCAAGACACTGTGGTCGCGCAGCACTCCGAACACTTCGCCGGTCGGTGCGCTCAGGAATTCGCGGATGACGCCGTCTTCCAGTACCAGCCACTTGGTGTGGGTGCCGGGCAGACACAGCAGCTTGCGCCCGCGCCGTAAGTTCGGCTCCAGCGCCAGAGCACCCAGCACCTGGGTTTCCTCGCCCCGAATGAAATCCGGCGCGCGCAGCCGATTCTCGCAGCTCAGCCCTGGAACCACTGCGACAAGACCCGAGCGCAGCGAGGTGCAGCCATCCATGATCTTGCCCGGTATGGTCGGGCAGGCGACGTAGGGGGTTGAAGTCCAACCGATGCTCGAGCCCACCATGCCGCAGAGGACGGCTTGTAGCTTGCCGCGGCTTTTTTCCCACGGTGCGAGCAGCAACTCGAACACCTCCGGAAACGCGGTTTTGACTTGTGCCACGCCGGGACCCGTGACGCTGTCGAGCACGGCACCGCGCGCATCGCAAAGGAAGAGCCGTAGATGGCTGGTTCCCCAGTCGCCGGCGACAAAACATCGATCGGTCATCAGTGCGATTCTCGGTCCACCACGCTCCCGCTGGCTCCCGTAAGGAAATCGAGGTCGCAGCCCTGGTCTGCCTGCGTCACGTGCTGCACGTAGAGTTTGTAGTAGCCCCGAGTGTATTTCGACGGCGGATGACTCTGCTTCCATGTCTTGGTGCGTGCCGCGAGTTCGTCGGCGGAGATCATCAGTTCCAGCCGACGATTCGGGCCGTCCAGCAAGATTTCATCGCCGTCTCGCACCATCGCCAGCGGCCCGCCGGCTTCAGCTTCCGGTGCGACGTGCAGCACCACAGTGCCGAAGGCAGTGCCGCTCATGCGTGCATCCGAGATTCTCAGCATGTCTGAAACGCCTTGCTCCAAGAGCTTGCGCGGCAAGGGCATGTTCCCTACTTCCGGCATGCCTGGATATCCCTTCGGGCCGCAGCCCTTGAGTACCAACACCGAGTTTGCATCGACTTCGAGCGCGGGCGCATCGATTCGAGCATGCAGGTCTTCGATGGATTCGAATACGACGGCGCGGCCGCGGTGCGAGAAGAGCGAGGGGCTGGCCGCGCTGGGCTTCATGACGGCGCCGTTTGGACACAGATTGCCCTTCAAAACCCAGATTCCGGAAACGGGGTTCGCCGGTTCGGACAGAGTGCGAATCACATCGCGGTTGAAACATTCCGCGGACGCGAAAGCCGAACCGATCGGCTTTCCCCAAATGGTCGGGGCGTCGGTGTGCAAATGAGCCGACAATTCGCGCATCACGGCCGGCAGGCCGCCGGCATAGTGCAGATCCTCCATCAGAAATTTTCCCGATGGCTGCAAATCGACAAGGAGCGGAATGTCTGCCGTAAGACGGTCAAAATCGGCCAGCTCCAACGGCACCCCGAGCCGGCCGGCAACCGCCAGCAAGTGCAGCACGGTGTTGGTCGAGCCGCCGATGCCGCCCAGGACGCGGATCGCGTTCTCAAAAGCCCGGCGCGTCAAAATCGTCGAGAGGCGCACATCCTCGCGCGCCATGCGTACGATCAGCCGGCCGCTCTCGTGCGCAATTCTGCGGCGCTGGGCGTCGACGGCAGGCGCCGTTGCATTGAAGGGCAGGGCGAGGCCCATCGCTTCCATCATGCAGGCCATGGTCGAGGCGCTGCCCATGGTCATGCACGTGCCAGGCGTGCGCGACATCCCGGTTTCCGCCGCCATGAAGTCATCCAAGGAAAGCTTGCCGCCGCGCACAGCTTCGCTGAATTTCCAGACATCCGTTCCCGAGCCGATATCACAGCCGCGGAATTTGCCGTTGAGCATCGGGCCACTGGAAATCACGAGCGTCGGAAGATCGACGCTCGCCGCGCCCATCAACTGACCCGGCGTGGTCTTGTCGCAGCCGCCAAGCAATACCACCGCATCGATGGGGTTGCCGCGAATCGACTCTTCGACCTCCATGGCCAGCAAGTTGCGAAACAACATCGCCGTGGGCCGCATCTGCGTCTCGCCCAACGACATGGCGGGGAACTCGAGCGGCAAACCACCGGCCTCCCATACACCGCGCTTGACGTATTCCGCGAGATCACGCAAACCTGCATTGCAGGGGGTCAGCTCCGACCAGGTGTTACAGATGCCGATGACCGGCCTGCCGTCGAATACGTCCGCCGGCAAGCCTTCGCTCTTCATCCAGCTGCGGTGAATGAAACCGTCCTTGTCTTTGCGGCCGTAACTGCGTTGACTTCGCAGCGGCTTTTTTGTCGTCGTCATGGCGCAAGTTTTCCATCGTTCGCAAAGCGCAGGTTCTGCCGCAGCCGCTCCGCATCGAATATATGATCAATATACCACTGCGTCCGGTGGTGCCTTGACCGCAGTTCGGTAAGTATTATAATATAAATGCGATATAACTCAATCGCGGTACACGGTGCTTCGATGCGCTGGATAGCGGCGGCCATTCTGATTGCAATGCTGCCGGCGTCCCCCGCGCCGGCCTCGAACCGGCTGGATCTCAATCAAGGATGGCTATTTCGTACCGACCCAGGACTTAGCGGCGAGGCCTCCGGCTGGACCAAGACCATTCCCACGGGCACACAATCGGTGAACGTGCCGCACACGTGGAATATCGGTGAGTTTCACGATTACCTAGGCGTGGCCTGGTACTTCCGGCGTTTTGCAATGCCGCCACTGACGCCAGGCATGCACGTGCAGCTGCACTTCGGCGCGACCTTCTACAGGGCGCGGGTTTGGCTGAACGGCGTCGAGGTGGGCGCTCATGAAGGCGGATTCACCGCATATGCCTTCGACATCACCGCGCAATTGCGCAACACCAATGTACTCGTCGTGCAAATCGACAATCAGGCCGGCGCAGCCACGATTCCCGGTTACGGAGCGCGCGGCGAGCCGACCGCCTGGTATGACTGGTGGCCGTATGGCGGCATCGTTCGCGATGTGTGGCTGACCGAGAGCGGTCCTGCGTGGATTGATCGCCAGAACATCCGCAGCGGGCAAGATAAGGACCAGGCGGTCATTCGCGATCATATTTTCCTGCGGAGCACGCGCAAGGCGGCCGCGGTGCTGCGGGTCACCGCCTACGAGCCGGACAATCGGCGCGCGGCAACGGCCTCTCTGCCGGTTGCGCTGACCGCCGGAAAAGCCGACATCACGCTTTCCCTGAACGTGTCCAATCCGAAGCTCTGGAGCATCGATCGTCCGATGGTGTATCGAATGGAGGCGGAACTGCTCGGCGTCGGCGGCGAGGTTCTGGATGAGCGCACGGACACCTTTGGACTGCGCACCGTTGAGATCAAGGACCGACACCTTTATTTGAACGGCGAACGCGTCCGCTTGACGGGGCTCGCGCGCCACGAAGACTCGCCATCGGAAGGTTTGGCTGAAACCCGCGGCACCATGCGGCGCGATTTTGACGACATGAAGGCACTGCATGCCACGCTCACCCGTCCCGTGCACTACCCGCAAAACCCGTACATTTTGGACTATGCCGATCGGCACGGAATCATGCTCATCCCGGAAATCCCGGTGTGGCAGTTTTCCGAGGAGCAGCTCGCGAACCCCAAGGTCCTGGCGCTCGCAAAACAGCAGATGCAGGAAATGATCGAGCAGGCCGGCAATCATCCCAGCATCTTTGCCTGGAGCGTCGCCAACGAAAGTGCGACGGGCACGCCGGGCGGCATCGCCTACTTTCGCAGCATGCGTGAATTCATTCACCAACTGGACCCGGAAAGGTTCGTGAGTTTCGCGGACGACAACTTGGCGAAGCTCGAGCGCGCGGAACAGTCCGCTGCGAATGAAGCGGATTTCCTGATGATGAACCAGTACTACGGTACCTGGCACGGTCCGACATCCGCACTGATTCCCGCGCTCGACAAGGTCGATCGGATGTTTCCCGGTAAAATGGTGATCATCTCGGAATTCGGTTATCCCGGATTTTTTGCGAGCAGCCCGTCTGAAGCGGATCCGACGCGCATCAGAACCATTCAGGAGCAGATGCCGCTGCTTGCGGGGCGCGATTGGATTGCCGGAGCCATTTTGTGGTGCTACCAGGATTACAAGTCGCGCCGCAATCTCTGGCCGGGTCAAACGGAAGGGTATGTCGAACACGGCGTCGTGGACGAGGCGCGCCAGCGCAAGCCCTCGTACGATGTGTGGCGCGATCTCAATGAGCCTGCGCGGATCGAGGCGCGGTGGGTCGGCGCCGCAGGCTCCGCCATTTCGGGATTTGCTGTTGCTCTGAGGCCGCACGCGCCGCAAGATCTGCCGTATTACCCGCTGCACCACTACAGACTGGTTTGGAAACTCATCGATGACAAGGGAAAGATTGCCGCGGCCGGCGGCCAGCTCTACGAGGACCTTTCCCATGACGAGCAGTTGAGCGGCTCGGTTCCGGCCGGCCGCTTGGGACCGCTGCACTTAACCTTGGACTTGTTCAGTCCTTCTGGGGCCGTCGCCGCCGAGCTAACCCTCAACTGGCCCGCGGCCGTCCGGGCCCAACCCCGTTGAGTCAATGATGGGGCATCCAGCCAAGGCTCTCGGATTCAGCGCTATAGCGTTTTTACTGCTGCTAGCGATCGCCGCCCACGCGGCCGGTTCGCCGCCGGTCATTCCCCTCTGGCCGGGCGGCGCGCCGGGTGCGGCACCGCTCGGCGGTTCCGAGACTGTCCGCACGACCGACAGCGGCGACCACATCGTGTCGAACGTTCATGTTCCATCCATCACGGCCTATCTCCCGCCCGCCGCCAAGGTGGCCTGCGCGGCCGTCATTGTGATTCCCGGTGGCGGACACCAGGAGTTGTGGATGGACCATGAAGGCTACCGAGTGGCTGAGTATCTCGCCGCTCGCGGCATCGCTGCCTTTGTCTTGAAATATCGGCTCGCGCGCGCGAAGGGGTCGGTCTATACGGTCGAAGGTGATGCGCTCCGCGACGTGCAGCGTGCCATTCGCCTGGTTCGCAGCGAGGCCGCGCAATGGCAT
Organism: Steroidobacteraceae bacterium; assembly: GCA_035997505.1. Lineage (GTDB taxonomy): Bacteria > Pseudomonadota > Gammaproteobacteria > Steroidobacterales > Steroidobacteraceae > Bog-1198. Next base: position 11,786 of record DASYIN010000123.1, on the reverse strand, counting down.
ATCGATCCACAACGCATCGGCGTCATGGGGTTCTCAGCGGGCGGAGAATTGGCGGCGCTGGCTGCGGCAGCGTCCGAGGCCCGCACAACCTCTGCAGCCGACTCGACCGACGCGGTGGATCGGCAAAGCTCTCGCCCGAACTTCCAGGCGCTTCTCTATCCCGCCATTCCGCGCGGTCTGACATTCTCGCCGCAATCGCCGCCTGCATTTCTATTGGCCGGCAATCAAGATACGCCCGCCATATCCCAGGGCGTCGCGCAACTGTATCTGGAGATGCGCCGCGCGGGAACTCGTGCGGAATTGCATATCTATGAGGGCGTGGGGCATGGATTCGGGCTGAGAACTTCGAATGCAGGTCCGGTGGCCGCATGGCCGCAACGATTTGTCGACTGGTTGGAAGCGAGCAAATTATGAAGCACAGATATGCGGCGATCTCGAACGCAGGCATGTGGGCAGCGATGGCGATTCTCTGTCTCAACGCGCCGCTGCGCGCGCAAAATGCTCCTGGTACGCATCAGGACAACAGCGGATTGAATGGATCCCTCTCGCGCGAGGATCTGCAGAAGCTGAGCGGCGATCGCAAGAACGAACCCAAGGATACGCCGGAAACACGCGCCAAAGCCAAGACGCGAAGTGTCGCGCTGCTCGAGTCTTTGAAAATATCCTGCGATGCCAGCGACGCGAAGTTGCTTGTTGCCGGCACGATCCGCTCAAAATCCACCGGTAAGGACGTCGATGCCAGGGTGTATGAGGTGGCTTGCAACCATGCCATGGGCTATCTGCTCGAGACGCAGGGCGACGAGGCTCCCATTGCCATTTCCTGTTTGAGCGCAGAGGAAGCACGCGCCGTCGATGTGGCCCGGGCCAAGGAGCCCTCGTTTTTCTGCAAGCTGCCGGGAAACGCGGACGTGCATGCCTGGGTGTCGTCCACGATCATGGAGAACGCCGGCGCGCAGTGCACGGTGGACAAGCTGCAGCTGTTCGGCCGAAGCGCGTCGAGCCATTCGGAATACTCCGAGGTCGCCTTCACCGAGGGCAGCGGCTTCATGCTGCGGATGGCGCAACCCGGCTACGAACCGAAGACCATGGTCATGAGTTGCCGCGAGGCTGCCCAGCAAAATATCAAATGCAAATTGACGGACCCTGGTCCGGTAGATGCGCCGGTGACGACGGAAGCGCTGAAGGAAGCGCTCGCGCGCAACGGAGTGAGCTGTTCCATTGCGCAGATCCGGGTGGTCGGGCAGGAACAACATCTTAAGCGCTACGTGGTTGAGTATTTGTGCGCCGATCAGACAACGGGAAAGGTAGCCTTCGTGCCTCTCCCGGGCAACACGAATCCCTTTGAAGCCGAGGACTGTGCAGCCGCCCTTGCGGACAGAGACGTCAAATGCTCTCTGGCGCCGAAGTAGCAGGCGAATGCAGCGAGCGGCAAAATGTGTGAAGATTCGCGAGGGGGTGCTCATTAAATAAGCTCCGGACCCGTCAATCAAGGAGATCGCGATGTCGCTAAGTGATGAACTGAGCAAACTGGCCGAGCTTCGCGCAAGCGGTACCTTGACGGAACAGGAGTTCACCCGCGCCAAGGAGAGGCTCCTGAATGCAGAACATGCGCAGGCGCCGGAGCCGCTCACCGCCGCGGTCAATTCTTTCCGCCGCAGCCGCAACGATCGCTGGATCGGCGGCGTGTGCGGCGGCATCGGGCGATCGACCGCCGTGGAATCCTGGGTGTGGCGCCTGCTTTTTACAGTGTTGTTTCTCTGCGCCGGTGCCGGATTGCTGGTGTATTTGTTGTTGTGGATGTTCGTGCCCAGCGATTGACCAGTTCGACCCCGCGGGAGAAATTGTTTCATGGCGATTCCGTCGTTTCTGGATTGGCCGTTCTTCGATGAACGCCATCAAGAGCTTCATACGGCAACGGCACAGTGGTGCGCCGCGAACCTCGATACACTCACACACGACGAGAGCCGGGCTGCGGTGGACGAGTCCTGCCGGCAATTCGTCAAGCGGCTGGGCGCGGGCGGATTAACGCGTTATTGCGTACGCTCGGATCAAGGCGGTGTGTACGCCGATTTCGATGTGAGATCGATATCTATATTGCGCGAATCGCTCGCGCGATTCGACGGTCTTGCCGATTTTGCATTTGCAATGCAAGGCCTTGGCAGCGGTGCAATTACCTTGGCAGGTTCCAACGCGCTGCAGTCGAAGTATCTTCCGAAGATTGCCCGAGGCGAGGCGATTGCAGCCTTTGCGCTGTCGGAACCCGAGGCTGGCTCGGACGTGGCGGCAATGCAATGCCGCGCGCGAGCCGATGGGGACCACTACGTGCTCGACGGCGAAAAAACCTGGATATCCAACGGCGGGATTGCCGATTTCTACTGCGTCTTTGCCCGTACTCAGACTCCCACGGTGCGGGCGGACGGAACCACGGCGGCATCGGGAATTAGCGCCTTCGTCGTCGATGCGGATGCGCCGGGGTTTTCCATTGCAGAGCGCATCGACTTGATCGCGCCTCATCCGATGGCGACGATCTCGTTCGACAACTGCCGCATTGCGGCGCTCCAGAGGATCGGCGCCGAAGGCGACGGATTCAAAATCGCGATGCGCACGTTGGATATTTTCCGCACCTCCGTTGCCGCCGCCGCCGTCGGGTTTGCGCAGCGCGCGTTGGAAGAAGCGATTCGGCAGTCGCGATCACGGCAAATGTTCGGGCGCAGCCTCGCGGATTTCCAGATGACCCAGGTGGCATTGGCGGATATGGCTACGGAGGTGGATGCGGCAAGGCTCCTCACGTATCGAGCGGCATGGCTGCGCGACACGGGCAAGCGGGTTACCAAGGAAGCCGCCATGGCAAAAATGACCGCCACCGAGACCGCGCAGCGCGTCATCGACCGAGCGCTGCAGTTGTTTGGCGCACGCGGCGTGACGGCGGGCACGCCCGTGGAAAAACTCTATCGCGATATCCGCGCGTTGCGCATTTACGAGGGCGCAACGGAGGTGCAAAAGCTGATCATCGCGCGCGAAGTACTTGCGGCCGCCGAAGGCTGACTCACGACGTGCGGTTCATGGCGTGGCGGCTGCGGCACGCAGGCGTGCGGAGGACCGGCGCCCGTAAGTGACATAGATCGACAGGCCCAGCACCAGCCAGAGGAGGTAGACCATCCAAGTCCGCTGCGGGATCGCCACCAAGAGGCCGGCACAGATGAGAATGCCCGCGATCGGGACGAGAGGGACGAAGGGCGTGCGAAAGGGCCGTGGCCGGGCCGGATCGACGTGCCGCAGGACGATGACCGAGAGAGCCACCGCGACGAACACAATCAGAGTTCCGACCGAAACCAGCTGCACCAGAATCGAAATCGGAAACAAACCGGCCAATGTCGCCACCGACAATCCGCAAATCACCGTGCCCCAGTAGGGCGTGCGGAAGCTCTCATGGACACGGGAGAAGGCGGGAGGCACCAAGCCATCCTTCCCCATCGCCATCAGCACGCGCGGTTGCGCCAGCATGACGACCAGCACGACAGATCCCAATCCGATCACGGCGGCGAGATCGACGATCGGCAACAGCCAGGCCAGCGACGGACCTCCGCCGCGCACCGCCACGGACAGCGGGTTGGGCACGTCGAGTAACGTGTACGAGACCAGCCCGGTGAGCACCAGCGATACCGCGATGTACAGCAAGCTGACCGCCCCCAGCGATCCCAAAATGCCGATGGGAAGATTGCGCTGTGGATTGCGCGTGTCCTGTGCGAGTGTGGCGATGGCGTCGAAGCCAAGATAGGAGACGAACACGACCGCAGCCGCCCGCAGCACGCCGCTCCAGCCGAAGTGGCCGAAGCCTTCGTTAGCGGGGAGAAACGGTGTCCAATTGTGCGGATGGACATGAAAGCTGCCGAAGATCACGAGCAGGATCAGCGCGCCCATCTTGAGCGCCACGATGATGCCATTGAGGATGCTGGACAGGCGCACGCCGCGCACCGCGATCAGTGAGATGGCCACGGCCAATAGAGAGGCTGGTCCATTGATCAAGCTGCCCGTCGTCGTCACACCATGCGGACCAATGGCGAATGGCGCCGTCGTCAGTGAGGCCGGTGCCGTCACGCCCCATTGCGCGAAAAGGGACACGAGATAGCCGGACCAGCCCACGGATACGTACGACGCCGCAAAGACATACTCCAACAATAGATTCCAGCCGACGACCCACGCCGCCGCCTCGCCGAGCGCGGTGTAGGTATAGGCGTAGGCACTGCCCGCGGCCGGGATCATTGCGGCGAGTTCCGCGTAGCACATGCCGATGAGCGCGCAACCGACGCCGGCCAGGAGAAACGACAGTACGATGGCAGGCCCGGCTATCTGCGCGGCCGCGTTTCCCGTGACGACGAAGATTGCGCCGCCGACGATGACGCCGATTCCGACCAACACCAGGTCGAGAGGCCCCAACACGCGACGCAGGGTCGGCGCACCCAATTCGCCGTCGATCTCGCGGACTGCGTCCGCCATCGGTTTGCGATGTAACCAGCTGCGCAGGGTATTCACCAGCTCCCGCCCTCGACTCCATGCCGATGTTATGATCACCGCTTCCGGCGAATAACGACGACTCTAACAAAAGGCAAGCATGGGCGGGCGCATTCGAGCGATTCTGTTGCTGCTGTTCTGGTTCGGGGTGGCGGCCGCGCTGCCCCCCGATGCGCCCAGCGATCTCAAGAGGCTCATCGGAGAGTACCGCTCGGGTGAGGCCGCCCTAACCGTCTACGAGGTCAACGGCGCACTATTTGCCGACGGCTTCACGATGCACCAAACCCCGCTGCGTCGGATCAGCGCGACCCGTTTTTTGGCCGATGCAGCGCAAGCCCAAGCCCCCACGGTGGTGAATTTCGAAATCGATCCTTCCCAGCGAGCCGCGGCAGCGATCGTCGGCGGTACCCGCGTGCAATTCAGGGACATCGGTACGGAGGTCGTGGAAAAAATCCGCGCGGGTGTGAAGTCAGATAACGGCCGGCTGCGCGCGGCCGCGCTGGCCGCCAAGCCGCCGGAAGAGGCTGCACCGAGGCGCGCCTTCGACCTGGTCGATGTGGCAACGGTCGATCCCGGGATCAAATTCGACATCCGCTATGCGAGCTCCAATAATTTCATCGGCTTTCCCTTGTATGAGCGGCCGGCGGCCTTCTTGCAGCGTCCGGCCGCCGAGGCGCTGGGCCGCGTCGAACGCGCCCTGGCGCCGAAGGGTTATGGATTGCTAATCCACGACGCCTACCGGCCATGGTTCGTGACCAAGATGTTCTGGGACGCGACCCCCAAATCCGCCCACGTTTTCGTGGCTGATCCTGCTCAAGGATCGCGGCACAACCGCGGCTGTGCTGTCGACCTGACGCTCTATGATTTGAAAACCGGCCGCACCGTGGAGATGACAGGACGGTACGACGAAATGTCGCCCCGGTCCTTCGCAGACTATGTTGGGGGGACGAGCCACCAACGCTGGCTGCGTGAGCTGCTGCGCAGCGAAATGGAGGCGCAGGGATTTGCCGTCTATCCGCAAGAGTGGTGGCACTTCGACTACAAGGATTGGAACGACTACGGCATAGGGAACGCGACCTTCACGGAGCTGAAGTGAAACCTCGCGGCTCGCTTGCCGGTTTGAAAATCATCGAGATTGCCGGAATCGGCCCGGCGCCATTCTGCGCGATGATGCTCGCGGATCACGGCGCCGAGGTCATTCGAATCGTTCCACCCGGCGCCGACCGCTTGGGGTTGCTCGATCCGAGCAAGGATATTCTGGCGCGCTCGCGGAAGTTGATGATTGTCGATCTCAAGAAGTCTCAGGGTGTCGCGGCGGTGCGTGACCTTTGCAAAACCGCTGACGGGCTCATCGAGGGATTTCGTCCCGGCGTGATGGAGAGACTGGGCTTGGGTCCCGACGTGCTGCTGTCAGACAACCCCAAGCTGGCGTATGGCCGCATGACCGGGTGGGGACAATCCGGGCCGCGCGCACACACCGCTGGTCACGATATCAACTACATCGCCTTGTCCGGGGTCCTCGATTGTCTGGGCCGGGCGGGCGAAAAACCGACGCCGCCCGTCAATTTGATCGGAGATTTCGGCGGCGGCGGCATGCTTCTGGCATTCGGCATGCTGGCCGCGATATTGCATTCGCAAAAGAGCGGTGAAGGACAGGTGATCGATTGCTCCATGGTGGACGGCTCGGCGCTGCTGGCGTCGATGATATGGAGCTTTGTGGCGCACGGTGCCTGGTCCGACCAACGCGGCAGCAATACGCTGGATACGGGGGCGCACTTCTATGATACGTATCGTTGCGCGGATGGAGGCCACATTTCGATCGGCCCCATTGAGCCGAAGTTCTATTCGGAATTTCTGCGACGTCTTGGGATTTCCGAAACCGGCGACTTCGCGCGTCAACACGACAGGACCCTGTGGCCCTCGTTAAAGGAGCGCCTCGCCGGCGTCTTCGCCGGCAAGACCCGGACGGAGTGGTGTGAAATATTCGAAGGCAGCGATGCCTGCGTCGCACCGGTGCTGTCCTTGGCGGAGGCTCCGCAGGACCCGCACAACGCCGCGCGTGGAACTTTCGTCGCTGTCGACGGCGTGACGCAACCCCGGCCCGCGCCCCTCTTCTCCGCTACCTCGGCGCCGGATCCCGTCATGCCCCGAGGCGCAGACAGCACCGACTCCGCGGCGCTGCTGCGAGTGCTCGGTTACAGCCAGCAAAAGATCGACGCGCTGCATGAGGCCGGCGCGGTTCGATGACTCATTTGCGGTTAGCGGGGCAGTTCATTGGTCAGTAATTGCAGAAGCTTTTTGCGAGCCGGGCCCTGACTGAAGATGTGATCCGCGCCGTCGATGACGTGTACCCGACAGCGATCGCCGATGGATTTGACCGCGGATCCGCCTTGCATTCTCAATAGATTTTGACCCACATCGCCGCGGGCAAATAGAAAGACGACGCGCACGCCGCGCGATGCCAGCGACTGCAATTCCCAGCCTAAATCCCGCGGCAACTTGATTCTGAGCAATCTGCTCAGGTCGCGCAGCGTGCTCACGGCCGTCATCATTGCGCGACGTAAGAAGACCATGAACACGCGCCACAGGTTCACGCGTCCGTCCATGACCTTGCGCCACGACTTTAACGAGAATATTTTCTCGGCATAGATACCGGGGTTGGCGAGAACCTCGGCTTCCTGCAGATCACTGAGCTTTGAGCCTTGTCTCCAATAAAAGGTCAGCGGGTTGACCAGCAGTACGGTGTTGACGTGCAAACCGTGGATGGCTGAGCGCAGCGCATGGTAGGCTCCCGCGCATAACCCAGCCAGGGTCACCTGTTCCACTCCGAATTCCCGGCGCAAGAAGTTGAGTGCTGCCGATACGTCATCGAGCGCGCCGGGAGGGTAGACCTCGTTGCAGTTTTGGCCCGGCCGCGTCGCACTATCGCCGAGGCCCGCAAGATCGAGGCGCAGCACGACGTAGCCGCTCGCAGCCCAGCGCCGCGCGAGTTCGACGTACATTCGATTCGGGCCGATGTGGCTGGTGGCGCCGCCGTTCAACATCACCACGCCATGAGCGTGCGGCGCGCGAGGTCGCGGCGACGAATTCTCGAGTTCGGTGGTAATTGCGAATAGTGTCCGACCCTCATCGACGAACACGGCGCGTTCGACGAGCCGTGCTCCATCGGCGGTCATCAGCTGCATGGTCGTCGCGGCGTCATCCGAAGCTGTTGCGACGTGTTTCTGCGGCAGCGGGCAGTGAGCAACAGTGGACAGGTATTCGACCGTGGCACTCACCATGCTGCGCGGAATCTGCGCCGCGTGAGGCGTGGCGACCATTTCAAGAAATCCGGGCAGCGCCCGGTATTGAACGTGAGTCCCACGTTCGAGGAGAGCATCCGCCCAGGCCTTGGCGCCGGGCAGATCCTCGCGGTCCAGAATGAGCGCGCTGCGAATGGTGGCCGGCAGACCAAGCAGGTCGAGTTGCGCAAGGCGATCGACGGAGGCCTTCGACAGATGAAATCCAGCAACCTCCATTGCGCCGTTCGATTCATCCGCGGGCTCTTCCGAGGAGGCCGTCGCTTGAAAAGCGCGCAATTCGCGCAAATGGCGCCGACCGCTGACCACCGGCGCCACCGCAATCAAGTGTTCCACCGATGGATCTCCGCCCGCGACGACGCTTGCCAGCAGCGCCCCGAAACGAATTCCCAAGAGCCCGAAGCGGGTAACGCCCGTATGCCGCAGCGCGTCCATCGCAGCGCGGATGTCATCGCACCATTGGTTGACGGCATTGGTGTCGGTGTCGCTGCCGCTGGAGTCGCCCGTGCCCGTGTAGTCGAAGCGCAAGACCGTGGCGCCCGCGCCTGCGCAGGCATCGGCAAAGGCGCGAATGCTGCGATGCGCGCACATTGCTTCATAGCCGAAGGGCTTGCAGATCACGATTCCCAAGTCGGAACGACGGCCTTCCTCGGGCTGGTGCACCCAACCGAACAATGACTGACGTCCGGATTTGAAATACAACGGTCGAGTCGCGACGCTCATGACAATACGATCCGGCTGGGTGCGGCCGCGTTGAGCGCGTGAACGGCGCCCTCTGGTGACTTGGCGGCCGGCGTTCGCGCCTTCAACGTCAGCATGCGTCTGGTATTGGGAGCCATGTGAAAGTACTGGTCGTCGGCCACGAAGCCCGGTGCTTGCACGTTCACCGATTGAGCAAAGCCCTTGCATTGGATGTTCAGGTGCCACGCTTCGCCGGCGGGGGTTGCGGCGGCTGAAAGACCGACGTCCATACCGATGACGTTGGGCAATCCTTGGGGGAAATGAAACGTCTCGGCCAGGAGGCCCCGGCCATCGACCTCCGACACTGCTACCCGCATCACGTCGTATGCCGGAGGGCCGAAGCGAAACGAGTACGAGAGATCCATGAAGCCGTCGAACAGATCGATCGCTGCAAGCTGCGTGCTCGATGCCGGGTCGAGCAGAAGCTCTTTCCTCAAGGCGGCGCCCACCGGCATCGACAGCCGGAACAGCTGCAGTTCGAGCGTGACAGCGGAGGCGGCATTCGCCTCGTTCACAACATGCACCACCAGTCCGTTGCAGTCCTCATCCGTGACGAACACGGCCAGGGGCTGCAGCACGCGCTTGATATGGTAGTACGCGGCTTTTGGTAGACCGGTCGAATCAATTACGCCCCAGCCGGCTCCCGGCCATAAATCGTTCAAGAACCAGATCAGGGCGCCGCGGCAGCTCGAAGCGCCGCGCCGCCACTCCGCAAACGTCGCGGCCATCACTTCGCCGCTGCTCACGCGCCCCAGACTCAGGTAGCGGTCGTGATCGGCATAGCGCAGCTGCACGGGATCGACCTTGAACAGCCGTGCCAAATAATGGTCGCGCACATCATCGAAGTCCCAACCGGCGCCCAAGTCTCGCGGCGAGCGCTCCTTCCAGCGTGCATGATGGCTTCGCAGCGACTGACCCGGACTGACCAGCGCCAGCGTTTCGTCTTCAGGAATATTGGCAAAGGCCAGGCACTCGGAAGCAAAGCGCACCTCGGAACGGCGCGCGTCGGTGAGCGGTTTGAAATAGGCGCCCACCCCGTAATAGGAAGTGACGCCTGCGCTCGGCTGAAATGGGAACGCCCCGCCGTGCGTGCTCGAAGGGCAATAGGGCACATCGGGACAGAATTCATGCGACAGCGACTTAAGTTCCGCCTCGAACAGCGGCGGCGCCCAGCATTCGCGCGCGGCGCCCGACATGGCGGCCTGCTGTGCGCCCTCGCTGTTGCCGCAGAGCAGGGCCAACGACGGACGGGCCTGCAGCCGCGACAATTGCTGCCGCGCCTCGAGCCGGACAGTCGCGGCAAATTCGGTGTCCTCCGCCGGATAGTCCATGTTGGCGAACATGAAGTCCTGCCAAATCATGATGCCGGCAGCATCGCAGCAATTCAGAAACTCATCGTTCTCATACACGGTAGCCCCGGAGATGCGCAGCATGTTCATGCCCGCGTCGCGGACCTGATCGATCGCCGCGCGATAGTCGACGTTCGCGGCCTGCAAACTGACGCAATCGAGCGGCATCCAAGCGGCGCCGCGGCAAAATACTTCGCGGCCGTTGACGTGGAGCGCGAACTGTCCTGATTCGCGCTCGAGCCGCAATGAGCGAAATCCGACGCATCCCAGGTTCACCTCGACGTGGTGTTGTTCGCCTGCGGAGTCTGTCAATTCGAGCTCGAGAAAAGCCTTGTACAGCGCGGGCGTTCCATGGGTGTGCGGCCACCACAGATCGACTTCCGGCAGCGAGAGATCCCCCTGCATGCGCGACGCCTCATGACGCAAACTGGATTCGACTCGCCGGCCGTTGCGCTCCGCAACCAGCAGCGCGGACTTCAGAGTCGTTCCGTCCAACAACGAGACTGCGCATGACAGCATCAAGCGGCCGGTGCCGCCCGCCACGGAAGCACGCAACTGATGCTCGCCGAAGTGTAGCCATCGTTGCCGCTCCAGCCAGACGGGGCGCCAGGGCCCCACGGGCGCGGCGGGCGGGGTCCAGCCGGGCGTTCGCCCCAGCAGGCTGGTGCGCACCCACCGCAGTTGCTGATGTTGCACCATGGGGGTGCGCCAGCGCGGGCGTCGGCGCCGCACGCCGAGAAACGCATCCAGCGGAGAGAAACGAATCACGAGTTCATTGTCGGCGCGCAACAGTGGGGTGACGTCGCAGCGGTGTTCGAGAAACATGTTCGCGGACTCGAACAACGGCTGGCCGTTCAAGTGCACTTGCGCGAAAGTGGCCAGTCCCTCGAAGCCAAGGATTGCGCGCTCTCCCGGCGACGCCGGCTGCGCCGCGAATCGAGTTCGATAGCACCATTCCTGCGCGTCAAGAAGGGTCCTTGATTCGAAGCTCCACTGGCCGGTGGCGCGCAGGCTGCCGGCCACGGTGCCGGGCACTTCGGCGCGCGACCATCTAATATCGCTCGGCCCGTGCACCGTACCGACTTCCCAACCTGCCGTAATCGCAGTGCGCGGGTGGCTGGTGCAGTCCTGCAAGCGGCCACTCACAGGCTCTCCAGCGCGGCGGTCGCCCGGCCCCAGGCGCCTGCCATCTCGTCGAATGTGGCCGAGGCATCCAGCGCGCGCTTGGCATTGACTGCGCGTGCGATTTTCAACAGCAGCGATTTGGCGATGGTCGAAATGTCCGAAAAAGCGGCGGCCGCGTGCTCGAATCGCCCGGCCGGCGCCGGATCCAGCCAACGCAAATGAGCCGCGGAGAGTTCCGAGGCGGCACCCAGCTGACGCAGCGTGCCGAATACCCAAGCGTGATAGTGCGCCATGCCCCGCTGCGCGATTGCCGGCAGGTCGCGTTCGAAACGAACACGAAAGCGTTGCACGGGATTGTCCCGCGTGCGCCAGGCGGCGTGTTTGCGCAACTGGTCCAGCGAGATCGAACGCAGTTCCGCGACAGTCCGGGGCACTGCGCGGTCGTGCCGCACCAGCTCGGCGAACAGCGGCATGAAGGCCGGATCCGGTGCCGCCTCCACGCGGAACAGCCGATTGAAGTCTTCGCCTTCCAGAGAGAAGTAGCCGGCGTTGTGAAAATACTGCAGCCGCCGCGACGCAACGTCGATCTCATTGAGGACGATCGTGCTTTTCGTGTGCTGTTGCCGGTAATCGGTGCCCGCAGTATCCGGCAGCCAGTAGGCATCTGCTTCGGTGCTGATGAATTTTCCGTCGCGCAGATGCTCGACCGCGTGCTCGATCAACGGACGCCAGACGTAGAGCTCCTGGACGTCGATGCCAT
>DASYIN010000122.1:0-23764 GCA_035997505.1 Steroidobacteraceae bacterium | reverse complement strand
CACCTGATGTCATGATTAAGGGCGGCCCTAAAAAATTCTGCGCTGTACCTTGTCGCCGCGAGTCCACAGCTTGGGGATAAGCATGGGCGTGCGCGCCCGATAGTCCACGTACACATTGCCGAACGCGGAGACTAGGTCGCGCTCCTCGAAGCGGATGGCGATGAGGATGTAGGCGGTCGTGGCCAGTGCAAATATCAGGTGCGAAACGGTCATGGTCGGCGCGGCCCAGAAAATCGTCAGCCAGCCGATGTACAGCGGGTGACGCACGAGTTTGTACAGACTGGGGGTGCGAAACACGGGGGCGCGATAGGTCTTGTTCGCCAGTCGCCGCCATACCTGCTTCAAACCAAACAGGTCAAAGTGATCGATCAGGAAGGTGGTGTATAAAAGGAGCAGCCAACCGAACAGGTACAATCCGATGACCACGTTGCGGGCAGCGCCGTCGGCGACGCTCCACACCACGCCGCCGATCGGCTGCCAATAAACATATAGCGCCGCGAGCGCGAGTGAACTGAGCAGCACATACGTGCTGCGCTCGGCCGCTTCGGGCACGAAGCGCTTCCACCAGGTCTTGAACGCAGGACGCGCCATGCCGCTGTGCTGCAGGGCAAACGCCGTCAGCAGACACAAGTCCGCCGTCAGCGCACGGCCCAAGGACGAGGTGGGCGCGGCATCCAGGCTGGTCGGCGTCAAAAAGCCGCCGATGAAACCAATGCCGTAGAGAAAGACGCCGAAAAAGACCAGATAGCTCAAGATGCCGTAGGCAAAGATGCCGATGCGAGACATTGTGCGACTCCAATAGAACTAACAGGGCCGCATGGTGCCGTGGAGCCGCGTTGGCCGCATGGGGCGTACCTCCCCATCTTTTAGCTGTGGCATCCCTATCTTTTGAGATCCCCCAGGAGTCCGCGCGCGCGCGCCACTGCTGCGGCCTTCTGACGGGTGGGCGCGTCGAGACGGGCCATCATTGCCGACACGTGGTGCTCTGCGGTCTTGGCAGAGATGCACAAGCGTCGTGCGATCTCTGAATTGCTCAAGCCCTCATCCACCAGCGCCAGCACCTGCACCTGCCGGCGAGTCAGTCCAGCCGCATTGGCGCGGGTGCCCGCGATGGGTCCGCGCGGCACGGTACGCGCGCCGCCGGCACGCATTTCCCGACGTAGGCGCGCAGCCGCCGGCAACGCGCCCAGGCGATCGAAAATTTCCAACGCCTGGCGCTGCGCCTGTTCATCTCCCGCGCTCAAGGCGAGCGCCTCCTCGTAGGGACGGCCGCGCTCGCGCCAACCCTCCGCCGCTTCCTTCCAACGGCCCTCGCAATGTTCGCGAAAGGGACTGGAAAACCGTTCGGTTCCCGCCACGGGCTCGCCCAGGATGCGGAGCCACAATGCCAAGTCCTCCACTCCCCAGCGCGAATGTCGCTGCTCGGCCATCAGGTACGCATCCCGCAGCTGCGCCTTCGCCTCTTCGAGGGCAACATCCGCCGCTTCGGGCAACAGCCAGGCGTCTTCAGCCGCTGCTATCGCGACGTATACGGTGCGCTGCGGCTCGCCCATGGACGCTGCGAGACGCCGGGCGATATCGAGCGGCGCGTCCGCATCCGGGTCGCCGCGCCGTATGCGCAGCCGCCCGAGCACGATCAGCGCGGGAAACCGGTAAGTTTCCGCAGCATAGGTCCGGCTGCAGATCTCCTGCGCCTCTTCCTCCGCGCGGCTCCAGTCGCCCTGATCGAGCCAAATCATCGCGCGCCAACCGCGCAGATACGCGTCCCAATGCGTGAGCTCGAGAGTGCCCGCGTACGCCACCCCGCGTTCGATGCAGTCGAGCGCGGCGGCGTAGTTGCGCGCCCAATAGTGGTTGCAGCTCTTGTTGCAGGATGCACGCTCCACGTGGTCGTGATACTTGCCTGCGATTGCCAGCTCCAAACTCTGATCCAGCTCCGCGAAGCCCGACCCGGCGTCCTCGCACTTTGCCGATCCGATGTTGCCCAGGGCATGAATAATGACCTCCTGCTCGCCCAACTGCCGCGCCAGCTCGAGCGCGCGCTCGCCCCAGCTGATGGCGCCATCCATGTGCGAGGCCAGCATGTCCAGTTGCGATTGATGCGAATAGGCCCAGGCGAGTTCGCGGCCCGGCGGCGCTGCCTGCAAGACAGCAATCGCTTCCTCCACAGACCTTTCGGCCTCCGTCCGGCGGCCGCACATCCATGCAAAGCGCGACAGGCGGGTCAGATCATGTCCCAGCTTCAGCGTTTCCCCGGCTCGGCGCCGCAATGCGGCTGCCTCCGTCATCGAGATCATGGCCATGTCGGCCGAGCCCATGAGATAGGCCTGCTCCGCGTGCTGTTCGAGCGCTTCGACCACCCGGCTCGCTTCCAACGCGTCTCGATGGCGCAGCATGACCGCGAAATGGGCCGCCGCTTCGTGCGCCGCCCCAGCCCGCGTCGCCTCCTGCCCTGCGCGCTGCGCGAACTTGAGGAGCACCGCGATGTCTCCGGCACGCTCTGCGTGGTGCGCAATCTCGCTGGCGCGCGCATCGGTGCGGCGCTTCAAGATATCCACGACCTTCTGATGCAGTGCGCGGCGCCGCGTCGGCGTGAGGGAACCTTCGATGGCGCGGCGTGCGAGCTCATGCCGAAAATGCACCAGGCCGCCCTCGAGCGACAGCATTCCCTTTTCCACGCACTCATCGAGGCCGTCTTCGATCATGCCCTTGACGAGATCGGCGACCACCGCTGTCTCGGCGCGACGCGGAAACAGAGACACCGCCTCAAGCACGATGCGCGCCGAGTCGCACAGTCGCGATGCCCGCGCCAAGGTCGAATCGCGCACCGCATCCGTGGGCAGGTCGCCCTCCACCGCCAGAGCCTCCGTGACGAGAAACGGATTGCCCGCAGTGAGTTTATAGATCTCCTCGGCGCGGCGTCCGGCCTTTACAGCCAAACCCGTCACGGCGGCGAGCGACAAGGGTTCGAGCGTCATGCGCTGAACGCTTCCGGCCGGTGTCTCGCCAAGAAGATTGCGCACGGCCGAACGCGCATCCACCTCCTCGTCTCTATACGTGATCAAGACGAGCGCGCGCACGCGCGCGATCCGGCGCCCAAGGAAGCGAATGAGATCCAGGGTGGCGGTATCCGCCCAATGCACGTCCTCTATGATGAGCAGGGCGGGCTCGATGCCGTTGGACAGAAGACGCAGCACCGATTCGAAGGCATGGATGTGGTCCGCGCCCGGATCAAACGCCTCGCCGTGGGCGCGCGCGATGTCGCGCAGCGGCAGCAACACCTCGGGCGTCGACAGGTTTTCGCAAGCACCCCAATACACCCGCGCTCTCTTCGCGAGATCCTGCACAAAGCGTTCCGTCAACGCCGTCTTGCCGGCGCCTGCCTCGGCCGCAATGGCGACAATACGACCCCGGCCCTCGCGCGCGTACGCAAAGGATTCGCTTAAACGCCTGAGTTGTTCATCGCGCTCTAATAACTCGATCGGCTTACCCTCGGTCGGGAGGACTTGGAATTAGCGGATATTGTGTACCGGTACGCTGTCCGGATACACCGCCGAGGTCATTTTTCCTGTGCCCCGGGCCGCCAATCTACCGCGCCAAAGCGGGTATGTCCGATGTAAGTGTAGCCGATACTGAATGTTCCGATGGTCTGATGCGACGTCGGCAGGGTGGCGTAGCGTCCATTGCGGCTGGCTTGCGAGTATCGGAACGTGATGCCGTGCAAGTTGTAGACGCGCACGGTCAGCGCGGTGTCGAGACGCGAAATATCCTCCGACCCGGTGCTTTCGGTCGCCGCAACGCGGCTGATGTAGTACTCGCGAAAGGTCGTGTCGAGCGAAACCCGATCCGCGACGATCAGGCGGGCCTGCGCTTCCCCTTGCGGCGCCAAACCGTCATGATAATCCCGCTGGCCGTCGCCGAGCGCTCCGGCTTGTGCCACGCCGGCGCCGTGAATAACCCCGCCGCCGCCATAACCGACGCCGAACAGCGCCGTGCCTTGCAGTGCGATCTGGCGCGACAGCCACCACTGGCCCGTGGTCCCCAGTGCGGCCGCGGTGGTGGAAACGCGGAATACTTGCGGGCCGACATATTCATAGGTGCCATACAGCCCCCAAATGCCGCGGTAGTTAGGACCGATCGCATAGTCCGTGCCGTACAACAGACCGCGGCTGAAAACCGCTTCGATCGTGTTGGCCGTATCGGCGCTCAGTTCGAAATTGAAATAATCGAATGGGCGGTCGTAGCTGTAACTGGCCTTGCCGGGCAGGCCGTAGGCCATGGTGAAAGTGGCGCTGGCGCTTTGCCGCTTGAAGGTCTGGGCCACCGCGGGACCGGTAAAATCCGCATTCACATTGACGTTCGAGGTGAAATGCGAGCTCAAGCTCGCGCCGAGATCCACGCGGGTATAGACCGCCGGGTCGTTGCTGCGAAATACCCCCGCAAACCGATCGCCGTACAGCAGTCGATTCACTCCCATCGAGGGCGAGATGATGGCGGCGCCGATTTTTCGCAACAGCCCGGGCTCGCCGTTGGGACCGCTTTCCAGCAATAGGCTCGCCATCCGAAACAGCGGTTCGCCCAAGAAATTTCCGGCAATGCCGCTCGCCACTTGATCGTTGATGGAGGGCCGCGTGGTTTCACCCGCGTACTCCCACAACAGGCTGCCGGCAAACGTGTAGGCCGAGGACTGCCAGAAATCCAACCCCGAGGACCGGGCGAGCCCCTGGTAGAAAGCCCCCTGATACGGGTGGAGAAATTGATTCGTGGCGAAAGCGTCGTTGTCCACAACCCACTTGTGATGCAGATTGTCCTTGAAGTTCGACAGCGGCGATGCGTACACCTGTGAATCCACCGCATAATGATCCACGCGATTCAGCAGCAACTCGAACGCCGGTATCTCCCATGCCGGCACGAAATAACTCTTGCCCTCACCCACGCCCCAGTCCTTCACCGGCGAAGGTTCCTGGGCCGCGAAAGCGGTTGGCGCTTCCTTTTGCGGCGGGGCATTTAGTTTTGGATCGTCGGCGAAGCTCAAGCGGCTGGCGACGATCAGCACCAGCAGAATCGAACCTTGCAGCTTCCGCGCGCGAAGGTTCTGCGCTCGAGGCATTAGGGTGAACGCCGAAACCTGGCCACTCATTCTTGTTCTCAGGCCGCCGCAAATTACGTGCTGTTGGCTGCATTAAAGCGGCTTTGCCTCGCAGAGGCACCTCACGGCGGCAGATGCTTGGTGTGGGTGAGCGCCTACACCGCGCTTCGATCAGAGCGTAGCGTGTACCGCGGTGTAGGTATCGGCCACCTGCTGCATCATGCCTTCGCGGGCGAGCAAGCGTGCGAGACTCGCGCGCCGATAACGCCAATTTCTCCACACGCCGTCCGGCCAGTCCTCGTGTCGCGCCCGCTCGGCAGCGGCCGCGTAGTACTTGAAAGCAGCAATCCAATGCGCGCGTTTTTTGTCGGCGTTGTCCGCCGAAAGCGCGGCGCTCTCCTCGCGTGCACCGAAGTGTGCCAAGGCATTCGGCTCGCCGGCGTCGGCCGCCCGCTGATACCAGTCCCACGCCCGCCGGCTGTCGGCGGGGACTCCATATTCGTAGAGACCGCCAAGCGCAAATCCCGCGAACCGCACACCCTGTTCCCACGCTTGCTCGTAGAGCTTGGCGGCGCGCGGCAGATCGGCGAAACCGTATGACGCCTGCGCGAGCAGGGATGCCAAGTCGATTCGCGCGCCGCGATATCCTGATTCGACGGCTTGCTCGAAATTCTGCCGTGCAAACACAAATTGGCCGCTGGCCTGCAGCGCGCGGCCATGCTGGTACAACGATCTGCCGCCATCGCCGGATCGATCGCGTTGGCCATTCGCGCACGCCGCGAGGGCGATGTCGGCGACGATGTCATCGAGTTGGAGACCGGGGGCGTGACGGTCAGGATCAAATGGCGATCCAGCGGACTCATCGCATTGGGTTTTGTTCGCCCAGCGCCGAACATCCGCGGGTGACTTAAGTCCCAACTCAGCCCGCTCCACGCTGGGCAACAGATCGAACTGCGCCGCTGCCGCCCATGCCACTTGTGTGTCGATGGGCGGAGCGCTTGCATCCCAGATCAGCGCGCTGGGGTTGAACGTGGCTGTGACGACCAGGCGACCGTCGGGCGAAAAAGCGGCCGTGTTCACCGAATCGGCGTGCCTGAGCGTCTTGATCTGCTGACCCGTGGCTACGTCCCAAATACGGGCCGTTTTGTCATTCGATGAGGAGACGATGCGCGTACCGTCGGAGGAGTACGCAGCGGAAGTGATGTGCGCTTCGTGTCCGCTGAGCACGCGGCTCACCCGGCCCGTCGCCGCATCCCAGATGCGCACCGTCTTGTCGTCCGACGCAGTCAGAACGCTGCGGCCATCGGGCGAGAACACCGCCGTCGCCACGGAGGCGGTGTGACCGCTCAACAGCATGGTCTGGCGGCCGCTGGCGGCGTCCCAGACCCTGGCAGTCTGATCGGTGGACGAGGTGACGACGCGGCGGCCATCCGGTGAAAACACCGCCCAGTCCAGGGGTCCGGTGTGTCCTTGCAGCTTCACGAGTTCGCGGCCGGACTGCACATCCCAAATTCGGCCGGTCTTATCGTAGGAGGCGGTGACGACGCGGCGGCCGTCGGGCGAGAAGGCAGCCCCTTCCACTTGCAGTGCGTGGCCGCTCAAGACCTTGAGTTGTTCGCCCGTCGCGGCATTCCAGATGCGGGCCGTGCGATCATCCGACGCCGTCGCCACGTACTTGCCATCCGGCGAAAATTCGGCAGAGAGAACAAGTTCCGTGTGGCCGTTCAATACCTGAAGCTGCGTACCGCTCGCCGTGTCCCAAATACGGGCGGTTCTGTCGGACGACGCCGTGGCGATGCGCCGGCCGTCGGGGGAAAAATCGGCGCCGGGCAGCCCCTGTGCGTGACCGATCAAGCGTCGGATTTCGCCGCTCGCCACTGTGCTCCAGATTCGCGCCGTCGTATCGTCCGATGAGGAGACCACGCGAAGCCCCTCGGGCGAGAAAGCAACGCCGGTGACGGCCAGGGCGTGGGCCTTGATCAATAGGATTTCCCGGCCCGTCTTGACCTCCCAGATCCGCACGCTTTCATCGTTGCCCGCCGTGACGATGCGATCTCCGTCCGGCGAGAAGGCGGCCGACAATACCCCCTGCTCGTTTCCTCCCAACAGCATGACCTCGCGTCCCGTCGCGCTATCCCAAACTCGCGCGGTCGTGTCCTCCGACGCCGTTACGATGCGACTGCCGTCGGGAGAAAATGCGGCGCAAGAAAATCCGCCCGCCGGAGAGTTGATCCGCATGATCTCTCGGCCCGTACCCGCGTCCCAGATGCGGGCGGTTTTGTCGTAAGACGCCGTCAGCACGCGTCGACCGTCGGCCGAAAAAAACGCCGAGTAGACAACTCCCGTATGCCCCGCCAGCGTCAGTATTTCCCGGCCGGTGGCGGCATCCCAAATCCGCGCGGTTTTGTCATACGATGCCGTGGCGATGCGTCGGCCGTCCGGCGAAAACGCCGCGTTCCTCAAGCGGTCCTCGTGCCCATTCAAGACCATGATCTCCCGGCCGGTCGCCGCATCCCAAATCCGCGCCGTCTTGTCCAGCGCGCTGGTGACGATGCGCAAACCGTCCGGCGAGAATGCCGCGGATCGCACCGCCTTCGTGTGCCCCACAAGCTGCAGCACTTGCACACCGCTCTCGGCATCCCAGACCCGTGCGCTCAAGTCATATGATGCCGTCACGACGCGCCGGCCGTCGGGTGAGAAGGCGGCGGAACGGACTTTGTCGGTGTGACCTGCGAGCATCAAAAGTTGTGGATCGGCCGCGCGCGCATCCTGAAACACACCCAATGCTTCCGGCGTGAACAGGCCCCCCGCATCGCGGTTCGGCAGCACCTCCAATATGATGGCCAGCGCGCCGGAAATATCCGCGTTCTTCAGCCGCTCCGCCGCCGTCTGCGTCACCGAACGCAGCTGCGCCTTGATGGCGGCGTCGCGCTGAATCGCCGCCACCCTCGCCTCATAGGTCGTGGCAGCCAGGCCGCCGGCGAGAATCAAGATCAAGACCGTGGCAGCGGCGATCCCGACCCGATGACGCCCTACGTACTTGGCAACGCGATAAGCGAGGCTGTCGGGCTGCGCCAGCACCACTTCACCGCCGAGGTAGCGAGCCACATCCTCGTCGAATGCGTTGGCCGTCGCGTAGCGCTCGGCCGGCTTCTTTTTAAGTGCCTTGAGCACGATCGTGTCCAGATCACCGGCCAGCGATTTCGCCAGCTTCTTCGGCGTCGCGCTGCGCGCGCCGGCAGCGGATTCCGAAATCGCCGAACGGCTCGGCACGGCCGGATCGGTGCGCAAGATCGCCTCTTCGAGCGCACCCACCGATTCACGCTTGAGCTTGTAAGGCCGCTCTCCCGTCAGCAGCTCATAGAAAATAACGCCCAGCGCGTAGACATCAGCGGCCGTGGTGATCGGCGCACCCGCAATCTGTTCGGGGGCGGCGTAGTCAGGCGTCAACGCACGGCCGCCGACGCGGGTGAGCTCGGTTTCGCTGGCTTTGCCTTCGGTCAGAAGCTTGGCGATCCCGAAGTCCAGCAAGTACACCTGCCCGTCTTCGGTCACCAGCACATTCGAGGGTTTCAGGTCGCGATGAATGACCAGATTCGCGTGTGCGTATTGCACGGCGCTCAGCACCTGGCGAAACAACTCCAGGCGCGATCGCAGCGGCAGCCGGTGTTCATCGCAATACTCCGTGATGGTCTTTCCCGCCACGTATTCCAATGCGAGATAGGGCTGAGAGTCCTCGCTGAAACCCGCGTCGATGAGCCGTGCGATGTGCGGATGATTGAGGCTTGCCAGAATTTCCCGCTCGCGAGTAGCGCGCTCCGTCATGATCTTGCCCATGAGGGCCGGATGAATGAGTTTTAGCGCGACTTGGCGCGTAAACAGTCCATCCGAGCGCTCTGCAAGCCACACGCTGCCCATGCCCCCATGGCCGAGCAGCGACAGCACGCGATAAGGACCGAATTGTTTGCCGATCAGGGCGGAGTCCGAATCGACCAGCGGTCCGATCAGTTCGGCGACCAGATTTCCGTCGAGGAGCGGCTGATTGGCACTGCCCTGCAGGTCCAACAGGCTTCGCAGAATGCCGGCGGATTGCGGGTCGCGGCGCTCAAGGTCAGCGAGCCACGCCGGCCGATCTTCCATGGCCAGGTCGAGCGCCTCGTCAAGCAGCTGCGAGACCTGCGCGTATTCCGCAGGGCTCAGACTCTGCAAAAACGAGGCGGATGCGCGTGGCGTTTCCATGCTCTACGTCATTATAGCGGCGATGGGGTTCATGCTACATTCCCGCCCGGATGAATGACACCACACCGCAAGATCCGCGCCGAGAGCTGCAAACGATGCTGGCGTCGCGCCTGGCGCTCATCGTCGTCGAGTCCCGCGAAGAATCGCGGGTGCTGACGCTTGTGCGCGAAATGAGCCTCAAGGTCAAAGAGGGCCGCGGCTGGGGCGTGTTTCAGTGGACTGTGACCGAAGGCCTGCAGCGGGTCGATGTCGATATGGGAGGCCCGCAGCGGACGCTCGCGGATCCTGAGCAGCTGCTGAAGCACCTCAAGGCCACGCCGATGCCGGGCATTTACGTGTTGCTCGATTTTCATCCCTATCTCGAAGAGCCGGTGAATGTGCGCCTGCTGAAGGACATCGCCCAGAGCTACGACCAAGTGGCGCGCACCGTGGTCCTGGTGAGCTACGAGGTCACTCTGCCGCAGGAGCTGGAGCAGTTTGCCGCGCGCCTGCACCTCGCGTTGCCCTCGACCAACGAGCGGCTGATGATCATCACGCGCATCGCCCGCGAGTGGAACTCCGCGAATCCGGGCAAGCCGGTCAATCTGGATCGCGAAATTCTCACCAAGTTCGTCGACAATCTCAACGGACTCACGGCATCCGACGCCGAACGTTTGGTGCGCCATGCGATATTCGATGACGGCGCCCTCACCATGTCCGACATTACCGAACTGCTGGCGGCGAAATACGAACTCTTGAATCGCGGCGGTACGCTGACCTATGAACCGGCGACCGCCAAGTTCGCGGACGTCGGCGGCCTGCAGAAACTTCGGCAATGGCTGACGAGCCGCAAGCCGGCCTTCGACGGCAGCGCCCCGGAACTCGATCCACCCAAGGGCGTGTTGTTGCTCGGCGTGCAAGGCTGCGGCAAAAGCCTGGCCGCGCGCGCCGCGGCGGGAATCCTCGGGGTGCCACTGGTGCGCCTGGATTTCGGTGCGCTGTACACCAAGTGGCAGGGCGAAGCAGAAAAGAATCTGCGCGAGTCGCTGCATTCGGCCGAGGGGCTCTCGCCGTGCGTGCTGTGGGTGGACGAAATCGAAAAGGCTCTCGCCGAGGGCGAAGGCGACAGCGGCGTGTCGCGCCGGGTCCTCGGAACCTTTCTCACCTGGCTGTCCGAGCAGCGCGCGCGCATTTTCGTGGTCGCCACGGCGAACGATATTGCGGCGCTGCCGCCGGAATTGATTCGCAAGGGTCGCTTCGATGAAATCTTCTTCGTCGACCTTCCCGGCAAGCAGGCGCGCGCGGAGATCATCGCGATTCACGCCCACAAGCGCGGCCTCGAGCTGCGCCCCGAAGAACTCGCGGCTCTCGCGAGCCGTTGCGACAGCTTTTCGGGCGCCGAAATCGAACAGGCCATCGTCGCCGCGCTGTATAGCGCGCATGCGGCCAGCCAGTCGGTCACCGCCGCAATGGTCGCGCGCGAGATGCAGAACACCCGGCCGCTCGCCGTCGTCATGGCGGAGAAGGTCGCCGCCCTGCGCGCCTGGGCCAGCGGACGCACGGTTTCCGCCGACTGAGCCCGCGCCGCGGGGCGCGTGCTTTTCCGTGCTGCAATAGACCGGCACGTGGCTGGATTTGGCCGTCCGCTGCGCGGGCGTGCGCGTTGCTTCCATATGGGAGACAATGCGCCACACAAAAAGAGGGGAGTTTCATTGACTCACGCTGCCATTGTCGGCTGGGGCAAATGCCTGCCGCCGTTAATTCTGACCAACCAAGACCTGGCGACCTTCCTGCCGACGGACGATGAGTGGATCACGACGCGCACCGGCATGAAGGAGCGGCGCATCTCCCACGTGCCAGGGATCGAGCTGGCCATCACGGCCGCGCGGCGCGCCATCGCTTGCGCCGGCATGTCGGGCAAGGACATCGAATTGGTCATATACGGCAGCTGCAGCAACGATGAGCTCGTACCCAACAGCGCCTCAGGCGTGCAGCAGCGAATCGGCGCGACGCAGGCGGCGGCCTTCGACGTCAATACGGCCTGCACCAGCTTCATGTACGGGCTGTCGATCGGTACATCCATGATCAAAACCGGCATCGTCAAGAATGCCCTGGTGATCGGCGTCGAACTGATCTCTCAATACATGGACTGGGACAACCGCAATGTCGCCGTGTTGTTCGGCGACGGTGCGGCCGCCATGGTGCTCAAGGAGTCACAGAGCGAATCCGGCGTCATCGCCGAGAAGCTGCAATGCTATGCGGATTCGCGGCAGATTCTGCGGGTGCGCGGCATGGGCACGATGTACGCCAATCTCGGCGTGCAATATGGGCAGACCAGTTGGGATTTCGACGGACAGGAAATTTTTCGCAAGGCCGTGCAAGGCATGAGCGACGCCAGTCTCGACGTGATGCGGCGTGCGGGCGTGACCATCAATGACATCGGGCTGGTCGTGCCGCATCAAGCGAACTTGCGCATTATCGACGCCGTCGCGAAACGCGCCGGTGCCAGCGCGGACAAGGTGTTTTTGACGGTGCAGAAGTACGGCAACATGAGTTCCGCCACGGCGCCCGTCGCCCTCGTCGATGCAGTGGAAGAAGGCCGTGTGGCCCCCAACAGCCTGGTGCTCATGCCGGCGTTCGGCGGCGGTCTCACCTTGTCGGCGCACCTGATTCGCTGGGGCGAGCGTCTGACGCCGCTCGAGCTGAGCGATGCAGAGCTGCCGCCGACCACAAAAACGGCGCTCGACATCGTGAATGAAATTCGCGCGCAGAAAAAATTGGGTGCAGCCGAAGCGAGCCGCCTCCAGACCTTGAGCTTTCCGGAGAATCGCGTGGGGTAAAACCGCGGCGCGACGGCTTTTTCGTCAAGAAAGGCAGGATCACGGCACCCGTCAGCAGCAGCGCGATCAGCGGCAGTATGCCCGCGAAGGAACCGGTCATGTCTTTGGCGCGCGCGACCAGAGTCGGGCCTACCAATGCGGCGAAACCCCATGCCGTGAGGATCAGGGCGTAGTTCAGACCCATGTACTTGGTGCCAAAATAGCCGGCATTAAAAGAGGGCATGGTTCCGAAACCCCCGCCGCAGCAAAACAGCACCACCGATGTAGCCAGCAGCGCGAGCGTCAGATCATGGACATTGGTCAACAGAAGCAACGTCACCGCTTGAATGACAAACAAGGCTGCGAACGTCCTGTTGCAGCCGATTCGATCCGACACGGCACCCCAGAACAAGCGCCCGAGCGCATTGAAGATACTGACGAGGCCGAAAAGCGGTGCGACCGACGCTGCGGAAACTGAAGTCAGATCGGTGAGGATGAACACCGCATTCGAGATGATGGTGATGCCGCCAATGACATTGACGAAGAGTTGCAACCACAGCAGATAGAATTGCGGCGTCGCGATGATTTGCGAGGGCGAGTAGGACTCGACCGTCGTTCTGCCGGCCAGGGCCTTGGGCGTGGCCACGCAGTAACCCGGCGGCGGATTGCGAAACAGCGATGTGGCGATCAGGCCCACCACCAGGAACACCGTACCGGAGACCACAAATACCTGCATTACGGCGCCGATATCGCCCGCGGTGAAGGTTTGCGCGGCCGTCAGCTGCCGCAGGTCGAATTGGGCACCCGCGGCGGTCGCAGCCGCTTTCGCGGCGAGGAAACTGCCCGCGTGCAGCGCAGCGGCATGAAATCCGGCGAGACGCGGCACAACCAAGTTATAGATGAAGGCGCCGAGGCCAAAGCCCGCGGCGACGAGGCCGCCCGCAAGTCCCTTGCGGTCCGGGAACCACTTCGTGACCATGGCCACCGGTGTGATGTAGGCCATACCAGCCCCGATGCCGCCCATGATGCCGTAGGTCGCATACAGCCAGGGTGCGCCCAGGCTGGAGGTTCCCAGGCCGGCGAGCATATTTCCCAACCCCCAGAGCGCAACACCCACCATCGCGACTTTTCGCGGGCCTGCCTGGTCCTGCCAGAAGCCACCGATGACCGCGCCTACCGCCGCCACCGAGAAATTCGCGATGGCATAAGCCCACGTAGTCGTCCTCAAGTCCCAGTGGTACGCCACCAGCAAGGGCTGAGTGAACAGTGCCCAGGAATAAAGGCAGCCGATCGTGACCATGACCACGGTTCCAGCAATCGCAATGACCCATCGATTCGGCATACCCACACTCACAAATGATTGCCTTCTAGACACGAGATCGGATTCCAGCCGGCAAAGCGGTCAGGGGCTTAGGATCTTTTGGGCGGTTTAAGTCAAAATAGCGTGCGATCAAAACAACAAAGGGGATATTCATGACTGATTCGAGCGAGGCTTTAAGCCGCCGCGATTTCGTGCAAGGCGCCTTATCGGGCGTTGCGGTGATGGCTGCGCCGGCGGCAGTGCTGGCTGCGGCAGGCGACAACCCCGACAAGGCGCTGGTCCTGGCACAGATTCCGAAAATGCACGCGGAGAACGTCAAGCGTCTGCAGGATTGGATTGCGCTGCCCTCCATTGCCGCCGAGAACCGCAACTATCCCAAGGGCGCCGAATACATGGCGAAACTGGCCACCGATGCCGGATTCACCGGCGTGAAAATCATTCCGACCGCCGGCAAGCCGGGTGTGTTCGGGCGCTTGGACTCGGGCGCCAAAACCACCGTCGCGGTCTACTTCATGTACGACGTGAAACAGTTCGTTCCCGAGGAATGGAGTTCGCCGCCCCTCGAAGGCCGACTCGTGGAAAAGGCCGGCTTGGGCACGGTGTGCATGGGCCGCGGCGCGGTGAACCAAAAGGGCCCGCAGAATTCCTTCTTGAGCGCGCTCATGGCGTTCAAGTCGACAGGCAAGAAGTTACCGGTGAATCTCGTGCTCGTCTGCGAGGGCGAAGAAGAAATCGCCTCGCCGCACTTCGGCGAAATCGTCAACAGCCCCGACGTGTTGCCGCACATGAAATCCTGCGTCGGAGTCATGCTGCCGGATGCCAGCCAGGATACCGACGGCAGCGTGCAAGTGGCCGCCGGCGCCAAAGGCGTGATCGAGATGGAGTTGGTCTCGGATGGCGCCACCTGGGGACGCGGCCCGAAAAAAGACATTCACTCGAGCCTCGAGGCGCAGGTGGATTCGCCGTCCTGGCATCTGGTGCAGGCGCTCAACACCTTGGTGGAGAAGGACGGGCATACGCCCGCGGTCGAAGGATTCTTCGAAAAGGTGAAACCACTTTCCGAGGCGCAAAAGAAATTGGTCCTGGCCTATGCGAAGGCCGTGCCTGAAGCCACGATCAAGTCTGAATTTGGCGTCGAGCATTGGGTGCATGATTTGAACTGGCAGGACTCGCTGGTGCGCCTGTTTTCCCAGCCCACGATCAACATCGAGGGTCTGGTGGGAGGCTACACAGGACCTGGCGGCAAGACGGTCCTGCCGCACAGGGCCGTGGCCAAGATCGACATGCGCCTGGTGCCCGACATGACTGCCGCCGACACGCTGGCGAAAGTAAAGGCGCATCTGGCGAAGCACGGTTTTGGAGACATCCAGGTCAACATGAGCGGCGGCTACGATCCCACGCAGACCGATCCGGACAGCCGATTCTTCAAGGCTGTTCTTACGACCTTCAGCAAGTTAGGTTCACCGCCGCTCGTGGTGCCGCGCAACCCCGGATCCTGGCCCGGTTATCGCTTCACCGCGCCGCCCTTGAGTCTGCCCGCGGGCGATTTCGGCTTGGGCCACGGCACCGGGGCGCATGCGCCGGATGAGTACTACTTGATCGACTCTAAAAATCCCAAGATCAAGGGATTGGATGGCGCGGCCGCATCCTTCGTCGAGTTCTTGTACGCGATCGCTTGATGGTTAACGCCGGCGGCGCCGTGCCGCCGGCTTTTCAAGGGAGGAGCGCGATCAAAATGCGGTGCGATGGTTTGCGTCGCTTTGTCGTGCCGGTTAAGCTGCGTAGATGCAGCGTGAGCTCATTGTTCTGATCTTAATGCTTGCCATCGGCCTGCAGGGCTCGGTGGCTGCATTTGCAGCGACTTCGCCATTGATGTCGACGCACTGCCAGACCACCGCCACCGCGCCCTCTGATGCATCGCAGGATTCTTGCTGCCCGAAGGGCCAACGCGCGATGAGCTGCTGCCTCGATCTTTGCCTCTCGACCGTCGGCACCACAGTGTCGCCGACAGCCCTCACCTGGTTTGCGCCTCCAGCCAAGTTGCAGCCGGTCAAATCGCCGAGTTTCTCCTCTCGCGGCGACTCGCCGCTCATCCGCCCACCCATTCTCTAAGCCTCAGATTCCTGTCTTTAAATCTGAAGCGATGGAGAACATCAATGGTTCGCCTCTTTGTTGGGCTGTGCATCGCCGTGGCAGTCGCTGCGCCGGCTGTACCCAAGCCCATTGCCTTTGCCGACGGCACAACAGTCATGGCGGAGTACGGAGCCGGCACCATGCAGGAGCTGCAGATCTTCTATGCGCCACGGTTCGATTATTCCGTTGGCGGAGGTCATGTCGACTTTAGCAGCGACGTGGACGACCGCCGCGAGCACATCAACTACGCACGTTTGAACTGGCTCGCGCATCGATGGAACCTCGATGACGCACAGGCCAACATCTTTGTGTGGGGTGGCGCGGGCTCCGCCACGGGAAACCAATTCACCGGCACGCGCATCGCAGGCAATGCAGGCGTTCAAGTCGACTACGAGACTCGGCGTGTCTACGCGTCGATGAAGTCGGATCTGCAGCGAAGCGCGGAGTTCTCAGACCGCATCGACACCCTGCAGCTCGGGGTCGCGCCCTATAAGCATGACTACGGGGGAGTCGCGACGTGGTTTGTCTTCCAGGCGCGCCATTACCCCGGGGAACTGCATTCCGGCATCGAGACTGCCGCGTTGCTGCGGTTATTCAAGGGCGGCGCTTGGATCGAAGCCGGCGTGACCAATGCCGGAAAGGTTCAAGCCATGGCCATGTTCAACTTTTAATTGGAGATTTGCATGAAGCGATTTCAGGTCTTGCTGGCAGTGACCCTGTTCACAGTTGCAAGCAGCAGCATGGCTGCAACGATCGAGATGACCGTCAACGGATTGGTGTGCGCGTTCTGCGCACAAGGCATCGAGAAAAAACTCAAAAGGTTCCCGGCGACGGCGGAGGTGGTGGTAAGTCTCGAGCATCGGCTCGTCGCCGTCTCCTTGAAGGACGGCCAGGATATTTCGGATGCGGATCTGCGTAAGGCGCTCACGGACGCGGGCTACACCGTAAAGGCTATCTCGCGCTCGGAGACGCCGATGGCCGATGTTCGCGAACGGCTTAAGCAGGCCCAGCCGTGAGCGAACCCAAGTTCGCCCGCAATGCGGGACTTGCGATCGGGGCGCTGCTCGCGAGTTCTGCCACGCTCGTCTGTTGTGTACTGCCGGCAGTGCTTGTGACCCTGGGCGCCGGGGCCGCGGTAGCGGGTCTGGTCACGGCCGTGCCGCAACTGATCTGGCTCAGCGAGCATAAGCCGTTGGTATTCGGTATCGCCGGCGTGTTGCTCGTGATCAGCGGCGCGGCGCTTTGGGTCGGGAGGCGCGCGCCCTGTCCGGCGGATCCGGAACTCGCGCGCTCCTGTCAGCGGCTGCGCGGTATCAGCGCCGTCATTTATGCGATCGCCTCGGTGTGCTTCGGCATCGGGTTCACGTTCGCATTCGTTTTGCCGATGTTCTGGTCTTAAGCGTTACGCGCGTTGCGGCGGCAACATACAATGCGCGGATGAATACCCATCCCGCACCCGACTCGACACTGACCGATGAAGATGTGCTCACCTGCATGCGCGTGTTACGCGCCATCGAGGCCGACCGCGCGCAGCTCACGCGCTTGAGCCAGGACCAGCGCCGCGAGCTGCTGATGCTCGCCGGGCTCGTCACCAAACCTGAGCGCCACGATGTGTCGAGAATGCTCAAAGGCTTTCGGCGCGCCAAGCGCCAGATCACCCAGGAGCATGACCGCGGCGTCATTGAGCGAGCGGGCCTGCGGGTGCAGCGGCGCTCCAAGGTGTATGCGCCCCTCTGGCTCGAGCGGCCGAAGGCGGACGCTCCCGAGTCCCGCGCCGCATTTGTGCAGGAGCGTAACTGCTACGTCTGCAAACAGTCCTTCTCGGTGATGCATCGTTACTACGATTCCCTGTGCGGGGCCTGCGGCGAGTTCAACTACGCCAAGCGCGAGCAGACCGCGGATTTGAGCGGCCACTACGCGCTGATTACCGGCGCCCGCGTCAAGATCGGCTTTCAGGCGTCTTTGAAGCTGCTGCGCGCGGGCGCGCATGTCGTAGTCACCACGCGCTTTCCCGTCGATGCCATCGAACGCTACTCCAAAGAGCCCGATTTCAACGCATTTCGCGAACGGCTGCAGATTCACGGCCTCGATCTTCGGCACACGCCAAGCGTCGAGCTGTTTACGCAGTTCCTCACCGAACGCTTGCCGCGGCTCGACTACATTTTGAACAATGCCTGCCAAACGGTGCGCCGCCCCGCCGGGTTTTTTCAGCACCTGTTGGAGCGCGAGGCGCAGCCGCTGGCCGCGCTGCCCGAGGACTGGCGCGCACCGCTGGCGCCTCATGATGAGCTGCGTCATCGCATCGAAGGGACGGGCCAACGCGGCAGCAGTGCGCTCATCGCCTCGGCCCTGCGCCAACATGGCGAAGGATTGCTGCATAGCGCCGCGCTGTCGCAGCGGCGCTATCTCGATGAGGACTATCGGGGCGGCGAAACGCTGTTTCCAGCGGATCGCTACGATGAGGATTTGCAGCAGGTTGACCTGCGCGAGGTCAACAGCTGGCGGCTGCGCATGCACGAGGTCGAGACGCCGGAACTTCTTGAAGTGCAGCTCGTGAACGCCATCGCGCCCTATGTGCTCAATGCGCGCTTGAAGCCTCTCATGCTGCGCACGCCGGGGCATCACAAACACGTGGTGAATGTCAGCGCGGTGGAGGGCCAGTTCTACCGCACCACCAAGACCGACAAGCACCCGCACACCAACATGGCGAAAGCGGCGCTCAACATGATGACCCGCACCAGCGCACCGGATTTCGTCAAGGATGGCATCCACATGAACGCCGTCGACACCGGATGGGTGACCGATGAGGATCCAGCGGCACACGCGGCCCGTAAGGCGGACCTGGGCTTCGCCCCGCCGCTCGACATCATCGACGGCGCGGCGCGCATCGCCGATCCGATATTTTCAGGCCGCCTGAGCGGCGAGCACGTGTGGGGACAATTTTTAAAAGACTACAAGCCGGCGCCCTGGTAGTGCGCCGGCCGCGGGCGGGCGCGCGCCCGGAAATCCGCTCGACGTCAGATTGGCTCGAAGCGGTTGAGCGCGGTGTTCTTGCGCACCGCATCGGCGGGAAACACCTGGCCATTGGCGGCGATGTAGACGCCCGCGGGCAGCGCTTGTACCGCGCCGATCGCCAACCCCAAATTGAACTCCGCGTCGCTGTCTGCGAAACGCGCCGGCTGCAGTGCACCGGTCAGGACAATGGTCTTGCCGGTTATTCCTTGCAATGCCAGTGCGGTCGCGACCATGGTGTCGGTACCGTGAGTCACGACCACCCGGGTCGCATCCGACGCAGCGATCGCCTCGCGAATCGCGTTTCGATCCGAGGCGGTCATCTCCAAGCTATCCTTGCGCAGCAGCTCGATGATGGGGATGTCGCCATGAACGCGGCCATGCTCGAGAATTTGGCGCACCATGGGGGCGCCGACTTCGTAGCCGCCCTTGGCGTCAAAGTAGACCTTGTCGATGGTGCCGCCGGTTGTATAAATCGTGATTGGCAAGCTGGCATTATATCCGTCCTGCGGGAATCGCTTACTCAAAGTTGGAGCATGCCTTGACGAACGAATCGCTTAAGACCATAGCCGAGCTCTCGGGTTTCAGGGAGACCGGACGCCTGGACGAAGTGAGCCGCCTGTGCCAGGAGATGCACGGCGCCTGGCCGACGGCGGTGCGCGTCTTCGAGTACGGGCGCTCGGCGGAAGGACGCAGCATGCTTGCCCTCATTGTTTCCCGAGCAGGCGCCCTCACGCCGGCGAACTTGTGCGCCAAGAACATTCCCGTGCTCATGCTTCAGGGCGGCATCCACCCCGGTGAGAGCGACGGCAAGGACGCGGGATTTATTGCGCTTCGCGAATTGCTCGAGGATCAGGCCGCGGCGCGCGTGCTCGAGCGGATCGCCGTGCTCTTCGTGCCTGCCTTTAACGCAGACGGCCACGAACGCTGCGGGCGCTGGAACCGCCCCAATCAGAATGGGCCGGAAGTGACGGGTTGGCGCACCACCGCGCAGAACATCAACCTGAATCGCGACTACATGAAGGCGGACACGCCGGAGATGCAGGCCATGCTGCGCCTCATCAGCGAGTGGGAGCCGTTGGTATGCGCCGATCTGCACGTCACTGACGGCGCGGATTTCGAGCCTGATATTTCACTGCAGGTTGAGCCGCTCAATCAGGGCGATGGCACTCTGATGAAAACAGGGCGCCAGTTGCGCGATGCGCTCATTGCGCGGGTGACCCAATTGGGTTTCCTGGCACTGGATTTTTATCCGGATCTCGCCAGCACCGACGATCCTGCATCCGGTTTCGCTCTGACCGTCTATTCGCCGCGCTTTTCCAGCGGCTATTTTCCGCAGCGCAATCGCTTCACCGTGCTGGTCGAAACGCATTCATGGAAGCCCTACCAACGCCGAGTGCGGATGATGCGCGACACCATCGTCAGTCTGGCCGAAATGATGGCCTCGCAGGGAGCTGAGTGGCTGGAGCTTGCGCGCCAGGCCGATCGCAGTGCGGTGAATCTCGGCGGTACGGCACTTACCCTCGACTACAGCTCGAGTTGGCGCGAGCCGCCGCAGGCCGGCGGCGCCACGCCGGACCGGGATGCTCGCGCAGCGGCGCGCATAATCGATTTTCGGGGCTATGCCTATACGCGCACGCTCTCCGTGATCTCGGGCGCCCTCGTCACCCGTTATGATCCAACCACACCGCAGATCTGGCGCGTGCCATTGCGTGATCAGGTCAGCCCTTCGCTGATCGTCACGGCGCCGCGCACCGGCTACGTGGTGCCACCCGAGTTTGCAGAGGAAATTGCCGTGCGCCTGCAGTCTCACGGCATCGGTTTCGAAACCCTGACCGAGTCGCAGGAGGAAATCGGCATGCAGGTGTTTCGGGCCGCGCAGGTGAAATTCTCAGCGGCGCCATTCGAAGGGCGCATGCGCGCGGCCATCGACGGGGCGTGGCACGACGAGACGTCGCGCATTTCAAGCGGCGCGCTGTTCGTGCCTCTCGCACAACCGCTGGCGCGACTCGTGGTGGCATTGTTCGAGCCTCAAGCGCCGGACTCTTTCGCCGCGTGGGGTTTCTTCAACGCCTGCTTCGAACAAAAGGAACACATGGAGCCCTATGTCGCGGAGCAAATAGCTCGGGAGATGCTCGATGCGGATCCGGCGCTGCGCGAGGAATTCGCGCGCAAACTCGAGCAAGAAGCGGACTTCGCCGCGAGCCCGAGTGCGCGCCTGGAATTCTTTCTACGCCGCCACGCCTCCTGGGACAGCCGCTACAACCT
Organism: Steroidobacteraceae bacterium; assembly: GCA_035997505.1. Lineage (GTDB taxonomy): Bacteria > Pseudomonadota > Gammaproteobacteria > Steroidobacterales > Steroidobacteraceae > Bog-1198. The sequence goes on along the minus strand of DASYIN010000122.1, from coordinate 2,904 downwards.
CTACCCTGTGCAGCGTTTGGATGTCCCTACACCGCCGCCAACGCATACAGATGCTTGACGTATGACAGCGTCGCGTCTGCCATGCCTTGTACCGCCGGATTGCTGGACTCGATGACGTAGTACTCGTCGGGGGCGTGTGCGCGGCTGCCGTGACCGGTGCCGAAATGGCCGGCCGGCAGGCTGACCGGTGCGCCGGTAAAAATGTATCCGGGCCACGAACCGGCCAGCCGCGGCGACAAACTCACCGGCAAGCCCAAGTCCTTATAGACCGAGGTGGACGCCTTGATCAGCGATGAGTTCTCATCCGTCTGCGTCGGGTCGTAGCCGCCCGTCACCTTGACCTCGATGTCGCCGTAGCCGCGCTTGGCCAAATGCGCCTTGAGCTTTGTCTCGCAATCCGCAGCGGTTTGATCGGGCACCAGACGCAAATCGAGTTTCGCCGTGGCCTTGGAGGGCAGTATGGTTTTTCCGCCCGGACCGGTGTAGCCCGCGTACATGCCTTCGATATTGACGGTCGGCTGGGAAGCCAAGCGCTCCAACGCGTCGCGATAAGACAGGTCGCGCACCCAGTGCTGCACTCCCAAAAGCTTTTTGACATCGGCTTCGTTGGTATGCGCCACTTGTTCAGCGATCAACTCTTTCTGGCGCGCGGTCAGGGGTTTGACATGCTCAGACCATCCATCGATGGCGGGGTCGTTGCCGTCTTCCGATACCAGGGTCGAGAGCGCCTTGACCATGCGCCAAACGGCGCTGTCGAGTTCGGCCTTGTAGCTGGAATGGATGTCGTCCTTCGATCCGCGGCCCCATCGCTCCGTCGAGGCCACCAATTCCACTTCAACCGCGCCCTTGGCACCGAGCGCGATCTGCACCGAGCCTTGCGGCGATTGCGACGCGAACGGCATGAACACTTCGTGGCATTTCGACAGGGCCTTCAACACCTCCGGCTGATGCACCACTTGCGAGAAATGCGGAGACGCGATTTCCTCTTCACCCTCCGCCACCAGCACGATGTTCACGGGCGGTTTGCGCCCGGCCGCCTTCAACGCATGCAGCGCGGCGAGGAAGGTCGCCTCCGGCCCCTTTTGATTGGTGGCACCGCGTCCGATCATAACCTTGCCGAATGGCGCCTTGTCGACGATGGCCGCTTCCAGCGGCGGAGAACTCCACTCCTTCGGATCGAACTGTTTGACGTCATACATGAAGTACATGCCGACAGTGCGCGGAGCGCCCGCATCCAAGGTCGCAAACACCCCCGGCTGCCCGTCGGTCGGCATCACTTTCGCGCTCTGAAAGCCGGCGTCCTTGAGCAGGTCCATCATCATCCGCACGCCCTCCTGCATGTTGCGGTTCTCGGCCGCAATCGAGGGCAGCGCAATCCAACTTTGCAGACGCTTGATCGCTTCCGGCCGCTGCTTATCGATCGCGGCGCGCACGGAACTCAAGTCACCGCCAAATTTGTCGGATTTGCCGGCCGCCGCCAGGATCAGCCGTGGCATCGCCAGCGTGGCACCCGCTGCAGCCGCAGTCAGCAGCAACCCGCGCCGGTTCCAATTCTGAAGCTCCCAATCGCGCATGCTCGAGTCTCCCAGGTTGTTGTTCCCCAAAATGTAGCACTACGCGCCGGGTTGAGCACGTAGCTTAGACGCGGCTGTTTTGATCGGCCGCGGAACTTCGGCGAAGTGGCTAAGCAATAGCCATGAAGGAAACCTGCGCACCAAATCGCGGCGTCCCGTCAAGCGGATCTTGCCAGCCTGCACCGCCTCGGAGAATGGCATGTCCCCCAGCCAGATCCTGGCGAACGTTCCCAGATCTGCATTCACGTAGAGGTCGACTTCGGATCCGGGATCCTTCAAACACAAATCGACCGCCACCCGCTCCGTGATCAGCCAAAATATGTGACTGCGTCGATACTTGGAAGGCAGGCCAGAAAAATCGAATCGAACTACGGTGCGTTCCTCAGGCAAACGGTCGATCGCCAGTCGACGCCGAACGTTCCACATCAGCAACTCGGCATCGAGGTTTTGCGGATCGAAGCGAATCGTCCAACGTTGTCCCCACTGCCCCAGGCTTTCAATCACGGGTTTGAATTCTGCGCCCGCTGGCGTGAGCCGATATTCGGGATAGCTGCGATCGGTGGTGTTAACACATGTGACGACGCCGGCCGCCTCGAGCGCGCGCAGACGCTGCGCTAGCAGCGACTTGGAAATGAGCGGCAAGCCGCGTCTGATCTCGTTGAAGTGAGTGGAGCCAGCAAACAGTTCCCGCAAGATGAGCGGGGTCCATCGGTGCGCAAAGACCTCGCACGCGACGGCCACCGGACAGAACTGTCCATGCCCATTCATGGCGGGACTCTAACGCGAAGGGCAGGGTTAGTCCATTTTTTGGACTAGTAAGCTCGCTGGGCGACTCGCATAGTGGCCGCGCCCGAAGTTAGCTATCGAGGGAGACGAACATGCTACCCACCAGATCAACGACTCGGCATCAGTTAATCGTGGTGCTGGCAATCATCGCCAGTTTGCTTGGCGTTCTGACCGCGAAGGCCGATATGGTTACAGAATGGAACATCAGAGACTGCGAGATCGTCACTGCTGCCGGACTGGAAACGCCGCAGGCCAATCGCGTGATGGCCATTGCGCACACGGCCGCGTACCAGGCGGCCAATGCGATCACCCATCGCTATCCTGCCAGCGGTGCCAAGATTAAACCCGAGACTGGCGCCTCGATAGAGGCCGCAATTACAGCTGCGCATCGCACCGCGCTGATGCAACTCGTGCCGTTGCAAGGGTCTGCCATTGAGAGCGCGTATCAGGCGGCGTTGGGTAAGATTGCGGATGGCCCCGCAAAAAGTGCCGGAATCAGAGTGGGCGAAATGGCCGCGAAGACTGTACTCGCAGAGCGCATTGA